>CAMTWC010000107.1:0-34724 GCA_947085345.1 uncultured Gammaproteobacteria bacterium | reverse complement strand
TTGCCGGAAAATACAGTTGTGAAACCGAGTGTCGCAAGATGCTTTTGAGGGGCTTGAGCCGTATGCGTCGTGAGGCGCACGTACGGTTCTTAGGGGGCGGCGGCGCAGCAATGCGCTGCCGCTACCCGACCATAAGGCCGACTTTCAGACGGTCGGACCCCACATCTTGAACTTCCGCTTCTGGCCGGATTCGGTCACTCCCCAAGCGCCGCAGCACAGTCTTGGTTGAACGAGTAAGGCCCACGCGCTCATAGAAGGCGAGCGGGGGGAGACTGCCATGATCTAAAGGCCGTGCTTCCGGTCGAACCGTTCACCGTGCAATGCCGGCGGGCCCATGTCGTCGAAACCGCCGGTGCCGATCTGACGGGTAGCGCCACGTCAGACGGCGACGGCCAACTGTTCCTGCTGCACTTCGCCGGCCAGCAGGCTGACGAATTCCTCCAGCGGCATGTCGATGCGCTGGATGTTCTGCTCTTCCAGGAAGCGCGCTTCGTTCCGGGTGAGCTCGCCCGGCAGCACCGCCCAGTGCGTGTCGGAGGAGCGTTTCATGATCTGGCGCGCGAAGGTGCGCTCCAGCTGGTTGCGGAAGCGGCAGCCGAGGAAGAGAAAATGCCGGCCGCTGCGCAGCTGCTGCACGATGTCCGGGATCGGGGTCTGGATGTCGATCTCGGTCAGCACTTCGACGAAGTCGGTGTCGGACACCAGGAAATTCTTGGCCGGGGAAATGGAACCCATGGGTTTGTAGAGCAGGGTGTCCCAGGTGTCGGCCTCGAACGGGTCGGCCTGCATGCCATTCGGCCTGAAGTAATGCACCCAGGTGCCGAAATGCTCGGACTGGCTCACGCCCTGCACCTGCCCCCACAGGTTGCGCGCCTGCAGGGCGGTTTCCATGGCGTTGTCATACCAGGCATCGACGATCAGCAGCGGCTTGCGCACGATGCGCGCCAGGTACTGGTGCAGCGGGGTCGGCGGCACGCCGGGGGCAAAGGCTTCCGCCATGATGCCGACCAGGGTCTTGCGGTGCTTGAAGTTCTCGATGTACTGCGCCGTGGCGGTCATGTTGCCGCGTATCTTGAACGGTACGCTCGACTTCGCCACCATGCGCTTCACCAGCGCCTCGGGAGATTTGGGCACCGGGCATCCGCCCGGCACAAGATCGAGCACCCCCGGCCCCAGGTAGGGGACGACGCCGCCTTCTTCCAGGTGCGCGGTGATCTCGTTCATCAGGGCGTTGGCCTTGTCCATGGTTGGTTCTCCTTAAGCCGCTGACGATTTCAGCTGATCGACCTGCTGGCGCGGCAGGCGAAACAGCGCGCGCCCGCCGGACAGGGTTTCGTAGTTGTCGGTGGTGGAACGGGTGAGCAGGTTGAACCAGTCCTGCGCGCTGAGCGCCGCGGGGCGTTCGCCGATTTCCGTGACCGTGCCGTTGGGGGCAAAGCGCACGTGAATCATGACTTGATCGTTTTCCATTTCACTCTCTCCTTAGCAATGGATTACAGGCCGGAACCGAAGCCGAGCAACTCGACCGTCACGTCCTCGGTGCCGATCTTCGCCTGGCAGGCCAGGCGCGATTTGGAGCTGACGCCGACGATGGCATCGAGCCTTTCGTTCTCGGCGCGCTGGGTTTTGGACAGGGTCTTGCGCCCTTCAACGACGAAGATATGGCAGGAGCCGCATTCGGCCTTGCCGTCGCATTTGTGCGGGATCGATTCGCCGGCGGCGAGCAGGGCTTCGAGGATGCTCATGCCTTCGGCGGACGGCACGGTTTTGCCCGAAGGCTGGATGGTCAACATTGGCATTGCATTGCTCCTTGGGTGTTTGCTGAGTCTTAGATAACTCATGGTTTAAAGATAAATAGCCGAACCGGCGCCGATGTTGATCGACGCGTCCTTGGCGGTTTGCACGATGAAGCCGATCTGGTCTTCGCTTAGATGCACGTGAAAAGGCAACGCGATGATGCGGTCGGCCACTTTTTCGGTGACCTTGAAATCGCCCTTGCGATAGCCCAGGTTGGTGTAGAACGCCTGCAGGTGCTGCGGCTGGCAGTAGGCCGCGGCCTCGACCTTCTCGGTGGCGAGGTCGTTGACGATGGCATCGCGGCTGCTCTTGGTGAAGCGCGTGCCCAGGTGCACCAGGTACAGGAACCAGTGCACTTCGGTGACGTCCGGCCCGATGTAGGGGTCCTTGAGGCCTTCGAAGGATTTGACGTAGTCGTAATAAAGCTGCTCGATGCCCTTGCGGCGGTCGAGGATCTGGTCGATGCGCTCAAGCTGGGTGAGGCCGAGCGCCGCGGTCATCTCGTTCATGCCCGCCTGGTACGGCAGCATGCCGCCGATAACGATGGAGAAGCGGTCGTCCGGCTTGCGGCTGCGCAGATAGCGCAGCTTGCTTGCCAGTTCGGCATCGTCGGTCACCACCATGCCGCCTTCGCCACAGGTCAATGCAGACGGCTGGGAAAAATCGAATAGGGCGCAGTCGCCGAAGCCGCCCACCCGGCGGCCCTGGTAGGTGGAGCCGATGGCCTCGGTGGAGTCCTCGATCAGCTTGAGCCCGTGGCGGCTGGCGATGTCGCGCAGTGCAGACCACGGCGCCGGATGGCCGTTGGTGTTGCCGGCGAGGATGGCGCGGGTGTGCGTGGTGATTTTGGCCTCGACCTTGTCCGGCGCCAGCGTGCCCGACCAGTAGTCGATGTCGGCGAACACAGGCGTTGCGCCGGCCAGCGCGATGGCATGCGCGATCTGATGCCAGCTGTAGGGCGAGGCGATGACCTCGTCGCCGGGGCCGATGCCCATCGCCTTCAGTGCCAGCAGCAGCCCGAGGGTGCCGCTGGCCACCGCCACGCCGTGCCTGCGGTCGGTATACGCGGCAAAGGCAGTTTCGAAGGCCGCGACCGCCGGGCCCTGGCTCAGGCGCGGCGATTGCAGCACGCCGGCAACCGCCTCCAGTTCCAGCAGGCTGATGTCGGGGTCGGAGAGAGGAATCCAGCCTTGGTTCATGACGTCTCCTCAGGCGCGACGCGCGGCGACGACGACGCCGGTGGCGGCCGCCGGATCGCCGGTCAAGTGCCAGCAGTGGTCGCTGCCGTCGACCAGGTAGAGGTTGAAGGACGGATATTCGCGGTACGGCGCCTCGCCGCCCATGTCGCTCGCGTCGCAACGGGTGAGCGAGAGGCCGGGAAAGTTGCTGCGGAAATCGGCGAGCGGATTGCCTCCCGCCGGCGGCGCCACCAGCAGGCCATCGATGCGGGCGAGATCGTCCCCGCTGATCATGCCACCTCTCCCAGCCGGCGCGCTTCCACCGTGACCGGCAGGCTCGTTTCCGGCGCCATCTCCGGCAGCTCCAGGCGCCAGCCGTTGGCCAGCGTCACGATGCCGCCCCACATGCCCGCCTGTTCCATCGAGACGATGGGCTCTTCCAGATCCTTTTTCGGCACGTAGGCGGACAGGCTTCCCTGGGCATCTTTCCTGATCATGACTTTCATGGTGTTTCCTTATTTGCGAAGGGTTCACGCCGCCTCGGCGGTCATGCGTTTTACAGTCGAAGCCAGCACGTCGATGACCTGGTCGATTTCGTCTGCCGTCGTGTAGCGGCTCAACGAAAACCGGATCGTCGCCAGCGCTTCCGTTTCGCTCAAACCCATGGCGACCAGCACATGCGACGGCTCACTGCCGCCGGCGGTGCAGGCGGCGCCGGACGAGGCGCAGATGCCGGCGCGGTCGAGCTTGTCGAGAATGGCCTCGGCCGCCAGCTCGCCGAAGCGCACGCTGCTGGTGTTGGCCACCCGCGGCGCCGTGCCGCCGTTGATGCGGGTAGAGGGAATCCGCGCAAGCAGCCCGGATTCGAGCCGGTCGCGCAGGGCGGCCGTGGCCGCGGCCTTGGCTTCCAGTTCGCTGGCCGCGAGTTCGCAGGCCAGGCCCATGCCGACGATGGCCGGGACGTTCTCGGTGCCGCCGCGACGTCCGCGCTCCTGGTGGCCGAACAGCATGGGCTGCAGCTTCAGGCCCTTGCGCACGAACAGCGCGCCGACGCCCTTGGGCGCGTGGAACTTGTGGCCGGAGAGCGACAGCAGGTCGACCGGCACCAGCGCCAGGTCGATGGGAATCTTGCCAGTGGCCTGCACTGCATCGGTGTGAAACAGCACGCCTTTCGATTTGGCGACGTGCGCCGCGTCCGCGACCGGAAGCAGCACGCCGGTTTCGTTGTTGGCCCACATCAGCGAGACCAGCGCGGTGTCCGGCGTGATCGCGCGTTCCAGCGCCGCAGGATCCAGCCCGCCTTCGCGGTCGACCGGCAGTTGGGTCACGCGCACGCCGTCGGCCTCCAGGTGGGCCAGCAGACGCAGGTTCGAGGGATGCTCGACCGCGCTGACCACCACATGAGGCTTGCCGGGGTTTGCCGCCAGCGCGCCCCGGATCGCCAGGTGGTTGGCTTCGGTGCCGCCGGCGGTGAACACGATCTCGGCCGGCGCCGCATTCAGCAGCCGCGCCACCGCGGCGCGCGCCTGCTCCACCTGTTCCCTCGCCCGCGCACCGGCGGCGTGTTTGCTGGACGGGTTGCCGTAGACGTCGCGCAGGCAGGCCAGCACCGGCTCCACGCATTCGGGTGCCAGCGCCGTGGTGGCATTGTTGTCCAGATAGATGATGCTGTCGGGGTGCGTCATTGCCAAAATATCCGATCCGGGTCCTGATTCAAAAAGTGCAGCAGCGCGCCCAAGGCGCCGAAATCCCCATAAAACTCCCAGGTGCGCCGCGCATGGTCCTTGCGGAACAGATGCCACGTCTGCAACTCGGCCACATACTCCAGCCGCGCGATATCGATCACCCCGCCGGACTGATCGACATTGCGCGAGCAGCAGGGGCTCAGTATCCGGTAGCCGCCCTCATCCGCCCGCACTTCCGGGCTGACGTAGCGGTAGCGTACGCGCGCGTCCAGCGCCCGCTCGATGCGCTTTCGATCCACATCGTTCGGATGCATGCAGTGTGTCTGTCTTGCCGCATCGCCCACGCCGGGTTCCTCATGCCGGGGTGATTTCTTCTTCGAGGCAACCCACCACGCCGCCCGCCTGGAATTCAACCAGGTAGACAGGCAAATTAAGCTCCTCGTGATAGCCCACATTGACGATTTCCCCCGGCGTGCCGTTGCTCACTAGCAAGGCCTCCGGCTCGCGGTCCGGATAGCTGCCGTCGTTGTACATGTCGACCGTGGCCACGATGCGCTGGCCCCATTGGTATTTCGCTTCGCGCGGCTCGATCATGCGACCTCCCCGGCAACCTCGGCAGGCAGGGAAACGGATGCGTCCGCGACGGCCTCCAGTTCCTTGCCGCGCATGCCGACGCGGTGGCCGGTGTCGACAAAATCGACGGCGTAGATGTAGAACTGCTGGAGAAAGGTGCCGATGCTGGTGACGTAGCCGATGTCGCCTTTTTTCACCAGGACTTCGCCGATGTCCTTGCCGGCGTAGGTGCCGTCGTTGCGTATCGTCTTGATGGACTTCACCTTCGCCCCGTAGTCGAAAATCGGGTCGGCGGTGATCTCCACAATGTCACTGTCGCGACTGATCTTGGCCATGTTCGGACTCCTGAATCCTGATCGTTAAAACGGTTGGCACGTCTGCTTCAGCGCCACCGGCCGGCCGGCGCCGCTGCCTCTGCCCAGGCGATGACGGGCGACGCCGCGCACGAGTTCGTCCTCGTCGTTGGCCAGGCGGTTCAGATGACTGCGCTCGGCCCGGCTGGCCACTTCGTAGCGCACACGCCAGTCGGGATCGTCCATCAGCAGGAGCAGCTGCCACGCCTTCATGCGCTTGGCCACTTCGCGGCGAACGGCGGCCTCGCCGTCCCTTGCCATGGCCGGCAGCCAGGCATCGCCGATGCGGCCGGCCACCGTGCAGCGCACGGCGGGATCCTCGTCTTCCATCATCAGGGTCAGGCGGTGTTCCGGGAGGCGCCGCGCCACCACCTGCCGCACGTAGTAATCGGGGTCATCGATCATGGCGTCGAGATCGTGGGGGTCGAGGCGCGCCGCCACCCGTATCCGCACCTCGCGGTGCGGGTCGCACATCAGCGTCAGCAAGTGCCTGGGCGGCAGCCTGAGCGCCGCACTCCAGCGCACGGTCTCGTCCGGATCGAGGATCAGCTGCGGCAGATGGAACACGTCCACATACTTGGCCGCCACCGCACGCACCTCGAAATAGGGATGGCCGAGATAATCCCTGGCCCGCTCCGGATTCCAGGAAAAGAAGCGGTCGATACGCTTGGCGTAGCGGTCGTGCACGCAGGCATGGCCGATGCGGCAACGCTCCTGGGCCAGCAGCTCGCGGCAGGAACAGCCCGCGCAGTCCACCGCGCAGCCTTGCCAGTCGACAGGGGGGCCGATCTCACTCATCCTCGTCCTCCCGGCCGTGGCGCGCCAGCACCTTGAGCAGCACCGTGGCGTTCAGCTTGTCGCTCGGGTCGAGTTCCAGCATCTTGGTCAGCACGGCATGGCTTTCCTCCAGCCGTCCCAGGCGCATCTGCAGATAGCCGCAGGCCTTCAGGGTGAACAGGTAGAAGCGCGGCAGGATGGCGTCGTAGCAGCCGAATTCCGCATCGCCGCGCTGCACGCGGCGCCAGTCTTCGTTCAGGCGGTTGTCGCGCGCGGCCTTGGCCAGGCAGCGCTCGGCCACTTCCAGTGCATCGGCAAGGCGCCCCTTGTAGAAATAGAAGCGGTACAGCGCGATCAGCACGGCGGCGTGGCCGGGCGCCAGGGCCTGCGCCTGGGACAGATAGCGCTCGGCGACCACGTCGTGCTGGTAGTTGAGTCCGGCCAGACGCAGGTGCTGCTCGGCCTGGTCCGGCAGATGGCCGCCCAGACAGGCACGCTCCAGCCATTCGGGATCCATGTCCGCCGGCACGGCGGGGATTGCCGTCACGATCCTGCCCTCCATTTTCCATGCCGTAGCCATCGTGCGCTCACCTTTCCTGGCCTCAATGCCTGTGGCCGATGCTGGAAATATCGATGCTGGCCACGCCGCTGCTGCTGGAGCTGCTGCACCCGCAGGACGGCGAATTCGGCGTGACGAAGGTCAGCCCGCTGTTGGTCGGCGTATCCGCGAAATCGATGGTCGCGCCTTCCAGCAGCAGGCGGCTTTCCGCCGGCAGGAAGAGCTTGACGCCGCTGACCTCGACCACCGCATCGCCCGCCAGCGGAACCGACTCCACGGTGAATTCGGAGGCGAGCCCGGAGCAGCCGCCGGCGCTGACCGTCAGGCGAAAGCCGGCGTTCGCTCCGGCGCCGCCGAAGTTGATCATGCGGCGCACGAACTTCTGGGCGGCAGGGGTAAGAGACAGCTCCATCGCGATCTCCTAGGCCGCCACGTAGCGCGGGTAGCTGTTGTCGATCACGCAGGTGTCGTCGACCGGGCACACCGCGACGCACTGCGGATCGTCGAAGTAGCCGATGCACTCGGTGCACTTCTCCGGCTTGATGATGAAGGTGCCGTCCTTCTCGCGAATGGCGTTGTTGGGGCACTCCGGTTCGCACGCCGAACAGGCGGTGCATTGGGAGGTGATGATCTTGAATGCCATGGTCTTGCTCTCCTAGCTGTTGCAGATAAAGGTCATGCGGCGATGTAGGCGCCCTGGCGGATGTCGGCGTCGCCGCGGGCGGCATGCACGATTTCGCCGGACTTCACTTTCGCCAGGTATTCCTTGAAGTACTTCACCGCGGACTGTTCGATGAATTCGTGCGCGTACTTGTCCACCGGATCGATGCCCGCCGCCTTCAGGCTGTCTTTCGGACAGCCGCCGATCTTGGCCACGAACACGGCGACGCAGTCGTTGATGGCGCGGATCACGGTCGGCAGGGTGTCTTCCTCGCCGAATCCGCCCTGGCAGTAGAGATCGACGCGGCGATGGCCGACGAACTTGGACCCTTCAGTGCTGAGCTCGTAAATCTGGAACTCCTGGGCATGGCCGAAGTGTTCGTTGATCCGCCCGTGGCCCTTGGTCGCGACGGCGATCAGAACTTTCACATCGCTGAACTCCGCCTCCAGATCGGCCAGCTCGGCCTGCTTGGCCGCCACCGTGGCCTGGCGTTCCTGCTCCACCGCCGCCTGGTAGGCCTTGCGGCCTTCCAGGTCGTAGTGAACGTCCATCGACTCGATCTTCTCGGTGGTGAACTCGGCGCTGCGATCCTCGCCCAGGAGGCCGACGGCATCGGCGCGGCACTGGCGGCAGTGGCGCATCATGTTCATCTCGCCTTCGCACGAATCCTGCAGCGCCTTGAGTTCCTGCGCGGTGGGGCCGCGCTGGCCGTTGAGGCCGAACACGGTGCCGTGTTCCGGCGCGGAGATAAGCGGCATGATGTTGTGCAGGAAGGCGCCGCGCGACTTCACGGCCTTGTTCACCTCGACCAGGTGCTGGTCGTTGATGCCGGGGATCATCACCGAGTTCACCTTGCACAGGATGCCGCGCTCGGTGAGCATCTCCAGGCCGCGCATCTGGTGTTCGTGAAGAATGCGCGCCGCGTCGATGCCCTTCCAGCGTTTGTTCTTCCAGAAGATCCACGGGTAGATGTGCTGCCCGACTTCGGGATCGACCATGTTGATGGTGATGGTGACGTGGTCGATGTTGTACTGCGACAGGCGCTCCACGTGCTCCGGCAGGGCGAGACCGTTGGTCGACACGCACAGCTTGATGTCGGGCGCGGTCTGGGCCACCAGCTCGAAGGTCTTGAAGGTTTTCTCGGGGTTGGCGAGTGGGTCCCCGGGTCCGGCGATGCCCAGCACGGTCATCTGCGGAATGGTGGAGGCGACCGCCAGGACTTTCTTCGCTGCCTGTTCCGGGGTCAGCTTCTCGCTCACCACGCCCGGGCGCGATTCGTTGGCGCAGTCGTACTTGCGGTTGCAGTAGTTGCACTGAATATTGCAGGCCGGCGCCACCGCCACATGCATGCGCGCGAAGTGATGGTGCGCCTCCTCGCTGTAGCAGGGATGGTTCTTCACCTTCTCCCAGATTTCCGGCGCCATGTCTTCCGGGCCGCCGGACGAGCCGCAACTGGCCTTGCCGCCCTCGCCGGATGTGCCGCATCCCTTGTGCTCGGCCACCTGCTGCATGATCTGATCCAGCGACGTGCCCTGATCATTTCCTGCGTTCGCCACACTTGCCTGATTGTCCATACTTGGCTCCTGTCCGCTTCAACCGGTGGCGATCGTGAAATCGATCGCCCGCTAAATGAGTGCTTCAGGAGCAGTTCAGCAACAAGCATGCCATTCAAAATATTTTCAGAAATGCCTCAGGATTGAAGCACTTAGCGCAGAGCGAGCGTTTGTCGCGGTTGCTACAAATGTGAAATGTCGCGAAGGGAATTGTCGGGAAGGCTACAGAGGGTGAGGGGTGAGGGTGGTCGGCAAAGTGCAGGTCCCGCTCACGCCTCACCCCTAACGCCTAACCTCTCACCTTCAAAGCCGTTTGACTTCGATGTTGTATTTCGACAGCGCGTAGCCGATCTGGCGCGGCGTCAGATTCAGCAGGCGAGCCGCTTTCGCCTGCACCCATCCGCATTGTTCCATGGCCCATACCAGACGCTCGCGCTCGGTCATGTTGGCCGGTTCGGCTTCGGCATGGGCTTCATGAAAATCGCTGCTGTAAGGCTCCGGCATGCCGGGAGCCGGCGCGACCATGGCAATGGGAATCGTCTGCTGCACCTGGCCATAGTGCTGCAGCACCTGCGAGAAACACTTGTTCTGCTGGCACGGCAAATCCACGTCCTGGATCGTGCTGGCCCGCGTCATGGTCGCGGTGCGCTCCACGCAATTCTCCAGTTCGCGCACGTTGCCGGGCCAGTTGCACTTGAGCATCACGTCCACGGCTTCCGGCGAGATGGAGAGCTTGCGGCCGTTGTCCTTGTTGAACTTGTCGAGAAAGTGCGCGATCAGCAGGGGGATGTCTTCGCGCCGCTCGCGCAGGGGCGGCAGGAAGATACTCACCACGTTGATCCGGTAGTACAGATCGGCGCGAAACACGCCCTTGGCCACGTCCTCTTCCATGTTGCGGTTGGTGGCGGCGATCAGGCGCACGTCCACCTTGATCGATTTGTTGCCGCCCACGCGCTCGAATTCCCGTTCCTGCAGCACGCGCAGCAACTTGGTCTGGAACGCGGCCGATATTTCCCCCAGTTCGTCCAGGAACAAGGTGCCGCCATGGGCCATTTCGAAGCGGCCCTTGCGCTCTTGCGTGGCGCCGGTGAACGAACCTTTCTCGTGGCCGAACAGCTCGGATTCGAGCAGCGTCTCGGACAATGCGGCGCAGTTGACCTTGACGAAGGGCGCGCCCTTGCGTGGGCTCAGATAGTGGATCGAGCGGGCGATGACTTCCTTGCCGGTGCCGCTCTCGCCGCGCAACAGCACGGTCGACTTGCCCGGGGCCGCCTGGTGCACTTCGGCGAAAACGTCCTGCATGCGCTTGCTGCGGCCGATGACATTGTCGAGGCTGTACTTGCCTTGCAGTTCCTTTTGCAGGCGCTGCTGCCGCTGCATCAGTTCCTCGCGCTCGGCTGCCACATTCTGGTGCAAGCGCGCGGTCTGCCCGATCAGGTTGGCGATCATGGCCAGGAAGCGGACAAGTCCTTCGAAATTCATGGGCGCGCTATCCACTTCGCGGTCCACGCTGAGCACCCCGATGGTTTCCCGTCCCACTTTAATCGGCACGCCGATGAAGGCGACGATCCTTCCCTCGCCCAGGCTGCGCGAACCCGTGCGGTTCAGGAACAGCGGCTCCTTCGCCACATCCGGCACCACCATGGGCACGCCCGTTTCCAGGATTTTGCCGGTGATGCCCTCGCCCTTGCGAAATCGCCCGCGCTGGGCGGCCTCGGCCGACATGCCGGTCGCCTCAACAACGTGCAGGTCACCCGATGGCTGCACCAAACTGATCATGCCCCGCCGCATCTTGAGGTGCGAAGAAAGCACGCCGAGCACTTCCCTCGCCGTCTTGTTCAGATCGAGAGATGAACTCAGTATCTTGCTGATTTCATAGATTGTTGCGAGCTCGATACTCGCCTCTTGCCCCAGAGATGCACCCATATCGCTACCCCCGCTGAGCCGGTTTCAGACTCGTCAGAAAAACAATTTGATCACCATGGTTTTTTTGGATGCAAGTAACGTGCCATATGTTTGACGTGCCTCATTCGTGCATCTCGCCGTCGACATACAGCCAGCGCCCGTCCACCTGCTCGAAGCGGCTGGTTTCGTGCAGCTTGAATGCGCGGCCATTGAGCTTGTAGCGCGCGACGAATTCCACCGTGGCACGGGCGTCGTCCAGCGGCATGTGCGCCTTGACCGCCAGCCCCAGCCATTGTGGACGCGGCGTAGCGTCGAGTTCCAGTACGGCGGGACGGGTCACGGGATGCCAGGTTGCCCGCAGATAATCCTCCAGCCCCAGCACATAGGCGCTGTAGCGCGAACGCATCAGGTGTTCGGCGTCCGGGGCGGGCGCGCCAGCGTGAAAGCGCCCGCAGCAGGCTTCAAGCGCGCGTCCCGATCCGCACGGACAGGCCGCGCCGCTCATGGTCTTTTCTCCGGGCAACGCAGCTTGGGCTGGATCTGCGGCCATACCGCATCGAGCATCTTGCTCTGCGCCTTTTCGTTGGGGTGGATGCCATCGGCCTGCATCATGCCCGCCATCACGCCCACGCTGCAGACAAAACACGGCACCAGCACAATCTTCTCCGCGCGTGCCACCTCTCCATACAGCTTCGCCACCGCGTCGGCATACGCCTTGCCGTAATTGGGCAACACCGGCGCGTCCAGCAAGGCCACCCAGGCGCCCGTGGCCTTCGCCTGCCGAACCATCGCGAGCAGATTCTGCCGGATCGCCTCCGGCGGCGTGCCGCGCAAGGCGTCGTTGCCGCCGAGTTCGATCAGCACGCCCTGCGGGCGGTGCCGATCAAGCGCAGGCGCCAGACGCTGCAGGCCGTTCTGCGTGGTGTCGCCGCTCACGCTGGCGTTGATCACGCGCCATTGCGGCGCGGCTTTTTTCAGGCGCGCATCGAGCAGTTCCACCCAGCCCTGGCCTGGCGCGAGGCCGTAGCCGGAACTCAGGCTGTCGCCGACAATCAACAAAGAGCACGAGCTGGCCAGCGCCCAACCCGGCAACCACAGCAACCACGGCAACCACAAGCGATAATTCATTCATTGACCCTGATCTGGTTCCATCCAATGACGCCTCCCGACAACGCCCAGTTCCCCAATGCGGTGGTCGCCGCCCACGCCCTGTCTCAGCGGGTGCCGACTGCCGACGGCGTCCTCGCCATCCTGAGCGAAGTCGAGCTTGCCGTCCAGGCGGGTGAAACGCTCGCCATCACCGGCGCATCCGGCTCCGGCAAGTCGACCCTGCTGGGTCTGCTGGCTGGACTGGACCAGCCGTCCACGGGCGAAATCGTACTGCTCGGCCAGCGCCTCGGCGATCTCGACGAGGACGCCCGCGCACGGCTCCGCGCCGGCCGTATCGGCTTCGTGTTCCAGTCGTTTCAGCTGCTGCCCGCGCTCACCGCGCTGGAAAACATCCTGCTGCCGCTGGAATTGGCTGGCCGCGCCGACGCGCGCGAACGCGCCACCCACTGGCTGGACCGCGTCGGCCTGGCCGCGCGCGCAGGGCACACCCCGCGCCAGCTGTCCGGCGGCGAGCAGCAGCGCGTCGCCATCGCGCGCGCCTTTGCCACCGATCCCGAAATCGTGTTCGCCGACGAGCCGACCGGCAACCTCGACGCCGACACCGGCGCGCGCATCATCGAACTCCTGTTCGAGCTCAACGCCTCCGCCCGCACCACCCTGATCCTGGTCACCCACGACGATGCACTGGCCTCGCGCTGCCAGCGCCGGCTGCATCTGGTGGCCGGCCGCGTGCACGAGGCGGCCCTCGCATGACCTTTCTGCGGAAGGGTCGCTGCGCAGCAGAGGGGTACCCCCCGGCGTGCCCTTTACGGGTGCTCCAACTTGGCTTGTGGCTGTTGCGGCGCGAACGCGCCAGCGGCGAATGGCGCGTGCTGCTGCTGGCGCTGATCATCGGCGTCGGCAGCGTGTCTACCACCGGCTTTCTCGGCGACCGCATCAAGCGCGCGATGAGCGAACAGGGCGCGAGCTTCCTTGGCGCCGACCTGCTGGCCACCAGCCCGCGCCCGATCGAAACCTGGCCCGATCATCGCTTGCGCACCAGCAGCGCGCTCGAATTCGCCAGCATGGTCAGCCGCGGCGACGCCTTCCAGCTGGCAACACTGCGCGCGGTCGACGCATCCTACCCGCTGCGCGGCAGCGTGCGCATCGCCGACCGCCCGTTCAAGGCCGGCACACCGCGCCCGGCGCAGCCGCCGCCCGGCGCGGTGTATGTCGGCCAGGAATTGCTGACGCTGCTGAATGCCGAGGTCGGCGACAGCGTGCAGATCGGTGAGGCCGCGTTCCGCATCGCCGGCGTGGTGGTCGAGGAACCCGGCCAGCTTGCCGGCGTGTTCGGCTTTGCCCCGCGCGTGTTCCTGCGCGCCGACGAAGTCGAACAAACCCGTGTGCTGCAGCCCGGCAGCCGGCTCACCTATCTCTACCAGTTCGCGGGCGAGCCGGACCTGCTCTCTTCTTTCGGCACCGCGCTGAAAACACAACTCGACAGCACCCAGCGCCTGATCGGTTCGCGCGAAGGCATCGAAACCCTGCGCGGCGCCTTCGCCAACGCCGACCGCTACCTCCAGCTCACCGCGCTGATCAGCCTGCTGCTGTCGGTGGCCGCCATCGCCATCGCCGCGCATCGCCACGCGCTGCGCCATTACGATCAGGCCGCGCTCTTGCGCTGCATGGGCGCCACCACGGCGCAGCTGCGCACGCTCTATGCCGTTCAATTGCTGACGCTGGGGCTGCTGGGCAGCGTCGCCGGCGTAGCCATCGGCGCGCTGATGCAGCAGGCGCTGGCAGGACTGATCCTGCCGGACACTGTCGCCCGCCTGCCGTCGCTTGGCGCAGCACCGGTCGGCGTCGCCGTCGTCAGCGGCCTGCTGGCGCTGGCGGGCGCCAGCCTGCCCGCGCTGATGCGCCTGATCCGCGTGCCGCCGCTGCGCGTCTTGCGGCGCGACCTGCCGCCGCTGCCAGTGGCCGCGTGGATCAGCGTACTGGTCAGCGGATCGGCGCTCTTGAGCCTGATCGCCTGGTACGCAGGCGACGCCAAGCTGGCCGGCCTCTTCGTCGGCGCACTCGCAGCCCTCGTTGCCGTGCTCGTCCTGCTGGCGCGGCTGGCGCTGGTGGCCGGGCGCGGCGTGCAGAAAATCAGCTACGGCCCGCTACGCTTCGGCCTGGCGCAGCTGCTGCGCCACCGTTTCGACAGCACCCTGCAGCTCGGCGCCTTCACCCTGGCGCTGTTCCTGGTGGCCCTGCTGGCGCTGGTGCGCAGCGACCTCGTCGACGGCTGGCGCCAGCAGCTGCCCGCCCACGCGCCCAATCATTTTCTGGTGAACATCGCACCGCACCAGCAGGACGCGGTGGCCGCCTACCTGTCGCAGCACCGCCTCGAAGCGTCCGCGCTGTATCCCATGGTGCGCGGCCGCCTGGTCAGCAAGAACGGCACGCCCATCGCAGAAACGCTGCCGCCGGAAGCGCGCGACAGCAATACCCTGCGGCGCGAACTCAATCTCACCTGGACCGCCAGCCTGCCCGCCAACAACGCCGTGCTGGCCGGCACCTGGCATGGCGAGCGCCGCGGCGCCGAAATATCGGTCGAATCCGGCATGGCCGAGCGCCTGCAACTTGCGCTCGGCGACACCCTCGGCTTCCAGATCGGCGACCAGACGCTTGCCGCGCGCATCACCAGCATCCGCAGCGTGAAGTGGGATTCGATGCAGCCCAACTTCTTCGTCATCTTCGCGCCCGGCCAGCTCGACGCCCTGCCCGCCAGCTCCATCGCCAGCGTCTACGTGCCGCCGGGCGCCACCGGCGTGCTGCCCGGCTTCGTCAAAACCTTCCCCGGCATTACCGTGCTCGCGCTCGACAAACTCATCGCCAACATCGAGGCAGTCTTCGCGCAGATCATCGGCGCGATTCAATTGCTGCTGGGGTTTCTGCTTGCCGCCGGCATGGCGGTGGTCGTCGCCACGCTCTTGGCCAGCCTCGACGCGCGCCAGCAGGAAGCCGTGCTGCTGCGCACCCTGGGCGCGCAGCGCGCCTATCTGGCCCAGGGCTTGTGGAGCGAGTTCATCGCGCTCGGCGTGCTGGCCGGCCTGCTCGCCAGCGTCTGCGCCGAAATCGCCATGGCGCTGATCGCCGAGCGCCTGTTCGAGCTACCGGTGCGCCTGCATCCCTGGCTGTGGCTTGCGCTGCCGACGGCCGGCGCGCTGCTCGTAGGCATGAGCGGCTGGCTCACCACACACCACATCACCCGCGTGCCGCCGATGCAGTCGATACGGGCGTTGGGTTGAGTAGTACGGATCTGGAATGGCTCTTACCGACCTAATTCTGTTGAAAAACGCTTTGAAGGTGATTCCCCACCTGACTCTTGGGGTCTTCAAACCATCAGCTGATTAACGATCGTTGAATGTGGGCAGTTCTGATGGGTCGGGTTTTCAGCTCGGCGCGCCGTCAACAGTCTGGAATGAGTTTTTCAACAGAATATAACGCTTAGCAGCCACTTATTTAATTTACCACCATCAACCAATCCAGTTTGCATCGGGTTTTATGGGGCCGTGTCTAATTTTATTCAGGGCGTGCCGAATCAAGCATTCCCTCCTGCTCAATGAAAGCGATGATCTCCGCCAGGCCTTGCCCGGTTTTCAGGTTCGAAAAAACGAACGGCCGATCGCCGCGCATGCGTTTGGTGTCGTGATCCATCACCTCCAGCGAGGCTCCGACCATTGGAGCGAGGTCGATCTTGTTGATGACCAGCAGGTCGGACCTGGTGATGCCCGGGCCGCCTTTACGCGGAATTTTCTCGCCTGCGGCGACGTCGATGACGTAGATCGTGAGATCGGATAATTCGGGGCTGAAGGTGGCGGCCAGGTTGTCGCCGCCGCTTTCGACGAAGATCACATCCAGGCCCGGGAAACGTTTGTTTAGCCGGTCCACCGCCTCCAGATTGATGCTGGCATCTTCGCGGATCGCGGTATGGGGGCAGCCGCCGGTCTCGACGCCGATGATGCGCTCGGGTGCCAGCGCCTCGTTGCTTACCAGGAACTGGGCGTCCTCTTCCGTGTAAATGTCGTTGGTGACGACGGCAATGTTGTAGCGCTCGCGCAGCGCCTTGCACAGCGCCAGGGTGAGCGCGGTCTTGCCGGAGCCGACGGGACCGCCGATGCCGACGCGCAGAGGTTGGGAGCAATGGGTCATGATCTGAACAGTCGTGTGTATTGGATTTCGTGACAGCTGCAGGCGACGGCGAATGCCGGCAGGTAATTGTGAGTGGCATCAAGCGGGCAAACGGCGGCTTCCTCTACAAGCACCGGAATGCGTTGTCCCAGCGCCAGCAGCATGCGCTGGCCGGCGGTTTGTCCGAGCGGCACGGCCTTCATCGCAGCCATGACCTGATTTTCCGCCCAGGCCCAGAGGTAGCCGGAGACCGCATCCGGAGTGGGAATGGCCCAGGCCGCCGCCGCGCAGCTCCAGGCCAGCGGAAAACTGGGTTCGGCAAAGTCCGCGAGCGGCGCAACGGGCGTTTCGGCCAGGTCCGCCAGCAGGCGGGCCAGGGAATGTCCCATCTGCAGGGTTTCGGCGCGCAGTTCGGCACTCTCCCGGCTGGCGATGAATTCGGCATCCAGTTGCGCGAGCCGGGCCCGGTCACCCTGCGCCCAGGCAGCCAGCATGTGGGCGAGGTACACCGCTTCGAAGCGTGCAAGGCAGAATGCCAGGCAATCGCCGATCCATGCTTGTGCCGTGACCTCGTTCATTACCGCGCCGGTTTCCACGGCCCATTCCAGGCCCTGCGAATAGCTGTAGGCGCCGACCGGCAGGGTGGGGCTGGCCAGATGCAGCAGCCGGATCAGGGCTGTGTTCATCGGCCGCCGCGCAGCATCATGTCGTGGATGCGCGGCCCCCTGCCCTCGCCGTCAGCGCTGTGTCCATGAGGATGTGAATGGCCACCGTGACCCCCATAGGCGCCGCTCTCGGGGTCGAAGGGCGCTTCACCTTCAAGCACTTCCAGACCCAGCCCGCGCACCATGTCGCCCAGCACATGGTCGCGGGCAAAGCGCACCAGGCCGGGCTGCAATTCCACCGCTACATGGCGGTTGCCCAGATGGTAGGCGGCGCGGGCCAGCAGCAGGGCGTCGTCGCTGCGCACCTCCATCACCGCTTCGGGCGCCGCCACCACCTCGACGACGCGGCCGTCGTTGGCAAGCAGACGGTCGCCGGCACGCAGCACCGCGCCGCGCTCCAGAAACAGGCCTGCTTCCTCGCCACTGTGCAGGTGGGTGCGCAGCCGGCTCTTGCAGCGCAGGTCGAATGGCAGCACCAGGCGCTCGGTGGCGTCTGTATTTTTGGGTGCTCGGTGTTCGATGACGATCATGATCAGAATAAAAAATAGCGTTGCGCCATCGGCAGCACGGCGGCCGGTTCGCACACCAGCAACTCACCATCCGCACGCACGGCATAGGTCTCGGGATCGACGTCGATGACTGGCGTGGCGCTGTTGTGCACCATGTCCTGCTTGCCCACCTTGCGCGTGTTCCTGACTGCCATCAGCGGCTTGGCCAGGTTCAGCGCCGCCACCTCGGGGTTGTCCAACGCGGCCTGCGAGACGAAGGTGACAGATGTCTTGAGGCCGCCGGCGAAGCTGCCAAACATCGGTCGGTAGTGAACCGGTTGCGGCGTCGGGATGGAGGCGTTGGGGTCGCCCATGGTGGCCGCCGCGATCATGCCTCCCTTCACGATCAGGCTGGGTTTCACGCCGAAGAAAGCCGGCTTCCACAGCACCAGATCGGCCAGTTTTCCGACCTCAATCGAGCCCACCACATGGCCGATACCTTGGGTGATGGCCGGGTTGATGGTGTATTTGGCAATGTAGCGCTTGACCCGAAAGTTGTCATTGCGGGCATTGTCTTCTTTCAGCGTACCGCGCTGCATCTTCATTTTGTGCGCCGCCTGCCAGGTGCGCAGGATCACCTCGCCCACCCGCCCCATCGCCTGCGAGTCCGACGACATCATGGAGAAGGCGCCGAGGTCGTGCAGGATATCCTCGGCGGCGATGGTCTCGCGGCGGATGCGGCTCTCGGCGAAGGCGATGTCCTCGGCGATGGAGGCATCGAGGTGGTGGCAGACCATGAGCATGTCCAGGTGCTCGTCGATGGTGTTTACCGTGTAGGGCATGGTCGGGTTGGTGGAACTTGGCAGCACGTTGGGCATGCTCGCGGCCTTGATGATGTCGGGTGCGTGGCCACCGCCAGCGCCTTCGGTGTGAAAAGTGTGGATGGCGCGGCCCTTGAAGGCAGCCAGCGTGCTTTCGACAAAACCCGATTCGTTGAGGGTGTCGGTATGGATGGCGACCTGCACGTCCATCTCGTCGGCCACCGTAAGGCAATTATCGATGGCTGCCGGCGTGGAACCCCAGTCCTCGTGCAGCTTCATGCCCATGGCGCCGGCGCGAATCTGCTCGCGCAGCGGTTCCGGCTGGCTGACGTTGCCCTTGCCGAGAAAGCCCAGGTTCATCGGGAAGGCATCCGCCGCCTGCAGCATGCGGTGGATGTGCCACGGCCCCGGCGTGCAGGTGGTGGCGAAGGTGCCGGTGGCCGGTCCGGTGCCGCCGCCCATCATGGTGGTGATGCCGGACATCTGCGCTTCTTCGATCTGCTGCGGGCAGATGAAGTGGATATGGGTATCGATGCCGCCGGCGGTGATGATCATGCCTTCGCCAGCGATGATCTCGGTGCCGGCACCGATCGGAATGGTGACGCCGGGCTGCACATCCGGATTTCCAGCCTTGCCGATGGCCGAAATGTATCCGGCCTTGAGCCCGATGTCGGCCTTGATGATGCCGGCGACGGCATCGACGATGAGCGCGTTGGTGATGACCGTGTCCGCCACCTCGGCGGACACGCGCTGGCTTTGGCCCATGCCGTCGCGGATTACCTTGCCGCCGCCGAACTTCACTTCCTCGCCGTAGAGGGTGTAATCCTGCTCCACCTCGATCCATAGCTCAGTGTCGGCCAGACGAACCCGGTCGCCGACGGTGGGGCCAAACATCTCGGCATAGGCCTGGCGGGCGATTCGAACAGCCATGGCGAGCTCCTCTCGGTCGGGTTAGTGGCGCTTGCTCTGCGCGCGGGCCTGGCTGCGGCGACGATAAAATCGCGCGCCTGCGATACCGACCAGCACCGCGATCGCGGCCATGACCAGATGATCCGGCTCGGTCAGCAAATGCACGATGGCATTAAGCAGATTGCCGTGGTGCTCGCCCGGATGGGCGTATGCCAGGGAGGAAAACGGCAGAGGAAGCAGTGCGAAGGTTCTATGTTTCATTTCATCTCTCCTGTTAACCCGGATGTTTCGTGAATTCGCGTGATGATCGCGCAGGATTTTGTTTTGTAGGGGCATTTTGTGAAGGAGCGGCGTAGTTATTCATACGCCCGACTGAACAAGATTCCCATACGAAACAAAAGACCAGCGAGGGCGCGCGTCAATTCACGAAACATCCGGGTTAAAGCGGGCCCATGATCCTGCCCTGAAAACCATACACTGCGCGATCACCCGCATAGGCCACCAACTGCACCGTACGGGTCTGCCCCGGCTCGAAGCGCACCGCGGTGCCGGCAGCGATGTCGAGGCGCATGCCACGCGCCAGTTCGCGATCGAACGCCAGGGCGGCGTTAGTCTCGTAGAAGTGATAGTGGGAGCCGACCTGGATCGGGCGGTCGCCAGTGTTGGCCACCGCCAGAGTGACCGTGGGACGACCGACGTTGAGTTCGATCTCGCCGGGTTCGATCTGCAATTCGCCTGGGATCATGGGACGTTTCCTAAACGATGGGGTGATGCACGGTGACCAGTTTGGTGCCATCAGGGAAGGTGGCCTCCACCTGAATCTCCGGGATCATCTCCGGCACGCCCTCCATGACCTCGTCGCGCGTGAGCAGCGTGGTGCCGTAGCTCATCAGCGCGGCGACGGTCTGTCCATCACGTGCGCCTTCCAGAATGCCGGCGGTGATGAAGGCTACTGCCTCCGGATAATTGAGTTTGAGGCCGCGCCCACGGCGCCGTTCCGCCAGCAATCCAGCGGTGAAAATGAGCAGCTTGTCTTTCTCGCGGGGAGTCAGTTCCATATTTTTTCTTTCATGTGTTCCAGATGCGCGGCACTTGCGCTTCGCACCCAATCAGTACCGGGCGCAACACACGCCACAGGTCGACAAACCAATGCCGCGCCGCCTCAGATGAATGGCCCAGATAGCGTGCCACCAGTATGTCCGGCAAAACCGTGAGGCCATGTCGCGCGCCAGCTTCCCGCGCCGGTATCTCCCGGCAGGCGGCGAGCAGGGACGGCTCGATACGCGGCGCCACCGCCAGCAGGGTTCCGCTGACGCTGAAACCAGCCAGTCCGGCAGCGGCATTCAGCAGTTCGCCGCCACCTTCCAGCCGCCCACGTTCCAGCCAGATCGGCCGACCCATGCGGAGAACCCGGGTGTCAAGATGCAGCGCACCGTTGGCGAAGGCTTCTCCGGACGCCCGGCGCCCCAGACATAGCACCTCCATGCCGATGAAGCGAGCCTCGTCTGCCAAGTCGATACTGCTGCACATCGCCGCGCGGGCGGCGTCGAACACGATGGTTTCCTGCGGCAGCCATTCCAGCACGCCTCCCGTTTCCACCGCCAGGCCCAGGTGTTGCCGGGCCCAGGCACCGGCGCTGCGATACCACTTACCGGCGCCCGGCGTAGTCAGCAGCGCATGGGCGCCCGGGCCAACCGACACATCGATCTCCAGTTCGTCGCCGCCGACGATGCCCGAAGGAGGATGCAGAACGATGGCATGGCACACTGCTTCGCCTTCTGGATAGAGCGGCTTCTGCACGCGTAGCGGTCCAACGTGCTCGCGGCGCGCGAGGATAGTGGAGACGGCGCGCTGCTCGAAACCCAGGGACAGGCGGGCGTGCCAGGTGGAGGGAAGCGGTTCGGCGAGATCCATCGCCCCATCATACCGAGAGCAATTCCCGCACTCCATCCTTGTCCATGTCGGCCCCAGCGCCCCGCTTGATGAACTCGCCTCGCTCCATCAGCAGATACTGGTCGGCCAGCGAGCGGGCGAAGTCGTAGTACTGCTCGACCAGCAGGATGGCCATGCTGCCCTCTTCGGCGAGGACGCGGATAGCGCGCTCGATGTCCTTGATGATGGAGGGCTGAATGCCCTCGGTGGGTTCGTCGAGGATCAACAGCTTCGGCCCGAAGGCCAGCGCCCGGCCGATCGCCAGCTGCTGCTGCTGGCCGCCCGAGAGATCGCCGCCGCGCCGCTTCAGCATCGCTTTCAGCACCGGGAACATCTCGTAGATGCGCTCCGGTATGGGCGTGCCGCCGGGCTTCGTTGCCAGCCCCATGCGCAGGTTCTCTTCCACGGTCAGGCGCGGAAAGATCTCCCGACCCTGCGGCACGTAGCCGATGCCGGCCTTCACGCGCGCATACGAGGCCGCCGTGGTGATGTTCCTGCCGTCGAAGGTGATGCTGCCGGCCTTCGCCGGCACCACGCCCATCAGGCATTTCAGCAGTGTGGTCTTGCCGACGCCGTTGCGGCCGAGCAGACAGGTGACCTGACCGGTGGGCGCCGCGAACGAGAGGTCGCGCAGGATGTGGCTGCCGCCGTAATACTGGTTGAGGTTTTCGACGATCAGCATGTCAGCGCCCCAGATACACTTCGATGACGCGCGGATCGGCCTGCACCGTGGCGAGGTTGCCTTCGGCCAGCACCGAGCCTTCGTGCAGCACGGTCACCTTGCCGCCCAGCTGTTCGATGAAGGCCATGTCGTGTTCCACCACCACCAGGCTGTGCTTGCCGGCCAGCGATTTGAACAGTTCGCCGGTGCGTTCGGTTTCGTCATCGGTCATGCCGGCCACCGGCTCGTCGAGCAACAGCAGCTGCGGCTCCTGCATCAGCAGCATGCCGATTTCCAGCCATTGTTTCTGGCCGTGCGAGAGCAGTCCGGCCTGGCGGTCGGCTTCCCGGTCCAGGCGGATCAGTTTCAGGGTGTCGGCGATCTTGTCGCGGCCTTCCTGCGACAGCCAGGCGAACAGGCTGGTCCAGGCGCGCTTGTCGGTCTTCATCGCCAGCTCCAGGTTTTCGAACACCGTGTGGTTCTCGAAGATGGTCGGTTTCTGGAACTTGCGGCCGATGCCGGCGTGGGCGATTTGCGGTTCGGTCATGCGGGTCAGATCCAGCGTCTGGCCGAAAAAGCAGGTTCCGGCGTCGGGCCGGGTCTTGCCGGTGATGACGTCCATCATCGTGGTCTTGCCGGCGCCGTTGGGGCCGATGATGCAGCGCAGCTCGCCGGCATCGATGGTCAGATTGAGATTGTTCAGCGCCTTGAAGCCGTCGAAGCTCACCGAGATCGCCTCCAGGTAAAGGATGACCTTGTGGGAAAGGTCGACGCCAGGCTGAAGGATATGCCCCACCACCTGTGTGCCGTCTTCCCCGCCCCGGTTTTCGTCCAGGGTCTCGATGTGCGTTGCACTCATGCCGTCCTCCGCGCCTTGATGCGTTTCCACAAGCCCACCACGCCTTCGGGCAGCCACAGAGTCACCCCGACAAACAGCGCGCCGAGGAAGAACAGCCAGTATTCCGGAAAGGCGACGGTGAAAAAGCTCTTGAAGGCATTGACCAGCCCGGCGCCGATGACCGGGCCAATCAGGGTGCCGCGCCCGCCGACCGCCACCCAGATGGCGATTTCGATGGAATTGGCCGGCGACATTTCGCCCGGGTTGATGATGCCGACCTGCGGCACGTAAAGCGCGCCGGCGATGCCGCACAGCATCGCGGACACGGTCCAGATGAACAGCTTGTAGTGCAGCGGGTTGTAGCCGATGAACATGACGCGCGATTCGGCATCGCGGATCGCGGTCAGCACGCGGCCGAATTTCGACAGGATGAGATAACGGCTGAGCAGCAGGGTCAGCATCAGCACCAGGGCGGAGAGGGCGAACAGCGTCGCCCGCATTTCCGGCGAAGTGATGTCGTATCCCAGGATGCGCTTGAAATCGGTGAAGCCGTTGTTGCCGCCGAATCCGGTTTCGTTGCGGAAGAAAAGCAGCATCGCGGCGAAGGTGAGCGCCTGGGTGATGATGGCAAAGTACACGCCCTTGATGCGCGAGCGGAAGGCGAAATAGCCGAAGACATACGCCACCAGGGACGGCACGGCCAGCACCAGGAGCAGCGTCCACAGGAAGGAATCGGAGCCGGCCCAGTACCAGGGCAGTTCCTTCCAGTCGAGGAACACCATGAAGTCCGGCAGATGGGACCGGTAGGAGCCGTCGGTGCCGATTCCGCGCATCAGGTACATGCCGAAGGCGTAGCCGCCCAGCGCGAAGAACACACCGTGCCCCAGCGAGAGGATGCCGGCATAGCCCCAGACCAGATCCATCGCCACGGCGACGATGGCATAGCACATGATCTTGCCGCCGAGGGTGATGGCGTAGTTGGACACATGAAAGGGATTGCCCTCGGGCACGAACAGATGCAGCGCCGGCGTCACGATCAGGGTGAGGATGGCGAAGAGGCCCATGGCGGTCCAGCCCGAGCGGGGCAGGGCGGCGAGGAAGCGGAGGGTGAGTGGCGTCCGCATGTCAGTTGTCCACGAAGCGGCCCTTGAGGGCGAACAGGCCTTGCGGCCTTTTCTGGATGAACATGATGACGATGACCAGCACCACGATCTTGGCGATCACCGCGCCGGACCAGCCTTCCAGGAACTTGGTCACCACGCCCAGGCCGAGCGCAGCCCAGACCGCGCCGGCCAGCTGGCCGACGCCGCCGAGCACTACCACCAGGAAGGAATCGACGATATAGCCCTGGCCCATGTCCGGGCCGACGTTGGCGATCTGCGACAGTGCCACGCCGCCCAGTCCGGCGATGCCGGCGCCGAGGCCGAATGCGAGCGTGTCCACCCGTGAGGTCGGCACGCCGACGCAGCCCGCCATCGGCCGGTTCTGCGTGACGGCGCGCACGAACAGACCGAGTCGGGTCTTCTGCATCAGCACCCAGGTCAGGGTCAGCACGAACAGGGCGAAGCCGATGATGATGATGCGGTTCCACGGCAGCACCAGTCCGGCCATGGCCTCGACGCCGCCCGACATCCAGCTCGGGTTGGCGACTTCCACGTTCTGCGCGCCGAACAGCATGCGTGCCGCCTGGATCAGGATCAGGCTCAGGCCCCAGGTGGCGAGCAGGGTTTCCAGCGGCCGTCCATAAAGGCGGCGTATCACCGTGCGCTCCAGCAGCATGCCGACCAGCGCGGCGGACAGAAAGGCGGCCGGAATCGCCGCCAGCACATACCAGTCGATGTAGTCGGGGAAATACGCGCGGAACAGGGTTTGCATGAAAAACGTGGCATAGGCGCCGATCATCAGCAGCTCGCCGTGTGCCATGTTGATAACACCCATGACGCCGTAGGTGATGGCCAGACCGAGCGCGGCCAGCAGCAGGATGCTGCCGAGCGACAGGCCGCTGAAGACCTGGCCGAGGATTTCGCCGAAGGCCAGGCGCGATTCGAGGTTCTCGACGGCTTGCGCAGCCGCCTCGCGCACCGCGGCTTCCGGCTCGTTGGACGTATCCAGTAGCGGTAAAAGCAGGCCGCGGGTCGCCGGGCTGGAACTTGCCGCCAGTGATTTCACCGCCGCCAGGCGTGCAGCGGCATCTGGGTTCTCCAGATTGGCCTGCGCGTGAGCCTGCGCCAGCAAGGCCCGGATTTCCGCATCGGTTTCCTTGGCGAGCGCGGCGGCCAGGATGGGCGCCATCTCGATCCCGGCGTTGCTCTGCAGTTCCGTCGCCGCCGCCAGGCGCATGGCACGGTCCGGGTGATACAGCTTCAGCGCGGCCCGTGCATTGGCCAGTACGGAACGCACCCGGTTGTTGACGGTGATGGGCTCGTAGGTTTCGGGCGTCGGCTCGATGACCGCGCCGCTGGCGGCATCCACGGCCTGCTCGCCTTCGAATACAAACACGGTCTCTCCGGCAACGAGTAATTCGTCATCGGCCATGGCCTTGAGTACTTTGGCGCCGTCCGGGCTGGCGTCGGCGCCGAGTTGCTGGATGGCGGCGATTTTGGCGTCGGAATCCTCTGCCGCCAGTTGTCTGACCAGAGCAGGATCAAGCGCGGCCAGCGCGTTCAGGCTCGGCAACGCGAAGAGCAGCAGGGTAAGAAGGATGCGTTTCATGATGTGCGGTTTCGTCATTCCCGCGAAGGCGGCGCCTGCGGCGGTTTGCCACCCAGCCACGCGCGCGGGAATGACGCCCTCCCGAAGGAGAGCGCCAATGTGTGTTACTTGCTGTCCGGAACGTCCTTCTTCTTGTCGTTGCCAGGGATGTAGGGGCTCCAGGGCTGGGCGCGAACCGGGCCCTTGGTTTTCCACACTACGTTGAACTGGCCGTCAGCCCTCACTTCGCCGATGAACACCGGCTTGTGCAGGTGATGGTTTTTCTCGTCCATCTTGACGACGAAGCCTGAAGGCGCCTTGAAGGTCTGCCCGGCCATCGCGGCGATGACCTTGTCGACATCGGTGGACTTGGCTTTTTCGACGGCCTGCTTCCACATGTGGATGCCGATGTAGGTCGCTTCCATCGGGTCGTTGGTCACCACCGAATCGGCGTTGGGGAGCTTCTGCTTCTTGGCCCAGTCACGGTACATCTGAATGAACTTGGTGTTTTCCGGGTTCTTGATCGACTGGAAGTAGTTCCAGGCCGCCAGGTGCCCGACCAGCGGCTTGGTATCAACGCCGCGCAGTTCCTCCTCGCCCACCGAGAATGCCACCACCGGCACGTCGGTCGCCTTCAGACCGGCGTTGCCGAGTTCCTTGTAGAAGGGCACGTTGGAATCACCGTTGATGGTCGAGACCACGGCGGTCTTCTTGCCTTCGCCGGCGAACTTCTTGATCTTGGCGATAATGGTCTGGTAGTCGCTATGCCCGAACGGCGTGTACTCCTCCATGATGTCGGCATCGGCCACGCCCTTCGATTTGAGGAAGGCGCGCAGAATCTTGTTGGTGGTACGCGGATACACGTAGTCGGTGCCCAACAGCACCCAGCGCTTGGCCGAACCGCCGTCTTTGCTCATCAGGTATTCCACGGCGGGGATGGCCTGCTGGTTCGGCGCTGCGCCGGTGTAGAACACGTTCTTCTCCAGTTCCTCGCCCTCGTACTGCACCGGGTAGAACAGCAGGCCGTTCAGCTCCTTGAACACCGGCAGCACCGACTTGCGGGAAACCGAGGTCCAGCAGCCAAACACCACGTCCACCTTGTCTTTTGAGAGCAGTTGCCGCGACTTCTCGGCAAACAGCGGCCAGTTGGAGGCAGGGTCCACCACCACCGGCACCAGCTTTTTGCCCATCACCCCGCCCGCCTTGTTGATCTCATCGATTGTCATCAGCGCCGTCTCCTTCAGCGCCGTTTCAGAGATCGCCATGGTGCCGGACAGCGAATGCAGGATGCCGACCTTGATGGTGTCGGCGGCCAGGGCCGAGACGCTGGCCAGACCCGACAAGGCCATCAGGCTCGAGAGCGCGGTCATTTTCAGAAAATTACGACGAGTTTGCATGGTGAACTCCTGTTGGGAATTAAGGGATAACGAGTCAATGCGAGGCGCGCGGCACCGGGCTGCGCACCTGCCGATCAATCAGAACTGGAATTGCATCGCAATACTGAATGCATCCACATCACTTGCCCCGGTCACATCGGTGTTTGAGTAAAAACCACTGACCTGGGCGTTGTAGCCATCGATGATGTAGTTCACGCCCACGTCGTACTTTTTGGTGTCGATATTGGTGTCGGGGTTGAACTTCTGATAACGGACGAAGGGCTGCAACTGCCCCCAGCCGACTTTCTGGTCGAAGATGTAACCCGCCCCGGCCGAATACGCCGTGCCCTGTTCGCTAAGGAAGACATCGCTGGTGTCGTAGTCATACGCCGCCGCTTCGATGGACAGCGCGCCCGGCCCCAAGCCTTTCTTTTCCATCAGGAAATCGACGCTGTAGGACGAATAATCACCCGTCGCGGTGGTTGAAAAAGCGCCATTTTTTTGGGTGCGGCCCGCGATGCCGATTGCCAGAATGTCTTTCCCGCCCAGGTAATTGCCGGTGCCGTAGTAGCCCGGCTCCGCGTCCCAGAAGTCAACCTGAATCCGGCCGGCATACATCAGGCCATCCGATCCGGTGCGCGCACCCGTCGTGACCGGGGCGATCTTGAACGCGGTATTCCCTTCGAACGCACCGAAAGCGTAGGCAAACTTGCCGCCCATCAAACTGCCCATCACCGCCACACCGTCATCGCGCCCGATGTAGCCGCCGTTGTAGCCATAGCGTGAAGCGATGCCCGACCAGTAGCCCCCACCCAATGAGTAATACGGGCCGGCCATGTTGGCGCGGTCGCTGGGCGAGAGGAAACGTCCGGCCCAAATGGTCAACTCAGGCGTGATGGCGATCTGGACGTTGGCATCGATGGCCTGGAAACCTTCGCCGGCAATATCCTTTTCCGTGTTGAGCATGCCCTTGACGTGCTTGTTCAGGGAGCCCGACAAATAGATGCGGGCGCTGTCCAGGCTGAAATCCTGCGAGCGTGACGTGCCATCGGGCGCCCCATTTTCGACACTGCTGAAACTGCCGCGCATCCCAAACCCGATGCTGACTGATTTGTCCTCGCCAAATGTGATCGTGCCGCCTGCATGGGCAGACATTGCTGGCAGCATGAGTGCTGCAGCAACAGCAGTCATCAGCCGGTTTCTTTTGCTTTCAAATTTCATTTCCTACCCCCTTTGTTTAGATGTTTAGAAAATATCGTTACCAAGCCAAGGCGGCCGATTGCCCGTCGGCCGACCGAGAACGCATTCAGGCTTTGAACATGCGCTCAGGTTAGCGAGCGCCTTAAGGTGATGAAATAAGTCATCTTACGTAGACGGAGCCAGTGGCCGATGACCCAGGCAGGTGCTACCTTCCCCCGCGTTGAATGACAAACACGGAAGCGTCCTGGGATAGCGATGATCGATCTTGCTCAAACAAAAACGTATTGCAGCGGCTGCATCCTGCTGCTTGCTGCATTGCTGTTCAGCGGCTGCGGCGAGCTTGCCTACAAGCGCGGCGCAAGTTCGGGCGACCTGGAAGCGGCAAAAAAATCCTGCCGCGAAAAGGGGCCGGACGCCGCAGCGGTCGAGAAGTGCATAGCCGATCGCGGGTGGGTCGTTCACAACCTGAGCAGGATGGAACCCCTGGATGCAGACCCCGTGGTGGAAGCCTCCGTCATCCCCAGCGACCGCAGAATCGAAAACGCAGCCAGCGCCACGCCGGGCCAACAACGCACCAAAGGCTATGTTCCGGCTTCACCCGGCGCGACACAACCAACGACAGCCGAAAAAAGAAGGCCTGAGATGACGGACACCTTCAAGGTGAGTTCCTGGTGGAAAACAGGCGGTGGCGCTGCAAGCCTGAAATCCGACACCGAGGCATGCGTAGCCAGGCTGGGCGAAGCGCACCGGCCAGACAGCCAAACCCAATCAGCCACCCGAGGCTTGCTGCTTTGCATGAAGGACAAGGGGTGGAGCGGCCTGCGGGCGAAATAGAATTTCGCTCAACTTTGTGAATTCAGACTTGCCTGACAAATAGTGCAAGTTCGGTTTACTCTCTGTCAGACGAAAGTCGGCCCGTTCCGGACGTTCAGGTTGTTTACCATGAGCGTCCGGTCATGGCTTTATGCAGCGCTCCACATAAGGCCGAGAAACAGTCGTTCTGTGCACACAACTTGAACGGCCGAATTGGGTTCGAACTATGAAACATGCCGTAAGTTCAGGCATGAGCTTCCAACGCTCAACTGAACTAACGGCCCGCAATTTTTCATGGCCTTGAGCGAGACATCGCTCAGGGCTTTTTCGTTTCTGCCTGCGCAGGCAGTTGCAGGCGTCGCATGGCCACCGCCGCTGCGGCTGTGCGAGTTTCCACACCCAGTTTCTCGAACAGGTTTTCCAGATGCTTGTTGATCGTGCGGTGGCTGATGCCCAGGATGTCGCCGATATCGCGGTTGGTCTTGCCGTGGATCACCCAGTACAGCACTTCCGCTTCGCGCAGGGTGAGGTGGAAGGCATCCACCAGGACCCTGGTGATGGCGACATCGCTTTCCTCATGCAGCACCAGCAGGCACTCCCCTTCATCGGTGCGGGCATGCAGGGCGCAGACCATCCGGCCTTCATCGCCCATGATTTCCAGCGGGACGGGCGGTGGGGGTTTGGGCAGCGAGGCCTGCAGCCATTCGTGTATGCGTGCGACAAGCTGATGCTCGTCCTGCCCGCCATATTTCTGCAGCAGGGTTCGCGCCAGCGGGGTTTGCCACAGCAGCGCGCCATCGGTTGGCCGCATCGATACGCAGGCCTGGCCATACGCATCCAGCACGCTGCGCGCCTGCTGCGTCTGCCGGGCGCTCTGCACATGGGCCGCAATGCGCGCCAGCACTTCCGATGGCCGGATGGGCTTGGTGACGTAGTCGGAACTGCCGGCGGCAAAGGCCGCCACCACATGCTCGGCGTCGGTCAGTCCGGTCATGAAGATGATGGGAATCGGCTCGGTGAGCGGGTCGGCCTTCAGATGGCGGGCCACCTCGAAGCCGTCCATGCCGGGCATGACGGCGTCGAGCAGGATGACGTCGGGCAGGCTCTGGCGTGCGCGCTGCAGGGCGCTCTCGCCGTTGGTGGCGACCAGCACCGCATAGCCGGCCTCGTCCAGGGCGTCGTAGAGCAGGGAGAGGTTCTCGGGCACATCGTCCACGATCAGGACGACGTCCTCGTTCATTCGGTCAATGGCTGCCATCGGTGCTCTTTCGCAGGATTTCCTTCATCGCCTCGAACTGGAATCGCCTGGCCAGCATCCGCATCACCCGGACGAATTCGGCATGAACCGGGTCCAGCTGTTCGATCTCGTCGAGCTTATCCAGGAGGCCGCGCATGTAGCCCAGATCGATCATTTCCCGCAGGTTGATAACCTGCTCCGGGCCGGGTGGCACGATGGGCTGGGTGGGGAGGCCAGGCGGCGGAGCGGCCTGGCGGGGGATGTCCGCCCGGATCCATTCCAGATTCAGGCGCTTGCCGAGCCAGTCCAGCAGCTCGTCGACGCGGAAGGGCTTGGCGATGAAGTCCTCGCCGGCGATGCCGGCGTCGTTCTCCGCGCCCTTCTCGAAGGCATTGGCCGAAATGATGGCGATCTCGGCGTCCGTCATCCCGCCCGCGCGGAGGCGGCGCAAGGTCTCCCAGCCGTCCATGCCAGGCATGGCCAGGTCCATGAAAATCACGTGTGGCGAAAACCCGGGAATGGCCGCCAGGCATTGCTGCCCGGAGGACACCTGGGCCACCTCGAACCCCAGGGGCGTCAGGATATTGACCAGCAGTTCCCGATCCACGGCCTCGTTGTCCACCACCAGGATGCGGCGGCGCACGCCAACGTAGCCGATGCGCTGCGCCAGGGGTTGCTCCTTCACGAGCTGTTCCGCATGCAGCCGTGGCAGGAAGAGCCGGACATCAAACCGGCTCCCCTCCCCCGGCCTGCCCGCCACGCTCAGTTCGCCCCCCATCAGGTCAGTCAGCATCCGGGCAATCGTCAGCCCCAGGCCGGTGCCGCCCGTTGCGCCGACGTGGGCCGCGCTGCCGCGGGAGAACGGTTCGAAGATGTTGCCGACTTCGTCCGGGGTGATGCCCGGGCCGGTGTCCTCGATGGAAAAGAATGCCATTTCGCGCTGGTAGCGCAGGCGCAGGCTCACGCTGCCGCTGACGGTGAATTTGACGGCATTGCCGAGGATGTTGAGCAGGATCTGGCGCAGCCGTTTCTCGTCGGCACGCACCATGGCCGGCAGTGTCCCTTCCGGCTGATAGTGGAAATCGAGCCCCTTTTTCCGGGCCTGCTGCTCAAACATGCTGACCAACTGCTGGATGAAATCCGGGAAATCGAGGGGGCGCACATTCAGCGTGAGTTTGCCGCTTTCGATGCGGGCGATGTCGAGCGTGCCTTCGATCAGGGACAGCAGGTGGTCTCCGCTGCGGCGGATGACATTGATCGCCTGGCGACGATTGGGCGGTATCGTCTCATCCTGATCCAGAATCTGGGCATAGCCGAGGATGCTGTTCAGCGGCGTGCGCAACTCGTGACTGATGGAGGTGATGTAGCGGCTCTTGGCCTGATTGGCATGTTCTGCCAGTTGCTTGGCATTCTGCAGAAGCGCGTCGGTGCGGCGGTGGGAATCGATTTCCTGCATCAGCAGCTGGGTCTGGCGATTGGATTCCTCCTGCGCCACCTGCCGGCTCTTGTGGGTCAGCACGAGCCACCAGGCGACGATGCCGGACACCAGCAGCAGGACGGCGAAGGCCCGCTGATAGGACTGCTGCAGCACGGGCAGCAGGGCGGACGCCTCGGCGGTCAGGACCAGCACTTCCTGGTAGTAGAGCAGGCCCACCAGCAAGATCAGGAACGGCACCACGCCCGCCATCAGCAGCAGATAGTGGCCCAGGCCGGCATCCAGATAAGGCCGCGCCCGGGCGGGCAGACAGCGTTCCAGTAGCGCCGCCCATTGCTTGCCCAGACGGGCATGAGGTTTGCACAGATCATGGCAGCGTGCGTCCAGGGTGCAGCATAGCGAGCAGATGTGGTCCTGATAGGCCGGGCAGCGGGCCATATCCTCCCCTTCGTATTCCTTGTCGCAGATGCAGCAGCGGTGCGTGGATGCCTGCTTGGCCCCGAGCGTCGGTTCGTCCTGGCGCGCAATGTAATAACGCCCGCCGGTAAGCCAGGCGATCAGAGGCGAAAAGACCAGTGCTGCCCCCAGTGCAATGAAGGTGGCGAAGGGCTGTACCGTGTCGCCGAACAGTCCCACGTAGGCGGCTATCGACAGCCCCGAGGCGATTACCATGGCCCCTACGCCCACCGGGTTGATGTCATACAGATAGGCGCGGCGGAATTCGATGCCGGGCGGCGACAGGCCCAGGGGCTTGTTGATCACCAGGTCCGCCACCACCACCATCATCCAGGCCACCGCCACGTTTGAATACAGCCCCAGCACCCGACCCATGGCCTGGAACAGATCCAGTTCCATGAGCATGAGTGCAATCATGATATTGAACACTACCCACACCACTCGTCCGGGATGACTGTGGGTGAGGCGGGCAAAAAAGTTGGACCAGGCGAGCGAGCCTGCGTAGGCGTTGGTGACGTTGATCTTGAGCTGGGAAATCACCACGAACAGGACCGTGGCCGCGACCGCCCATCCGTAATCGGAAAACACGTAACCGTACGCGATGAGGTACATCTGGTTCGGGTCCACGGCCTGTTCCAGCGGCACCATCTGGCTGATGGCAAGCCAGGCCAGCAGGGCGCCGCCGAGCATCTTGATCACCCCCGGCACCACCCAGCCCGGCCCGCCCACCAGCACGCTGACCCACCAGCGTCGATGATTGGCCTTGTTGTGCTCGGGCATGAACCGCAGGTAGTCCACCTGCTCGCCCATCTGGGTGATCAGCGCCAGCCCCACCGCCATCGCAGCGCCGAACAGGTGGATATCGAAGCCGGCGGTGCCGTTGCCCGCATAGCCGACGATGCCGGCGAACGCCCCCGGATCCTTGGCCAGCAGAAACACAAAAGGCAGCACCAGCATGACCAGCCAGATCGGCTGGGTGATCGTCTGCAGCGTGCTGATGACGGTGACGCCATGGGTGACCAGCGGGATCACCACCAGCGCGCAGATCAGATAGCCCCACGCCGGCGGAATGCCGAATGCCAGCTCCAGCGCATAGGCCATGATGGCCGCTTCCAGCGCAAAGAAGATGAAGGTGAAGGAGGCATAGATCAGCGAGGTGATCGTCGAGCCGAGATAGCCGAAGCCCGCGCCCCGTGTCAGCAAATCCATGTCCAGCCCGTAGCGGGCAGCGTAAATGCTCACCGGCAGACCCACCATGAAAATGATCAGCCCCGTTGCGAGGATGGCCAGCGCGGCGTTGAGAAAGCCGTAATTCACCAGCAGCGTCGCGCCCACCGCCTCCAGCACCAAAAAGGCCGCCGCGCCGAAGGCGGTGTTGGCCACCCGCGACTCCGTCCATTTGCGATAGCTGCGCGGCGTAAAGCGCAGCGCATAGTCTTCCATAGTCTCGTTGGCGACCCAGGTGTTGTAGTCGCGGCGGACCTTGATCACACGCTGGATTGCTTTTGGAGAATGTTCGCTACCAGTCTGTTCCATCGTTGTATGGTTCGCCCCCCAAGTCTGGTCGCGTTGATTCCTGCATCGTATGTATGCGCAAACAGGGCACGCATCACGTTCTTTCCCTAAGACGTGGGAGCGCCAAATTATTTAATTTCGTTTCCACCTGTACGCAGGAGTCAGTCAAATCCAGGCATGGAATTTTGGCCTGAACCGGAAAGATTGAATATATCAGTGCTTTTCTCACAACCTGCCTGACTTGGTTAGTCGAAGCAAAATGGTTTACAAGAATAGTATTCCCGACTTCACTTAGAAAGAATCGTGGCGCATTTAAGGGAGCCCTTATATGAACGCCTCCCGAAGTGACAAGAGATTTTTTGCCTGCGGCAGCGGGGTAAGGATGCAGCCTTATATCCGGCCTGTTGGTGCAGGCGGCAAGCCTGCTGGCCCTGATGGAATCCGCTGACGGCGACCTCATCTGAACAACGAACTCGAAGTTCACGTTCCCTATCAGGTTTGCACTGTCCCGGTCCGACCTGTATGCCATCACGCATGAATCGCTTGCGCTCCTTGAGAAACGGTTTCAGACCCTCGCCATACGGCGAGACCTCATGTTGCCCTACGGCGCTGAACGCTGCCGGGTCATAGGGCTTGTCCCTGGCGAGCACGGCCCAGAGGGTGCGCGCCAGCTTGTTCGCCACGGCGGCCACAACCACGTTGTAAGGGCGTCGCCCGAGCAACGCATCCAGCCAGGGCACATGCCGATGCCGCAAGATCACCGCCCGCGCGCCATGCATGAGCAAGGTGCGCAGATAGACGTCCCCTCGCTTGGAGAGGCCCAGTTGCCGAACCCGGCCGCCGGTGCCGCGCTGTCGCGGTACCAGGCCGAGCCAGGCCGCGAACTCGCGGCCGGACTTGAAGGTCCTGGCCTCGCCGATGCTGGCCACCGCCGCCGTCGCGGTCAGCAATCCCACGCCGGGTATTTCGGCCACCGCCTGACAAGACGGCATATCGCGCAGGGTGATGCGCAAACGGCGTTCGATCGCGGCAATTTCCTGGTCCGCGCTCAACACCCTGGCCCACTGCTCGCGCAGGCTGTCGACGAGCATAGCGGGCAGACGCGCGTCCAGGTTGGCCAATGCGGCCGGCAAGGCCTTCGCCAGTGCCGCATGACCCGCAGGCAGGACTTCCCCGAATTCGTACAGCAGTCCACGCAGAGCGTTGGTCTGCATGATGCGAAACTTCAGCAACTGGGCACGCAGGCGGTGCAACGCCAGGATCGCTTGCTGAGTCTCGGACTTCACCGCCACGAAACGTGCATCGGGTTGTTGCGCCGCCGTCCAGATGGCACGCGCGTCGGCCGCATCGGTCTTGTTACGCAGCACGAAGGGCC
>CAMTWC010000106.1:0-17284 GCA_947085345.1 uncultured Gammaproteobacteria bacterium | reverse complement strand
TACCCATGAACAGGGTTAATACGCCCAGCGCAGACAGTGCGAAGCGGACAAGGCGTTTTGCAGTTGTGGTTTCAGCGGTTTTCATGGCTGTGCTCCTTGAGTTAAATCCGTTCAAGCTTGAACCCGGGTTCGGCAGTTGAACCCAGGCGTCCGTCATATACGGACGTCAACCGCCCGGGCGGGGGTTGGTTCCATGCTAGACGGGGGCTGTAAGCGAACTATTGCAGAGGTGTGGGAAAGCGTAACAAGTTGTTACGGCCGGGCAAAAAAGGCCAGCACTTCGGCTTCCTCACGGCTGCGCTTCATCGGCGGCAGGCTTTGCCAGATGCGGCGGCCGTAGGGTTTGGAAATCAGGCGCGGGTCACAGATCATCAGCACACCGCGGTCGTCCTCGTCACGGATTAAGCGGCCGGCGCCCTGCTTGAGGGTGATGACGGCGTGGGGCAACTGGTATTCCATGAAGGCATTGCCGCCGGCCTGGTTGATGTGACTGATGCGCGCCGACAGCACCGGATCGTCCGGTGGCGCAAACGGCAGCTTGTCGATCACCACCAGGGAGAGCGCCTCGCCCTTGACGTCCACCCCTTCCCAGAAGCTCTGGCTGCCGAGCAGCACGGCGTTGCCGGCTTTCTGAAAACGCGCGAGGAGTTCGTTCTTCGGGGCGTCGCCCTGTACCAACAATGGATACTCCCAGCCGCGAAACCTGAAGGCCTCGCTCAACAGGCCGCGCGCCTTTTCCAGCGCACGCAGGCTGGTGAACAGGATGAAGGCGCGCCCCTGGCTGACTTCCAGCACCGGCAGTGCAGCTTCGACGACGGCCTAGGTGAACTCGGGCGTGTTCGGCGCGGGAAGATTCTGCGGCACATAGAGCACGCCCTGGCGCGGGTAGTCGAAGGGACTGTCGACGCACAGGGTTTCGGCATCCTCGATGCCGAGCCGGGTTTTCAGGTGGGTGAAATCGCCGCCGACGGAGAGCGTGGCCGAGGTGAGAATCCACGCCTGCGCGCGCTCGGTGAGCTTGGCGCCGAATAGGGCACCGACGGACAAAGGTGTCGCATGCAGCAACAGCGAACTCAGCGTGGTTTCCAGCCAGCGCACGCGCGGGGTGTCGGGGTCGTCGTCGCGCTGCCAGCTGGCGAGGGTGGCCTGCACACCCTGTGCGCGATCGAAGCAGTTCTTCAGGTCGGCATCGCGCTCGGCCTGGGTTTCCAGCAGTTTGGCCGTTTCGCCGAGCGCCGCGCTCAGGGCCTTCAGCGCATCCGGCCATTTGTCGTAGCGCGTGAGTTCGGCAACGGTCGCCTTGACCGGGTTCTGCGGAAACGCCAGGCGCAGGTCGCGCGTGGCCTTGGTCAGGTCTTCGGCTGCGCGCCGCAGCGCCGGGAAGTCGCCCGCCTTCACCGCCGCCAGGCGTTTGGTGTCGCCGGCCAGATCGAGCAGTTGCGCGACGGACAGCGTCTCGCCGAAGAACTGCGCGGCGGTTTCGGCAAGCTGGTGGGCTTCGTCGAGGATGACGGTGTTGCAGGCGGGCAAGAGCTCGGCGACGCCCTCGTCCTTCAGCCACAGGTCGGCGAAGAACAGATGGTGGTTCACCACCACCACTTCGGCATCGAGCGCGGCCTTGCGCGCAGCCATCACAAAACAATCCTTGAAGTGGCTGCATTCGCCGCCGAGGCAGGTGTCGCGGCTGGAGATGGCGTACTGCCAGGCGGTGGCATCTTCGGGGATGCCTTCGGCTTCGGCGCGGTCGCCACTGGAACTGGTTTCGGCGAAACGGGCGATTTTGGCGAGCCAGGCGGCATCGTCGCGATGGGCAAAGCGGCCGTCGCTTAGATTGCGTTGCAGATGATGGTGGCAGACGTAATTGGCGCGACCTTTAAGCAGGGCCACCTTGACCGGCGATTTCAGCGCACGGCGTGCAGTCGGCAGGTCACGATGGAACAACTGGTCCTGCAGCGCCTTGGTGCCAGTGGAAATCACCACCTTGCCGCCCGACAGCAGCGCGGGAATCAGGTAGGCCAGGGTCTTGCCGGTGCCGGTGCCGGCTTCGGCCAGCAGCACGCTGTTGTCGGCGACCGCCCGCTCGACCGCCTCGGCCATGGCCAGTTGCTGCGGGCGCGAGCGCCAGCCTGGCAGCACTGTGGCACAGGCGCCCTCGGGCGAGAAAATATGTTTCAGGTCAGGCATGTTTGGGCGGGGCTTCGCGGCGGAGTGTAACATCCACCCCGGACCCAACCGGCTGCATTCGCCTATAGTTTCACTGCACGTTGCCGTTAACCCTTAAGGCTCAGCTCATTCGGTCCCGACATGCGCGCTTATCTGCTTTGCTTGCTGATATCAGTATTCCCGGCTACCGCGCACGCTGAGCTTGTTCAGCAGCTGATGCGTCCCGGCATTCCGGCCAGCGCCGAATATCTGGCCGGCGAGCGCAGCAAGCCTGCCGTGCTGTTGTTGCACGGTTTTTTGCAGACGCACGAATTTTCCACCGTGACCACGCTGGCACGGGGTCTTCACGATGCCGGCTACACGATATTGTCGCCCACCCTCAGCCTGAACATCCCCGGCCGGAAACAGAGCCTGGCGTGCGAAGCCGTGCACAAGCACAGCCTTGACGACGACGTGGCCGAAATCGCACGCTGGGTACACTGGCTGAAATCGCGCGGTCACCCCACCATTGTGTTGGTCGGGCACAGCTTTGGCAGCATGCAGCTGCTGGCGTATCTGTCGGCCAAACCGGATGCGGCCATCCGGGGCTATCTCGGCGCTTCGCTGATCGCAGCCCAAATTGGTTCGACGGACCGATCCACCCTGATCGCCCAACTGGAAGACCGCGTGCTCCACAAGCAGCGCGCGCTGGTCAACCAGCCCTTGTCGTTCTGCAGGAAATATCCCTCGACACCCGAGGACCTGCTGTCGTACGTACGCTGGGACCAGGCGCGGGTGCTGGCTTCCCTGAAACAATCGCCGGTCGGCATGCACCTCATCATGGGCGATTCGGACGAATTGATGGGAGGCGGCTGGATCAAGGCATTGCAGCATATGCAGGTCCCCATGGTCGTTGTGAAGGGCGCCAACCATTTCATGAACGGCGAGCGTGAATTCGACCTGCTGGAAAACGCGCTCAAATATCTTGACGGCATCAAGCCACACCCGCCCCGATGAATTGGCCCACCAACATCCCTATCAGGCATATTGCGCTTGCCTTCATCACCGCCTTGCTGGTGATTGTCAGCCTGATCGGGGGCTTCTCGGCCTATCAAACGCGTGCCGTCACGCGCAGCCTGGAACAGCACAACCAGAACGCGGCGCGGTCCGAGCTTGCCGCCGCCGTCGAGCGTCTGTTGAACCAGACGAAAGAGCAGGCCCTCAATCTGGCGCGCTGGGATGAAACCCGGCAACAGCTTGTGCTTCCGGAGTATTACCCCTACTGGCGGGATCAGCGGGTCTACGAAAGCAGTATGCTGAGCCGCCGTTTTGCCCGGGCAGGGCTGTACACCCCGTCGGGCACGCTGCTCGCTCCGGGATCGGAAAATCGTTATTTGCCAGCCAGAGTGCAGGCCGGCCCCTCGCACGATCTCACCCTCTGGCTGTCCAATGAAGCAGGCGCCATTGCGCTGTACTCCAGCGTTCCAGTGTATGACGATGCCCAGCGGCAAACCCTGCTCGGTTACAGCCTGGTCCGCGTCGATTTCATGCCGGCCCTGCTGCGTCAGGAAACCCTGCATTTCACGGATGCATCCAGCGTCAGCCTGGCACTCAGGCCAGGCGAAATACTGGCCACGTCGGAGCTGTTTTCGCGCCTCAATTTCAAGGCCCAACCCGACCCCAACCAGCAGCTGTTCCAGACCATCCTGTCTCGCACCCTGCTTGCGCTGTTTGTGCTGCTGGTCGCGTCGGCACTGCTGGGGTTCGCGATCTATAACCGCCTGCTGGTGCGTCCGCTGGGGCAGCTGTCGCAGGAAATCGATGACATGCAGCACAATCATTTCAGCCTCAAACCCTCACGTGCCCATCCCATGCGAATCAGCGAGCTGGAAAACATCCGCCGTTCGCTGTACGAATACCAGTTGCAATTGCGCGTGCTGCACGGCTCGCTTGAAAACCAGAATCGCGAATTCCACTTGCAGGCACGCCAGGATTCGCTTACCGGCTGCCACAACCGGCGCGCCTACGACGAAGACTGGGAAAATTTCCGCAATGCACTGAAAACCGCGCCGCAGGGCGTGGCCTTCCTGCTGTTCGACTGTGACCGCTTCAAGGCCATCAACGACACCTACGGCCACGCCAAGGGCGACCGTGTGCTGACCATCATTGCCGATGCGCTGGTGATGGCGCTGCGCGCCAACGACCGTCTGTATCGCCTGGGCGGCGACGAATTCGCCACCTTCCTGTCGCACACCACCCCGGCCCAGGCCAAGCAGATCGCGCAGCGCTGCCAGAGCCTGCTCGAGGCGGCAACCTTTGGCGACCTGGGCATCAAGGAGCCCATCGGCATCAGTATCGGCATTGCCTTCTGCGCGCCGGAAGCGCTTGGGCATATCGACGACTTGCCCAAGCAGGCCGACATCGCCATGTATACCGCCAAGCAACCGGGACGCAATCGCATCGCCCTGTATGGCGAGGATACCGAACGCGCCTCGCAGACGCTGGTGGCCAGCCGCGAGACCAGCGCGCTGTTCCAGGCCCTGTCCACGCCTGGCATGATCGAACTGCATTACCAGCCCATTTTCAGCCTGCCGGCGCACACGGTGGGTTACTACGAAGTCCTGGCGCGCATCCGCTACAACGGCGATCTCATCATGCCGGAGGCGTTCCTGCCCGTCATCGGCAGCCGACGCCTGGAAACCCAGTTCGATCTGGCCGTGCTGCACCAGATCGATGCCGACCTGTCTTCCGGCCAGTTTCCGGCAGGATGCGGCATCTCGATCAACCTGTCCGCGCAGAGCCTGTCCAGCCCTGAAATCGCCTCGCACCTGCTGGAACTGTCGCGCCACAATGCGAACCATCCGCTGATGCTGGAAATCACGGAGACCTCGCTCATCACGCAGATCAACGCGGTGCATACCTATCTCGAGTTGTTGCGCACCGTGAACTACCGCATCGCCATGGACGACTTCGGCACCGGCTATTCGCCGCTACGCTATCTGGTCGACTTGCCGGTCGACGTGGTCAAGTTCGACATCTCGCTGGTGAACAAGCTGGGAGAAAACAACCGCGCCGGCCAGGTGGTGGCTGACTTCGCCCGCCTGATGACGGACGTCGGCTATGCGCTGGTGGCCGAAGGCGTGGAAACCGAGGCCGCGCTGCGCAAGGTCGAAAGCCTGGGCTTTGCCCACGTTCAGGGGTATTTGCTGGGCCGGCCGGTTCCGCTGGCGCAACTGGCTGCCACCGGGACGGTCGCAGCATAGTCAATGCCCGATGCGAAGGATTCAGTGCTTGCCCGAACGCCAGATGGAAAAAATGATCCATAGGCTGTTGAAAAACGCGATCAGGAAGCCCAGCAAGCCGAGTACCTGAGGGCCACCCTCCACCGTCATGATGATGCTGGAACCCACCACCAGCGACGCGGTCAGGATGCCCATGGTTATGCGGTTGCTGGCGCGGTCCAGTTGGTGGCCGAAGTGGTCCAGACGCTTCAAATCCAGATCGATCTTCACCCGTCCCCGCCGCGCATCCCGCAGCAGGTGCCGCAAATCGCGCGGCAAATCGGCCAGCACTTCCAGCGTCTCGCGCAGGCTCTTGCGCCCGCGCGCCAGCAGCGCCTGCGGGGTGTAGCGCTGCTGGATGATGCGCTCCACAAACGGCGTCACGTGGTCGATCATGTGGAATTCCGGGTCGAGCTGCTGCCCCAGCCCTTCCAGCGTGATCAGTGTCTTGAACAGCAAGGTCAGATCGGCCGGCAGCGCCAGCTGATTGTCGCGCATCAAGGCCGTGATGTCGTTCAGCAACGCACCGATCTTCACATCCTTGAGATGCAGGTCGTCGTAGCTTTGCAGCAGCTCCGCCACGTCGTAGGCGAGGCGGTCTTCGTCGCTTACTGCCTCGCCGCTCCAGTCGAGCAGCACCTGCAGCAGGGCCTGTTCGTCCTTGCGCGTCAGGGCGTGCAGCAGGTCGACAAGCTGGTTGCGGCGTGAATTGGTCAGCATGCCCACCATGCCGAAGTCGATCATGCCGATGCGGTTGTCGGGCAGGAACAGGACATTGCCGGGGTGGGGGTCGGCATGGAAATAGCCATGTTCCAGCACCATGCGCAGCACCGTGTTGGCGCCGCGCACCGCCAGCAGCTTGGGGTCGAGTCCGGCGTCACGCAGCTTGTCCGGTGCGACGCCCGCCATGCCGACGATTTCCTCCTGCACGTTGACCCGGTCATTGGTGTATTCCCAATATACCCGGGGAATTTTCACCAGCGGGTCGTCGGCAAAATCGCGCGCGAACTGGTCGATATTGCGTGCCTCCTTGGCCAGATCGAGTTCGCGGTTCAGCGAGCGACGGAACTGCGCGACGATATGCACCGGGTCGTAACGCCGGGAATCCGGCACCTCGCTTTCCAGCAATTTGGCGGCGTGCTCCAGCATGCGCAGGTCGGCCCGGATCACGCCCTCGATGCCGGGACGGCGGATTTTGACGACGACCGGCGTGCCGTCCTTGAGGGTGGCGCGGTATACCTGCGCGATCGACGCCGCCGCCAGCGGCACCGGATCGAAGTCGGCGAACACCTCGGTGGGCTCGCCCTTGATGGCTGTGACCAGGTCGGCGTGCAGCATCTCATAGGGCACCGCAGGCACCTGGCTATGCAGCTTTTCGAATTCGGCAATCCAGTGCGGCGGAAACAAGTCCACCCGCGTCGCCAGTACCTGTCCCAGCTTGACGAAAGTCGGCCCGAGTTCTTCCAGTGCGCGACGGATGCGCACCGATGCCTCGAGTTGACTGATTTCGCTGGTGCTCTGCCAGTGAAGCACCCGCCCGGCACGCTCCAGCACGCCGCTGATACCCAGGACGCGCACCAGATCGCCCCAACCATAGCGAATCATTACCGAAGCGATTTCATGCAATCGGGGCAGGTCGCGAAAGACCGAAATGGTTTCCCAGAGCATCGTTGGTTGTTGGAATCAGTAATGCGGAGAGTGTAGCCGCAAGCGGCGCGCCGGCAACGATTTCGCTGCCGGCAGTATTTCAGGAACGCAAGCGGTCGCTTTGTCGTTTGAGCGATTCCGCCAGCGCGTCCAGGATGCCGCTTGCCACCTGGGACAGTCGCTCGGTGGCCGTGCTGGCCGATTCGCTCAGCCCGGCCCGGCCCGCCTCGCTGCTGGCCTTCACGCCGCCGGCCAGCTGTTGCAGCGCCTCGCGGACCTGCTCGCCGGTGCGGGTGCCGCTGTTTTTCAGGTGCTCGCTCAGGGAATCAAGTTCTTCTTTCAGCTTGCCGCCGGACTGGCTGGCGGTGTGCTTGAGCGTATCGACGATCTGCTTCTCGAGATCGCGGAGTTGTTCCAGGCTGGCTTTCAATTCGTTGTCCTTGAACGCCTTTCCCTGTGCAACGGCTTCCTGCAGGGTGTAGTAGGCCGCCTGCGCGGCACTGCCAACAGCATCATCCAGGCCGGCCACGGCCTGCTTGAGTCCCTCCTTGATTTCGCCGCCGCGCGAGGTCAGGCCATTGCCCACGCCTGAAGTGATTGCGCCGACAATCTCGCGAATGTCATTCAGGGCCATGCGGCGCTGGTGCAACGCGCGCGCGGTCAACTCGCGCACCCGCTCGCGCAGGTCAGGCGCGGACGCGGCAGCTTCAGCCTCGTCCTGCAATTGCACAAGCTGCTGATTTTCAGTGATACTGCTTTCGCTTGAAGCGGGTGTTTGCGCGTCATTCATGGTGCAGTCCTCAGGGTCAAGATTCGCCACGTTTGGCCGTTTTCCGTTTTTAACTATAGATGCAGATCACTATTCGATGAAGCCTGTCCTGCTGCTGCCCCTGCTGGCCTTGCTGTTCTTGCAGCCCGCGCATGCCAACCCATCCGACGACATCTCCATGTATGCCGTCAGCCTGGTGGGCAGCCCGTATCGGCTGGGCGGAAATTCGCCCGAAACCGGGCTCGATTGCAGCGGCTTCGTCGGCCACGTATACAAACAGACCACCGGAATCCTGCTGCCACGCGATAGCCGCATGATCAGCGAAACCGCACGGCCGCTGGACCAGACTGAACTCCAGCCTGGCGACCTGGTCTTTTTCAACACCCTCAACCGTGCGTATTCCCATGTCGGCATCTACCTGGGCGATGACCGCTTCGTGCACGCATCGAGCAGCCGCAGCGGCGGCGTTATGGTCTCCAGCCTCGGCGACCGGTACTGGCGCCAGCGTTTCGATGGCGCACGGCGCGTCATTTCACCCAACCCGCCCCGGCCGCTGGATGTGTCCTCCGAATAATTTGTTTGCCCCGTCATTCTGGCGCAGCCTGCTGCTGCCGGCCGCCTTGTGCGCCAGCCTGGCCCAGGCTGCAACCGACCTCACCTTCGAAAGTGCCGCGAACGTCAACGAAGGCAGCCTGCATTTCCTCCAGACGCTGCCCGCCAAGCCCATCCACCACCACCAGAACACGATACGCATCGATGCGGGCAGCCTCGATACGGGCTGGGTTCACCTGTCGCAGTGCCATGACAATCTCGACGCGGTGCCGCGTGCACAGATCACCTTCCGCGAGGGATTTGTGCGCGACCTCAAGCTGGACGCCTTCAGCCTTATCGAAAGCGCATGGATCGAAGGCGCCAGCGTTCAACTGGTCAATGTCCAACCCGGTGCCAGGCTGTGCCTGTCGGGGCAAACGCGCGCCCTGCGCCACGCCGGAAACGGTTATTTCAACCTGTACAGCGGCCCCTACATGCGCAAGTTCCTCGACGGCTACTACCCGATGCGGGTGACGCTGGACATCGAATATCCGCCGCAGCTGCTGACCCTGCTCGACATTTCCCCACCCGAACAGCCCGGGTTTCAACACGCCAAATCCCCCGGATCGATCCAGCTGGATGCCGTCTTCGAGGGCGAATTAAGCACTCTGATCCAGTTCGAGAAACGGTAGAGCCGTCCCCGGTCAGGCGCTTCTTTTTCCTCTATTGATAACCGTTATCATTTACAGTACGATTACCAACTTCATATCCTTACAGGAAGTCCTCAACATGAAACCGACCCTGACCCGACTGCTTGCCGCCCTTGCACTCGCTGCCACCGCCCTGCCCGCGCTGGCAGAGGAAGTCGTGGTGTATTCCGCGCGCAACGAGCAACTCATCAAGCCGCTGTTCGACGCCTATACCCGCGACACCGGCGTGCGGATCAAGTTCATCACCGACAAGGAAGGTCCGCTGATGGCGCGCCTGAAAGCCGAGGGCAAGAACACCCCGGCCGACATGCTGCTGACGGTGGACGCGGGCAACCTGTGGCAGGCGTCGGAAGAAGGCCTGCTGCGCCCGATCCAGTCGAAAACCCTGCAGGCCAACGTGCCGTCCCACCTGCGCGATCCTGACAACGAATGGTTCGGCCTGTCGGTGCGCGCCCGCACCATCGTCTACAACACCGGCAAGGTGAAGCCCGCCGAGCTGTCGACCTACGAGGACCTCGCCAGCCCGAAATGGAAGGGTCGCCTCTGCCTGCGCACCTCGAAGAAGGTCTACAACCAGAGCCTGGTGGCGATGATGATTACCGAGTATGGCGAAGACAAGACCGAAGACATCGTCAGCGGCTGGGTCGCCAACCTCGCCACCTCGCCCTTTCCTGACGACACCAAGGCGATGGAAGCCGTGGCTGCCGGGCAGTGCGACCTCACCTTGGTCAACACCTATTACTTCGGCCGCCTGATGGAGAAAAACCCCAAGCTGCCGTTGGCGATTTTCTGGCCCAACCAGACCCTGAAGAGCAAGGCGGCTGGCGTGCACGTCAACATCTCCGGGGCAGGCGTCACCCGCCACGCCAAGAACCCGGCCGGTGCGCAGAAGCTGATCGAGTGGCTGTCCTCCGACAAGGCGCAGAACCTGTTCGCCGACGTCAATCTGGAATACCCGGTCAACCCCAAGGTGGCGCCGGACCAGACGGTGGCTGCCTGGGGCAGCTTCAAGCAGAACCTCATCAACGTGAAAGAGGCTGGCAGCCTGCAGGCCAAGGCCGTAAAATTGATGGACCGCGCCGGTTACAAGTAATCGTGATCCATCTTGTCTGAAAACCTTGTGGCAACCTCAAAAACGCCCTCAGCGGGCGTTTTTGTTTTACCTGTCAAGCGCCCCCGTCCCGGCGGCTGGATGCTGTTCGCCCTCGCGATTGCCGCGCTGGTGCTGGTGCCGGTCGCAGTCACCTTCTCGTCGTTCGCCCACGTCGAGGGCGACATCCTCGCCCACCTGACCGAATTCGTGCTGCCCGAACTGGTGGGCAACACGCTGTGGCTGGTGCTGGGGGTGGGGCTCGGCGTCAGCGTGCTGGGCGTCTCGCTGGCCTGGCTCACGGCGATGTGCGAATTCCCCGGCCGCCGTCTGTTCGACTGGGCGCTGCTGCTGCCGCTGGCCCTGCCAGCCTATGTCACCGCCTTCGTCGCGATCGGCCTCTTGGACTTCACCGGTCCGCTGCAGACCTGGCTGCGCGAAGGCTGGGGCATCACCGGCCTGCCCGATATCCGCTCGCGCGGCGGCGTCATCCTGGTGATGTCGCTGGCGCTCTATCCCTATGTCTATCTGATCGCCAGGAACGCTTTCGCGACCCAGGGCGCGATTGCGCTGGAAGCGGCGCAGTCGCTCGGGCTCTCGCGCACGCAAGGATTCTTCCGGGTGGCGCTGCCGATGGCGCGGCCGTGGATCGCCGCCGGCCTGATGCTGGCGCTGATGGAAACGCTGGCCGATTTCGGCACCATGGCGATCTTCAACTACGACACCTTCACCACCGCCATCTACAAGGCGTGGTACAGCCTGTTCTCGCTCGCGGCGGCAGCGCAGCTCGCCTCGATCCTGATCCTGTTCGTGCTGGTCGCGGTGGTGTTCGAGCAGCGCTCGCGCACGCGGATGCGCTACGGCGCGGTGGGCCGCAGCGCGGCGCAGCGCCGCATCCAACTGTCGCCCGCGTTCGCCGGGCTGGCCTTCCTGTACGCCGGGGCGGTGCTGGCGGTGGCCTTCCTCATCCCGGTCACCCAATTGGCACTATGGACGCGCGACGTCATCGCCGTCGACCTCGACAGCCGCTACTGGGCCTTCGCCTGGCATTCGGTGCTGCTCGCCAGCATCGGTGCGCTGATGGTGGTGGCGGCTGCCCTGCTGCTCGCCTACGCCGGGCGCCAGCGCCCCGGCACCGCGATGATGTGGACGCAACGGCTGGCCACCCTCGGCTATGCCTTCCCGGGGGCGGTGCTGGCGGTGGGGCTGTTCATCCCGGTGGCGGCGCTGGACAACTGGCTGATCGACACCGGCCGCGCCTGGTTCGGCTTCGACGGCAGCGAAATCCTCAAGGGCACGCTCGTGGTGATGCTGCTGGCCTACCTAGTGCGCTTTCTCGCGGTCGGCTTCGGCCCCATCGACAGCGGCCTGCACCGCATCACCCGCAACGTCGACGAGGCCGCGCGCAACCTCGGCGCCAATGCGACCGGCCTCCTGATCCGGGTGCACCTGCCGATGCTGCGCGCCAGCCTCTTGACCGCGGCGGCGCTGGCGTTTGTCGACATCATGAAGGAAATGCCGATCACCCTGATGACCCGCCCGTTCGGCTGGGACACACTGGCGGTGCGGGTGTTCGAGATGACCTCGGAAGGCGAATGGGAGCGCGCCGCGCTGCCTTCTCTGGCCATCGTCATTGCCGGTATCATTCCCATCATTCTCCTGACCTGGCGCGGAGCGCGTTCGCTTGACTAAACCCCTATGGCCGAATTGATCCTCGACTCGGTTTCGCAGTCGTACGCCAAACGGCAGATCATCGCCGACCTCACCTTCACCCTGCCGGAAGGCGCAATCGGCTGCCTGCTCGGCCCCTCTGGCTGCGGCAAAACCACGGCGCTGCGCTGCATTTCCGGCTTCGAGCCGATTCAGAGCGGCGAAATCCGCATCGGCGGCGAAGTCGTCAGCCGCCCCGGCTGGATGTTGCCCGCCGAAAAGCGCCGCGTCGGCATGGTGTTCCAGGATTACGCCCTGTTTCCGCACCTGACGGTGGCGAAGAACGTCGGCTTTGGCCTGCGCGATGTTTCCAGGGAAGCCAGGCAGGCACGCATCGACGAATTGCTGGAGCTGGTCGGCCTGGCCGGCCACGCCAACCAGTTCCCGCACCAGCTGTCCGGCGGCCAGCAGCAGCGCGTGGCGCTGGCGCGCGCGCTGGCGCCGCGTCCGCGGCTGATATTAATGGACGAGCCGTTCTCCAACCTCGACGTCGAACTGCGCGAGCGCCTGTCGCTCGAGGTGCGCGACATCCTCAAGCGCGAAGCCACCACCGCGCTGATCGTCACCCACGACCAGCACGAGGCGTTCTCGCTGGCCGACTGGGTCGGCGTCATGCACGAGGGCCGCATCCAGCAGTGGGACACGCCCTACAACCTGTATCACGAGCCGGCCAACCGCTTCGTCGCTGACTTCGTCGGCCAGGGCGCGCTGGTCACCGGCGAGGTGATCAACGACCATCAGGTGGAAATCGAACTCGGTGTACTGAGCGGGCACATCCCGGTCGAGTGCGATGCAAGCGGCTGCGACGAATGCGTGCGCAACTGCCGCGTCGACGTGCTGCTGCGGCCGGACGACATCATCCATGACGACGACAGCCTGCTGCTCGCCGAGGTCGAGAACAAGGCCTTCCGCGGCGCCGAATTCCTCTACACGCTCAAATTGCCGAGCGGCCAGCGCGCGCTGTCGCTGGTGCCCTCGCACCACAACCACGCCATCGGCGAAAGGATCGGCATCAGGCTGGCGGTCGATCATGTCGTGGCGTTTCGCCGCGAGTAAAGCCGGTGTCACCATCCTTTGATGTAACGACCAAGCATTCGACCAGGCCCGCAAGCGGGCAAGTCGCTGCCTACCCGCTGCGCGGCCTGCTGTTCAATGTGGGGATCGGCTTCGCCGCCGCCATGCTGCTGATGGTCGCAGTGATCGGGCTGGGTGTCACCCAGATGGCGCATCTGAACGCTGAGCTGGCCAATGTGGTGTCGGTCAACAACGTCAAAACCCGGCTGGCCTCGCAAATGCGCGATACCCTGCGCGACCGGGCAATGCTGATGCACAACATCGTGGTGTCGATCGACCCCTGGGAAAAGGATGCGATGTTCATGCAGTTTCTGGAATACGGCGAGCGCTACTCCAAGAATCGCAGCCAGCTGGTCTCCATGCTCAGCACGCCGGACGAAAAACAGCTGATGAATGAACTCGACCGCATCATTGCCCGCAACCAGCCAGTCATGTTGAGCGTGGTCGAGGCGGCGCTCGAAGAGAACAATTACGGCGCACTGACGCAACTGCAGGACGAAGCCATCCCCCTGCAAAACCGCCTGGTCGAAGCGCTCGACAACATGACCCGTCTGCAGCGCGAGGCCAACGAAGCCGCACTCGGCAATACCTTCGCCGCCTACCAGGCCACCCGCAACCTGATGCTGCTGTTGGGCATCGCCGCCACCGTGCTGGCGGTGCTGGTCGCCCTGCTGGTGAGCCGCCGCATGCTGACGCAGACGCGCCAGCTGGACACCGAAAAGCAGAAATACCAGACGCTGTTCGAAACCAATTCCGACGCGGTCGTGGTGCTCGACGACAAGGGCTTTACCGATTGCAACCTGGCCACGCTGTCGATGTTCGGCATGGATTCGGTCGAGACCTTCCTGCAAACGCCCATCGCACAGCTCGGCACGCCGATACAGGCCAATGGCCTCACAGCCGACGACCACGCCATGCTGGCCATTGCCCGCGCCAAGCACGACGGCCATGCGGTGATGGACTGGCAGGGTCGCCGCCTCGATGGCAGCGTTTTTTCAGCTGAAATTGCCATGCACGCGATGCAGCTGGAGGGACGCCCAGTGATCCAGGCGATCATGCGCGACGTGTCCGAACGCCGCGCCGCCGAAGCCGCCAAGGAAGCCGCGCGCGAGGCCGCGCTGCAAATGGCGCATGCCAAGTCTGAATTCATCGCCAACGTCAGCCACGAAATCCGCACCCCCATGCACGGCATCCTGGGCATGAGCGGGCTGCTGCTGAAAACGCCGCTCGACGGCCGTCAGCGCGAGTACGCCGCCACCCTGAAGAGTTCGGCGGAAAGCCTGCTCACCATCATCAACGACATTCTCGACTTCTCCAAGATCGAGGCAGGCAAACTCGTCATCGAACGGATCGCTTTCTCGCCGGTCGCGCTGTTGCAAGGTGCGGCCGCGCTGTTCCAGGCGCGCGCGATGGAAAAAAATCTGCAGCTGACGCTTGAACTGCCGCCCAACCCGCCCGTCGCCCTGCTGGGCGATCCCACCCGGATCCGCCAGATCCTGCTCAACCTGATCGACAATGCCATCAAGTTCACGGACCAGGGCAAGGTCGAACTGCACGCAGCATTCGAGGCGTCGAATGGCACGATTCATTGCCTGTTCAGCGTACAGGACAGCGGCATCGGCATCAGCGACTCGGCGCAGGAACGCCTATTTCAGGCCTTTTCGCAGGCCGACTCCTCGACTACGCGCCGTTACGGCGGCACCGGATTGGGACTTGCGATCAGCAGCCAGCTGGCCGGGTTGATGGGCGGGCGGCTCACGGTCGAGAGCCCCCCCGGCCAGGGCAGCCGTTTCACCCTCGCACTGGATTTGCCGACAACCACCTTGCCGCCGGTCGAACTGCCGGCCCAGGCAAGCATACAGTTGCGCGGCCGCGTCCTGGTGGTGGAAGACCATCCGGTAAACCAGAAGGTGCTGGCGCATCAGCTGCGCGAGATGGGCCTGCAGTACGTCGTGGCCGTCAACGGCACACAGGCGCTGGACCTGCTGGCAGCAGGCGATTTCGACCTGGTGCTGATGGACTGGCAAATGCCGGAACTGGACGGGCTGGCTGCCACCCGGCTGATCCGCCAGTTGCCGACCGATATCCGCCACATCCCCATCATTGCCCTGACCGCCAATGCCAACACGGGTTTCCGCGAAGCCTGCCTCGCCGCCGGGGCCAACGATTACCTGAGCAAACCCTATTCCGAGGCTGCACTGGCAGCCTTGCTGATGCAATGGCTGCCGCAGGCCGGGGCGGCGGCCGCCCGCGTCCCGCTGCTCAACCTGCCGGCCCTGCATGCACGCTATCCCGCCAATCCGGGGCTGGTGGCCGAACTGGAAGCGGTTTTCCTCAGCACCACAGCAGCCAGTCTGGCGGCGCTGAAGCGTGCGATCGAGCAAGGCGAGGCCGAAGCCTGTTGCAAGGAGACCCATGCCCTGAAGGGGGCCGCGGCCAGCGTGATGGCCACCATCATCCAGGAGGGCGTCGCCCGCATCGAGGCCAGCGTGCAACGGGGGGATTTCGACAGCGCCGCAGCCGAACTGGCGGCACTGGAAAACCGCTTCGGTGCCTGCGCCTGAACCTGCATTGACGCCCGCATTGCGGCGTGCGTAGGATGGGAGTCTCCCAGTCCATATAGACACGCCATGATGCGCATCCGATCGTTCGTTCTCGCCTGGTTTTGCTGCCTGCCGGCATTCGCTGCCGATGCACCCGCCCTGCCCGCGCAAGCCCCCATCGAAAGCTGGCTCGATGTCGAGTCCACACCCTATGGCCCCATGTTGATCCAGCAGGGCCCGCCGCCGCCCTACCGCGACTACCAGATGAGCCGCGTGCTGAAGCCGGAGGAAAGGAAGCGCTGGCGGGAAACGGCAATGCCGCTGATGGCCAACCTGGCGCAGATGGATGCGCGCGAGGTGATGAACCATTTCGCCGTCAAATTGAAGGCGAGGCCGGGCGTCAGTTTCGACGAGGTTGTCGAATCGATGATGCTGCGTGCCAACCAGCGCAACCTGAAACTCGTCGGCAGCAATCTGATGTGGAAGGATTTTCAGGCCGTGCTCGGCGACACCCGTGCGCCGCGGGTCGAGGTGTTCAGCTTCTGCGACATCGCGCTCGGTCGCGAACTGCTAAAAATCATTCCGGAAATGGTGGTATTCCTGCCCTGCCGCATTGCGGTCATGGAAGACGCCGACAAGAACATCTGGGTGCTGATGATGGACTGGGACATGACCTGGCTCGACGTCGCTGGAAAACAGGCCGGCATGACGCCGGAATTGCGCCAGGGCGTGCTGGAAATCCGCGAAAAAATGGAAGACATGATGCGCAGCGGCGCCAGCGGCGCGCTTTAAGCGCAGCGCCGTCCTGCCCAAAAAACCTGCAGCCGCCACGGCGGGATGGCGCCATGCGGGATTCACACCCGTCGTGCCCAAACCGCATGTCCCCGCTTCCCTCCCGTTCACCTCGCCGGCCGCGCAGGAACACCGTTTTGCCGACGGGCTCGCCGCGATGCTGGAAAGCCACGCCGGCCTCGGCGTCTACATCCTCGTGCTCGCCAACGCAGCCTACGACGCGAAGCTGTGGGCGCAACTCTCGCCCGCATTGTCGGCGCGTCATGCCGAACTCGCCGCTGCCCTCACCGACACGCTGCGGCGCGGCCAGAAGCTCGCCGAGCCGGACGACGACGTGCTGGTTTTTCTCAGGCTCAACGCCATCGCTTTTGAACACCTCGGCATCATGGAAGGCCGCCGCGCAGGCCCCTGGGAAGTGATGTTCAACCCCATCCGAGCCCTGCATCCGCCACGCATCAGCGGGATGAAACTCGAGGGTTTGCTGCGTCCCTTCGAGCCTGCCGCCTTCCATTTCAACAAAGCGTTTCTTGCCAAGGAAATTCTCTGGGAAGGCGACCTCGCCGGCAAGCCGGCGCGCCTCTTGTACAACAAGTTTCCCTTCACCCGCCAGCACGGCCTGCTGGTGCCGGAACCTTTACGCCAGGCGCCGCAATGCCTCACCCCGGAACTCAACGGCTGGGCCTGGGACCTGTGCGCGCAATCCGGCGGCCCGGCTTCTGCCTGGGCTACCATAGTTATGGCGCTGGCGCCTCGGTCAACCACCTGCATTTCCAGAGCTTCGTGCCGGCGAGCCCCTGCCGATGCTGGATCGCCGCTTTGCCCACAACGGCGGCACCCAGCCCTACCCACTGCCCTGCCAGCGCTTCACCGATCCCGCCGAAGCCTGGTTTCAACTCGACCAACTGCACCAGCGCCACACCCCCCTACAACCTCATCTACAGCCTTGGATGCCTGCGCCTCGTTGCCCGCGTCCCGCAGGACAGCGGCAAGCTGAG
>CAMTWC010000105.1:0-1442 GCA_947085345.1 uncultured Gammaproteobacteria bacterium | reverse complement strand
GCCCGCAGCGGTCCGGTTAGGCGTCGGGGTCGGGCCATCATTCGTTTTGCGACCTCGTTTGCCCCGTGTGCCGCCCCCATCTTCTCGCAGCCAGGGCTTTCATGCTCGGGGGCGAGGAGTCGTCATCATGACTGGTTAGGCGCGGTTGCCAGGCGCCCCTGGCACACGCCGGCGCGATCTGCACGCCCTCTGCCCGATTGCTTTCTGCCTGATCAGCCGCAGCATCCCCCGTGACCATGCTCCTGGATCGGCGGGCATGGCACGGTGCCGTAGGCGCAATAGACGCAGCAGTCACCCGGTTTGGGCTTGAGCACCGTATGGCACTGCCCGCATCCGTAGAACCACTGGCAGGCATCCGTAGGCATCGTCTCGGTCTTGGCGTGGCCGCACTCGGGACAATTCAGCGTCGATTCCAAAATCACCTCGGTCACTTGGCGGTTCCCGATACGGTCGAGGGATAGCCTGCGTCCTTGGTGGCGCGTGTGAGCGCTACCGATCCCCGCCGCTGGGTGCGAACCGCAAACCCTGCAAACCTTGTTTTCGGGTCGGACGGTGGCGCAATGCTGCGCTGTCGCCTCCCGTATTGGAATCTCGCCAGGAAGGATTCCTTTCGCCTGGGCGAGACTCAGATGGCCTCGGGCTCCTGCATCCACGCCGGGATGTCGCGTTGGCTGTGCAGCACGCGCCAGACATCAATGTGCGCTGGACGCTCGACGTAAAACACAAGGTGGGGATAGTGTGCCAGCGGCCAAAAGCGCAGGCCGGGCAGATTCAATTCGTGGGCGTAGCGTGGCGATCCGGTAGCGGGATGGCGAGCGATGTGCGCATAAGCCTGCTCCAGGGCGTCAATGAAGCCGAGCGCCGCTTGCTCAGCGCCTTCGCTGAGGTAGTAGGCAATCGCGTCGTCAATGTCCCGGTTGGCCAGCTCACGCGGCACGACTGGCTTGGCCGTCACCCGCGAGCGCTCACCTTGGCCGCCTTGCGCACCCGGTCACGCAGTCCTTCAAAGTAGGCCGGGTCGGCTGGGGCTGCTGGTGCAGACGCCGCGCCCGCGAGCAGGAGGCCGCGCAGGTGCAGGCGATCCTGATCCTTGCGGATCAGCTCACGCACGTATTCGCTGCTGGTGCCGTAGCTGCCTTGATTGACCTGCTCATCCACGAAGGACTTGAGCGAGTCGGGCAGGGATATGTTCATTGTGCTCATGTTTTAATAATAGATAGCTTGGCAAAATTTGGCAAGATTGCCGACTGCTACCAGTCCAGCCAGACCAACCAAGTCGAGTGAGGTGACGCATTCACTATGCTAACCAGTCATGATGACGACTCCTCGCCCCCGAGCATGAAAGCCCTGGCTGCGAGAAGATGGGGGCGGCACACGGGGCAAACGAGGTCGCAAAACGAATGATGGCCCGACCCCGACGCCTAACCGGACCGCTGCGGGCT
>CAMTWC010000104.1:0-8852 GCA_947085345.1 uncultured Gammaproteobacteria bacterium | reverse complement strand
GATGGTGATGCCAGGCGACAACGTCAGCATCAAGGTGTCGCTGATTCAGCCGATCGCCATGGACGAAGGTCTGCGTTTCGCAATCCGCGAAGGCGGCCGCACCGTCGGTGCCGGCGTCGTGGCCAAGATCGAAGAATAAGGCGGGCGGTTTATGACAGGGCGGGGTTCGGTGCGGTGGGATGTGTGCTGAATACCCGCCTTTAAGAATACAGGCCAATAGCTCAATTGGTAGAGCGTCGGTCTCCAAAACCGAAGGTTGGGGGTTCGAGACCCTCTTGGCCTGCCACAGGATAAGCCGCAAGGCACACAGCATTCATGGCTGACAAACTCAAGCTGCTGGTAGCAGTGTTGCTGGTCATCGCAGGGGTGGCCGGCTTTTATTTTTTTGCAGACGCGCCAACGGTGGTGCGGGTGCTGTCGGTGATCGCGGGCCTGGTGCTCGGCGGTCTGGTGGCTGGCCTGTCTGCGTCTGGCAAGCAGTTTTACCGTTTTGCAATCGATGCGCGTGACGAGGCCAGGAAGGTTGTCTGGCCGACCCGCAAGGAGACTATCCAGATGACCGGTGTGGTCATGGCCTTTGTGGTCGTGATGGCGCTCTTTTTGTGGGCGGTCGACGGAATTTTGTTGTGGCTGGTCAGGCTGGCCATGGGACAGGGGAGTTGAGTATGCGGTGGTACGTGGTTCATGCCTACTCCGGCTTCGAGAAAAGTGTCGCGCGCAATCTGGCTGAGCGCATCGAGCGTGCGGGCATGAAGGATCGTTTCGGCGAAATCCTGGTGCCGGTGGAAGAAGTGGTGGAAATGAAGGGCGGCCAGAAAAAGACCGCCGAGCGCAAGTTCTTCCCCGGCTACGTCCTGGTGCAGATGGAGATGGACGACGATACCTGGCACTTGGTGAAGAGCACGCCCAAGGTCACTGGATTCGTCGGCGGCACGGCAACCAAGCCTGCCCCGATTTCCGAGAAGGAAGTCCAGTCCATTCTCGACCAGATGCGCGAGGGGGTGGAAAAGCCCAAGCCCAAGGTGCTGTTCGAGGTGGGCGAGTCGGTGCGGGTCATCGATGGCCCGTTTACCGACTTCAACGGCAATGTGGAAGAAGTGAATTACGACAAGAGCAAGTTGCGCGTGTCGGTGATGATTTTTGGCCGGGCGACGCCCGTCGAGCTGGGCTTTGGTCAGGTCGAGAAAAGCTGAGCCGGCGCTGTTGATATTGAACAGCCCGGTTTGGGCAAATATCCGGTTATCCGGAGAGGAGCGCGAGTAGGGCAACCCAAAGCGCGCTGGTACTCACTTTAAGGAGCCATCATGGCAAAGAAGATTGTCGGCTATATCAAGCTGCAAGTGCCGGCGGGTAAAGCCAACCCGTCGCCTCCCATCGGCCCTGCGCTCGGTCAGCGCGGCCTGAACATCATGGAATTCTGCAAGGCGTTCAACGCCAAGACCCAGGGCATGGAGCCCGGTCTGCCGATTCCGGTCGTGATCACCGCGTTTGCGGACAAGAGCTTCACCTTCGTGATGAAGACGCCGCCCGCAACGGTGCTGATCAAGAAAGCAATCAAGCTCGACAAGGGCAGCGCCAAGCCGCACCTCGACAAGGTGGGTACGATTACCCGCGCCCAGCTGGAAGAGATTGCCAAGGCCAAAGAGCCCGACCTGACCGCGGCCAATATGGACGCGGCAGTGCGCACCATTGCTGGCACGGCCCGTTCCATGGGCATCATCGTGGAGGGAGTCTGAGATGGCTAATGTATCCAAGCGCCTGCGCGCACTCAAAGAAAAAATCGACCGCAACCGCAACTACCCGGTTGTCGATGCGCTCCAACTGGTCAAGGAGTCCGCCACGGCCAAGTTTGACGAATCGATCGACATTGCGGTGAATCTCGGCGTCGACGCCCGCAAATCCGACCAGATGGTTCGGGGTGCCGTGGTGCTGCCGAAGGGGATCGGCAAGACCGTCCGCGTGGCCGTGTTCGCCCAGGGCGACAACGTTCAGAAGGCGAAAGACGCCGGCGCCGACATCGTCGGCTTCGACGATCTGGCGGCCGAGATCAAGGCAGGCAAGATGGATTTCGACGTGGTGATCGCCACCCCCGACGCGATGCGCGTTGTAGGCCAGCTGGGCCAGATCCTGGGCCCGCGCGGCCTGATGCCGAACCCGAAAGTGGGCACGGTGTCGCCCGACGTGGTGGGCGCGGTGAAAAACGCCAAGGCCGGCCAGGTGCAGTACCGCACCGACAAAGGCGGCATTGTGCACTGCACCATCGGTCGCGCCTCGTTCAGCGTGGAAGACCTGAGGGAGAACCTGGCTGCACTGCTGGACGCGCTTCAGCGCGCCAAGCCGGCCAGTTCCAAGGGCGTCTATTTCAAGCGCCTGTCGGTGTCCTCCACCATGGGTGTGGGCGTACGCGTTGATCAGGCTAGCGTCAGCGCATAAATTTTAATGATGGGCATCTCTGGAAAGGGATGTCTGAGCGAACTTTGGGCTGTCGGCCGATGCATTGGCTGACGGGTTATCAAAGACCGTAGGCATCCGCAAGGATTTAATCGCCGGTGGATGGCAAATGGGTGATGGTGTTCTGTCCTCTGTTTGCCGGCATCGGGCCCTACGCAGATGGCGTTCCCCAGCAGGATTTTCCTGTCAAGGTCGCCAGCCGGAGCACCCCGTGGGCACAAGCGGGCAACGCTCCGTAACTGAGAAGGAGGTAAGACCTTGAGTCTCAATCTTGAAGAAAAGAAAGCCGTCGTTGCTGAGGTTTCCGCAGAAGTCGCGGGTGCCCAGACGGTTGTCGTAGCCGAATACCGTGGCATCACGGTGGAGAACATGACCCGGTTGCGCGCGCAAGCACGCAAGGAAGGCGTCTACCTGCGCGTGCTGAAAAACACGCTGGTGCGCCGCGCGGTTGCGGATACGCCGTTTGCAGGCATTACCGACCAGCTGGTCGGCCCGCTTGCCTATGGCATTTCCAAAGACCCGGTGGCTGCCGCCAAAGTGATGCACGAGTTCGCCAAGGCCAACGACAAGTTCGTCATCAAGGCCGGTGCCATGCCCAACTTCATCATGTCCGCCAAGGATGTGGGGAATCTGGCCAGCATGCCCAGCCGCGAGGAACTGTTGTCGAAGCTCTTGGGCACCATGCAGGCTCCGATCGCGCAATTCGTTCGCACGCTCAACGAAGTGCCGACCAAGTTCGTTCGCGGGCTGGCTGCGGTGCGCGACAAGCAGGCCGCCTAAACGGTCTGCCGACATCCGGATCGACGATATTGTTTTTAATCTGAAGCACAATTGACAGGAGTATTACAAATGGCTGTTGCAAAAGCTGACATTCTGGACGCCATCGCTGGCATGACCGTGCTTGAGCTGTCCGAGCTCATCAAGGAAATGGAAGAGAAATTCGGCGTTTCCGCCGCTGCCGCTGCGGTTGCCGTGGCGGCCCCCGCTGCCGGTGGCGCTGCCGCCGCCGCTGAAGAGCAGACCGAGTTCACCGTGATGCTGAATTCCGCTGGCGAGAAGAAAGTGGAAGTCATCAAGGTGGTGCGTGCTGCCACCGGTCTGGGTCTGAAGGAAGCCAAGGACCTGGTCGACGGCGCTCCCAAGGCTGTGAAGGAAGGCGTGTCCAAGGCCGACGCCGACGCGCTGAAAAAGCAGTTGGAAGAAGCTGGCGCCTCCGTCGAAGTCAAGTAAGTCAACGGACTCCAGGGTGGTGCGTGCAAGCGCGCCGCCTCATTCCGGTGACGAATTTTATTCGATCGTGTGTTGCGGGCATGCCCGCAGCAGACGCAAGCAGCAAATACCCGGAACCCGGAATCGGCTTCCGGGTCGTTTGCTTTTTGCGTGTGCCCCCGAGGGGACTCCGACTTTCTGCGGGCTAAAGCCCGTGAAAGGTCGTATGCCCCCCGAGGGGACTCCGACTTTCTACGGGCTAAAGCCCGTGAAAGGTCGTATGCCCCACAAAGCATTGGCCGTAACCCGCGTGCCTGCCCGCCCCTGATCGTCAAGGAGACTCCATGGCTTATACCTTTACCGAGAAAAAACGTCTGCGCAAGAGCTTTGCCAGCCGCACCAACACCCTTCCGGTGCCGTTTCTTCTGGCGACCCAGCTTGAGTCCTATCGGGCCTTCCTGCAGGAGGGCCGCACCCGCGAGGAGCGTCTGAACGAAGGCTTGCAGGCGGCGTTCACCTCGATTTTCCCGATCGAGAGTCACTCCAAGAACGCGCGGCTGGAATATGTCAGCTACAACCTCGGCGAGCCGGTGTTCGACATCAAGGAATGCCAGCAGCGCGGCCTGACCTACTGCGCCCCGCTGCGCGCCAAGGTGCGCCTGGTGATCATGGACAAGGAAGCGTCCAAGCCGACCATCAAGGAAGTCAAGGAGCAGGAAGTCTACATGGGCGAAATCCCGCTCATGACCCCCACCGGCTCCTTCGTCATCAACGGCACCGAGCGCGTGATCGTGTCGCAGCTGCACCGCTCGCCTGGCGTGTTCTTCGAGCACGACCGCGGCAAGACGCACAGCTCCGGCAAGCTCCTGTTTTCGGCCCGCGTGATTCCTTACCGCGGTTCATGGCTGGACTTCGAGTTCGATGCCAAGGACATCCTGTTTTTCCGCGTCGACCGCCGCCGCAAGATGCCGGTCACCATCCTGCTGAAGGCGCTGGGCTATACCCCGGCCGGTATCCTGGACGAATTCTTCAGCAAGGACACCTTCTACATCAATACCCAGGGGGTGCAGTTCGAACTGGTGCCCGAGCGCCTGCGCGGCGAACTGGCCCGCTTCGACATCTGCGGCAAGGACGGCCACGTCATCGTCGCCAAGGACAAGCGCATCACGGCCAAGCACATTCGCGAACTCGACGCTGCCGGCGTCAAGAAGTGGGCGGTGCCGGCCGAGTTCGTGGTTGGACGCGTGCTGTCGCACGATGTGGTCGACACCACCACCGGCGAGCTGGTGGCGCGCGCCAACGACGAAATCACCGAAGAGTTGCTGGTCAAGCTGGCTGCTGCCAAGGTCGAAAAGTTCAACACGCTCTACACCAACGACCTTGACCACGGTGCCTTTATTTCGCAGACGCTGCGCGCGGACGACACCACCGACGAATACGCAGCCAAAGTGGCGATCTACCGCATGATGCGCCCGGGCGAGCCGCCCACCGAGGATGCGGTGAATGCCCTGTTCAGCAACCTGTTCTTCAGCGAGGACCGCTACGACCTGTCGGCCGTGGGCCGGATGAAGTTCAACCGCCGCATCGGCCGCGACGAGCTGACCGGCACCGGCACGCTATCGACCGAAGACATCGTCGCCGTGATCAAAATCCTGGTCGAGTTGCGCAACGGCCGCGGCGAGATCGACGACATCGACCATCTCGGCAACCGCCGCGTGCGTTCGGTCGGCGAACTGGCGGAGAATCAGTTCCGTGCCGGTTTGGTGCGGGTCGAGCGTGCGGTGCGCGAGCGCCTCTCGCAGGCCGAGTCCGACAACCTGATGCCGCATGATCTGATCAACGCGAAGCCGGTGTCGGCGGCGATCAAGGAGTTCTTCGGTTCGTCGCAGCTGTCGCAGTTCATGGACCAGACCAACCCGCTGTCCGAGATCACCCACAAGCGCCGCGTCTCCGCACTCGGCCCGGGCGGTCTCACGCGCGAGCGCGCCGGCTTCGAAGTGCGCGACGTACACCCGACCCACTACGGCCGCGTCTGCCCGATCGAAACGCCGGAAGGTCCGAACATCGGCCTGATCAACTCGCTGGCCCTGTTCGCCCGCACCAACTGGTACGGCTTCATCGAAACGCCGTACCGCAAGGTGATCAACAACAAGGTGACCGACGAGATCGAGTACCTGTCCGCGATCGAGGAAAGCAAATACGTGATTGCGCAGGCCAACGCCGCACTCGACGCCAAGGGCAAGTTCAAGGACGACCTGGTGTCGTGCCGTTACAAGAACGAATTCACGCTGGCGACGCCGGACCGCATCGAGTACATGGACGTGGCGCCGGCGCAGATCGTGTCGGTGGCGGCGTCCCTGATTCCCTTCCTCGAGCACGACGACGCCAACCGCGCCCTGATGGGATCCAACATGCAGCGTCAGGCGGTGCCGTGCCTGCGTCCCGAGAAGCCCTTCGTCGGCACCGGCATCGAGCGCACCGCTGCGGTCGACTCCGGTACGGTGGTGACCGCGCATCGCGGTGGCATCGTCGACTACGTCGACGCCGGCCGCATCGTGATCCGTGTGCATGACGAGGAAGCGCGTGCCGGCGAAGTCGGCGTGGATATCTACTCGCTGATCAAATACACGCGTTCCAACCAGAACACCAACATCAACCAGCGTCCGCTGGTGAAGGTGGGTGACGTCATCGCCCGCGGCGACGTCATCGCAGACGGCGCCTCGACCGACATGGGCGAGCTGGCGCTGGGCCAGAACATGCTGGTCGCCTTCATGCCGTGGAACGGCTACAACTTCGAAGACTCGATCCTGATCAACGAGAAAGTCGTCGCGGAAGACCGCTACACCTCGATCCACATCGAGGAACTGTCGGTGGTGGCGCGCGACACCAAGCTCGGGCCGGAAGAAATCACCCGCGACATTTCCAACCTGGCCGAGCGCCAGTTGGGACGCCTGGACGATTCCGGCATCATCGCCATCGGCGCTGAAGTCGAAGCCGGCGACGTGCTGGTCGGCAAGGTCACGCCCAAGGGCGAAACCCAGCTGACGCCGGAAGAAAAACTGCTGCGCGCCATCTTCGGCGAGAAGGCGTCCGACGTGAAGGACACCAGCCTCAAGGTGCCGTCCGGCATGTCGGGCGTGGTCATCGACGTGCAGGTGTTCACCCGCGAGGGCATTGAAAGGGATAAACGCGCGCAGTCGATCATCGACACGCAGCTGGCCGAGTACAAGAAGGACCTGACCGACCGCATGCGCATCGTCGAGGACGACACCTTTGCGCGTCTGGAAAAGCTGCTGCACCTGAAGGTCGCCAATGGCGGCCCGAAGAAGCTCGCCAAGGGCAGCAAGGTCACCAAGGATTATCTGGAGTCGGTGAACCGCCACGACTGGTTTGACATCCGCCTGGCCGACGACGAGGCCAGCCGCCAGGTCGAGTCGCTGAAGGACAGCCTGACGCAGAAGCGCATCGAATTCGATGCGATGTTCGAAGAGAAGAAGAAAAAGCTCACTGCCGGCGACGAACTGCCGCCCGGCGTGCAGAAGATGGTCAAGGTCTACCTGGCGGTCAAGCGCCGCCTGCAGCCCGGCGACAAGATGGCCGGCCGTCACGGCAACAAGGGTGTGGTGTCGAAGATCGTTCCGGTCGAGGACATGCCCTTCATGGCCGACGGCCGCCCGGTCGACATCGTGCTGAACCCGCTCGGCGTGCCGTCGCGGATGAACATCGGCCAGATTCTGGAGACCCACCTCGGCTGGGCCGCCAAGGGCCTGGGCGAGCGCATCGGTGAAATGCTGGCGGCACAGACCAAGACGCTGGTGAAGGATCTGCGCAATTTCCTGAAGCAGATCTACAACCAGTCGGGCAAGATGGAAGACCTCGACAGCTTCAGTGACGATGAAGTGATCGAGCTGGCGCGCAACCTGCAAAAAGGCGTGCCGTTTGCCTCGCCGGTGTTCGATGGCGCGACGGAAGACGAAATCCGCCAGATGCTGAAGCTGGCGGGGCTGCCGGAAGGCGGCCAGGTCACGCTGTACGACGGCCGCACCGGCGAAGCCTTCGACCGCCAGGTGACGGTGGGTTACAAGCACGTGCTGAAGCTGCACCACCTGGTCGACGACAAGATGCATGCGCGCTCCACCGGCCCGTACTCGCTGGTCACCCAGCAGCCGCTGGGCGGCAAGGCGCAGTTCGGCGGCCAGCGCTTCGGCGAAATGGAAGTGTGGGCGCTGGAAGCCTACGGCGCTTCCTACGTGCTGCAGGAAATGCTGACGGTGAAGTCGGACGATGTGAACGGCCGTACCAAGGTATACGAGAACATCGTCAAGGGCGATCACAAGATCGAGGCCGGCATGCCGGAGTCCTTCAACGTGCTGGTGAAGGAAATCCGTTCGCTCGGCATCGACATCGATCTGGAACGTTATTAATTTAGGGGTGAGGACACAGCCATGAAAGCACTGTTAGATCTTTTCAAGCAGGCCACCCACGAGGAAGAGTTCGACGCCATCAAGATTGGCCTGGCGTCGCCGGAGAAAATCCGCTCCTGGTCGTACGGCGAAGTGAAAAAGCCGGAGACCATCAACTACCGTACCTTCAAGCCGGAGCGCGACGGCCTGTTCTGCGCCAAGATTTTCGGTCCGGTGAAGGACTACGAATGTCTGTGCGGCAAGTACAAGCGCCTGAAGCATCGCGGCGTGATCTGCGAAAAGTGCGGCGTTGAAGTCACGCTGTCCAAGGTGCGCCGCGAGCGCATGGGCCACATCGAGCTGGCCAGCCCGGTCGCCCACATCTGGTTCCTGAAGTCGCTGCCGTCGCGTCTGGGCATGGTGCTCGACATGACGCTGCGCGACATCGAGCGCGTGCTCTACTTCGAAGGCTTCGTGGTGGTCGAGCCCGGCATGACGCCGCTCAACCGCGGCCAGCTGCTGACCGAGGAGGACTATCTCGCCAAGCTGGAAGAATACGGCGATGAATTCAAGGCGCTGATGGGCGCAGAGGCCGTGCGCGAACTGCTGCGCTCGATCAACCTGCACACCGAAGTGGAAAGCCTGCATTCGGAAATCAGCAAGACCGGTTCCGACACCAAGCTGAAGAAGCTCTCCAAGCGTCTGAAGATCCTCGAGGGATTCCAGAAGTCGGGCATCAAGCCTGAGTGGATGATTCTCGAAGTGCTGCCGGTGCTGCCGCCCGAGTTG
>CAMTWC010000103.1:0-1180 GCA_947085345.1 uncultured Gammaproteobacteria bacterium | reverse complement strand
TCCCATCCGCCGTTTGCAAACCTTGTTTATCGACCAATCACCCGGAACCGCAGACGTTATTATGGCTATAATGGCCAGATGAAAACCGCCTCAATATCGGCCACCAAAAATCAGCTGAGCGCACTGATCGAACAGGTGCGCCACGGCGAAACCATCCTCATCACCGATCATGACCGGCCCGTCGCCCGGCTGACGCCGGTTGCGGCTGAAACCGGCCAGCCCGGTTCAGACGAACTGGTGCCGCTGGAACGCAAAGGCATCCTGCGGCGAGGTCATGGCAAGGCGTGCCGTTTGACGCCCCCCCCAGTGCCTGCAAAGCACGCCAGCGCAGTCCAGGCCTTGCTGGAAGAACGCGAGTCGGCGCGGTGAGGTTTTGGGACAGCTCCGCAATCCTGCCGCTGCTGGTTGAAGAAACGAGTACTCCGTCCGCACTCGACTATTACGGCAACAACCCCGGAATCGTCGCGTGGTGGGGCACCCCGGTCGAGTGCGCCTCGGCTCTGGCCAGGCTGGAGCGCGAAACCAGGCTGAATTCTGCTGAAGTGACCCAGGCGCTGGGCCAACTGGCAACGCTGCAGGCAGCCTGGCACGAAGTGCAACCCCTGGATGGCGTGCGCCAGATTGCGCAGCGTTTGCTGCGGCTCCACCCACTGCGTGCTGCTGATTCGCTGCAGTTGGCGGCGGCGCTGCTTGCCTGTGAACACAGGCCGCAAGGCTGGCAATTCGTATGCCTGGATGCCCGCCTGAGCCTGGCAGCCGAGCGCGAGGGGTTTAACGTTATCCGGCAATTTTCGGTCGGGGCGGCGTAAACCCATGCAAGTACGTCAACGCGGCGCGCGACCACTTCGCGTCCAAGGGCGTGCACATCGACTTGATCAAGCTCTACGGCTCGATGGAACTGGCCCCGCTGGTCGGCCTGTCCGACGTCATCGTCGACCTCGTCTCCACCGGCGGCACGCTCAAGGCCAACGGCCTGGTCGCCGTCGAACACATCAGCGACATCAGCTCGCGCCTGGTGGTCAACCAGGCCGCGCTCAAGCTCAAGCGCAGCCTGATCCAGCCGGTGATCGATGCGTTTGCGACCGCAGTTGGCACGGGTGTCGCGGGCTAAATTTGGCCAAACGGCCTGGAGACGGAGAAAGGAATAAATCAATGCGTCTGACCGACCATCAAGCCCGGG
>CAMTWC010000102.1:0-30921 GCA_947085345.1 uncultured Gammaproteobacteria bacterium | reverse complement strand
CCGCCGGCAGCGGCTTGCTGAAGAAATAGCCTTGCATGGCGTCGCAGCCGCGCTCCAGCAGGAAATCGAACTGTTCCTGCGTTTCCACCCCTTCGGCCACCACCTTGAGACGCAGGCTGTGGGCCATGGCGATGATGGCGGCCACGATCGCCGCGTCATCCTGATCGGTCGTAATATCTCCCACGAAGGATTTGTCGATCTTGATGGTGTCGATGGGCAGGCGCTTGAGATAGCTCAACGAAGAATAGCCGGTGCCGAAATCGTCGATGAAGATACGCATTCCCTTGGCACTCAGCGCCTGCAAAATATGGGCTGCCGTCGACAGGTTTTGCATCAGGATGCTTTCGGTAATCTCCAATTCCAGACAGGATGGGTCCACCCCCGTTTCCTTCAGCACCCGCTCGATGGTTTCAACCAAATCGTGCACTCCGGCCGCTTCATCCGAGAGCGGTCTCCCCTCTGTTTCACCGCTGGCCGAGAACTGCCTGAACTGACGTGCCGACAGGTTCACCGCCACCGGGAGAAGGGACATCCCTTCCCGTTGCCAGGCCTTGATCTGCAGGCACGCTGTCCGCAGCACCCATTCGCCGATCGGGACGATCAGGCCGGTTTCCTCCGCCAGCGGAATAAACTGGTCGGGCGGGATCATGCCTCTGGCCGGATGCGCCCAGCGCAGCAGCGCCTCCAGCCCGATCACGGTCCCGCTCGCGAGATCCACCTTGGGCTGGTAGTAAAGCCGCAACTCGTCGCGTTCCAGGGCGCGGTGCAAGCTGTTCTCCAGAGTGAGCCGCTCCGACGGCAGATTTTCCAGATCGAGCCGGTAGAACTGATACCCCAGGCCTTGCTCCTTGGCCTGGTACATGGCGTTGTCGGCGCACCGGATGAGGTTGTCCGCATCGATGGCGTCCGAAGGGTAGAAGGCGATGCCGATACTGGCGGCGACGAAGATTTCATGCGCTTCCAGTTGAAAGGCGTGAGTGAAGGCATCCATGATTTTCCGGGCGATGAGCGCGGCATCCTGTTTTTCGGAAAGCCCTTGCAGCAGCACCACGAATTCGTCGCCCCCCAGTCTGGCCAGTACGTCGCCCTTGCGGAAGCAGCCGGCGAGCCGTTCGGCCACCATCAGCAGCAGTTTGTCGCCCAGCGCATGGCCAAAGGTGTCATTGATCAGCTTGAACCGGTCCAGGTCGAGAAACAGCACCGCCAACTGCGCCCCGTTCAGCGACGCCTCGTCCAGGCTGATGCCAAGGCGCTCCCGGAAGAAGGTTCGGTTGGGCAGATTGGTCAGCGGATCGTGATTGGCCAAGTGCACCAACTGACTCTCGAACTGCTTGCGCTCGGTCAGGTCGCGCAGCACGTAGGTGATGAAACGTCCCGTGGAGCCTTCGAACACGCTGCTGGATCCCTCCACCATGAAAACCGTGCCGTCCTGGCGCAGCCCCTGGGTTTCCCACACACTGGTATGCTGCAACCCTTCATCCAGTTGGCAGGACAGCGGTTCCGGCAGCACCGTCCCGATCGGCCGCTCCAGCGCCTGGTTGCGGCGATAGCCGAACATGCGCTCCGCCGCCCGGTTGAAATAGGCAATTTTCCCCTGGGGATCGGTCATGATGATGCCGTCGTGGGCGGTTTCCGCCAGATCCCGGAAACGGCGTTCGGATTCCAGTGCGGCGGCGCGCAACGCCTCCTCTTCGGTCAGGTCCTCCACGATCAAAAGAAGCCGGGCTTCTTCTTCTTCTTCTTCTTCTTCCGCAAGCCGGATTCCAGTCAGCGTCACGCGCACCGGTTTGCGCTCATCGCCGCCCGCCGGCCCCATGCTGAAAAGCACGTCATGCTGGGCGACGCCGGTGGCCAGGACTTCGAGGGCCCGCCCCCGCAATCCGTCGGCCGCGAGCACCTCCATCAGATAACGGCCGCGCACGGCTTCCTCGGTGAGCCCGAACCGCTCCAGGAAGGCCCGGTTGGCGGACAAAACGGCGAGATCGGAGGAGAGCACCAGCAGTCCGTCGGGAATGCTGGCGAACACGATGTCGGCATACTCTTTGAGCGTCAGGATGGTTTGCCGGTCGGCCTGGATATAGGTGTCGATGGCGAGTCCCATGTCCAGCAGAACGATCTTGATCAGCGCCTGGCAGGTGGCGACAAAGGCCTCGGGGTCTTTCCCGAGCCGCTGCCAGAGTTCGGGGAGCAAGCCCGCCAGGTACTTGCTGTAGGCCCCCAGATACCATTCCGGCGCCAGGCCGACGCGCTGGTGAACCACGCCCACGCGCAGGCGGTGGTGGATATACTCGGGGCCGTAGTCCCCCGCGGTCAGGCTGTCGAAATACGCCGCCTGGGTGCGCTTCAAACGTTCCAGCGTTTGCGCGTCGGGCAACAGCGCCCGTGTTTCCCCGAAGGCCAGGAGATGGGTGTAAAAGGCGTTGGCGAAATCCGGCGCCAGGGTCCGCAGGACTTCGTGCAGCGTTCGCAACCGCGCAACGTCGTCATCGGTGAATTCCAGAAAGGCCTTGCGCCGGACGACCGCGGCATCGTCCAGTCCAAGCGCCCGCATCACGGCCTCGACGGTCTCATCCAGCGGCTTCATATTTCCGGACCTCGCCGTAAGCCAGGAAAGGGAGATGAAACCATCGTCAGGCTTGCTTGCTTGCTTGCTTGCGCAAGATTTCTTCCATCTTCTTTCCATTCTTCAGTCGTTCTTGTGCATTCTCTGCACTTTGCGGGGGCTGCGGGTATGGATGGGTGCAAGGTATATCGGCAGGTTGCGCGCTTTCTTAAGGGTTCATCCGATTGCACGGCGGCGGCGCACCGGAGGTCTCGCAAAACGCCCGGTACAACTCCCGTATCTGCAGTGAGAGAGGGACAAGCACCCGCGGATTACGAATATTTTCCCTAACGAGGCTGTATAAAAAGCCTCTAAAAATAATCATTCCCGGATCTTGCCCCAGCCGCTTGTCTGCATCAACATTGCGTCATTGATTTTGCGATGGCACTGACCGCATGACGCGCTACAAACAATCGACAAGAGCGGGCTGGTCGTCGGGGCACGAACCTTTCCCGGAAATCCCTACGACGGACATATCCTGGACCGGCAACTGGAGCAGACTACGATTATGCTGGAGGACACCGGCAAGGCGCCGAAGCAGGTCATTGTCGATCTGGGCTATCGCGGCGTAGACAAAGACAACCTCGATGTCGAGATCATCCATCGAGGCAAGTCAAGTCGTTGACGAAGCAACAGCGCCGCTGGCTCGGGCGGCGGCGGGCGGTGGAACCGGCGATAGGGCATTTGAAGCCGGATAACCGCATGGACCGGTGCCGGTCGCCGGGACAACTCGGCGACGCGTTGCATGCGGTGCTCTGTGCCGCGGGCTACAATTTGCGCTGGTTGCTGAGAGCGATGGTTCGCCTGGGCCTGAAGGCTCTTTTATTGCGCCCGAGATTTCTCGGCGCTGTTAGCTGCGTTCCTGCGCGCGAATCCTCTCCAGAAAGCTCATTCGGCAGCAGGGCCTTCGCTCGGTGTTGCCGCTGGCGGCGTCAAATGAATTTTGCAGGGCCGACTAAGTAACGGCAAAGGGCCAGAAATTACTTCACGTTGAATCATCTGCGTCCGGTAGCCGTTTTAGGATTAGTCATCCAGCGCCAGCGGATCGACCGCGAGGTCGAACAGCGTCAAGTCAGGCGGTAGGTTTCGTCAAGGGGGCCCCAGTGACCGGAACTGGAATTCCGTGCATTCCGCAGCAGCGGGAGAATTTCCTCCGCCGGCAGCGGCTTGCTGAAGAAATAGCCTTGCATGGCGTCGCAGCCGCGCTCCAGCAGGAAATCGAACTGTTCCTGCGTTTCCACCCCTTCGGCCACCACCTTGAGGTGCAGGCTGTGGGCCATGGCGATGATGGCGGCCACGATCGCCGCGTCATCCGTGTCGGTCGTAATATCCCCCACGAAGGATTTGTCGATCTTGATGGTGTCGATGGGCAGGCGCTTGAGATAGCTCAATGAAGAATAGCCGGTGCCGAAGTCGTCTACTGAGAGGTCGACCCCCAAGGCGCTGAGCGCACGCAGTATCTCAAGCACCTCCTCAACATGCTGCATGACCATGCTCTCGGTGATCTCCAGCTCCAGGCAGCTTGGATCCATGCCCGTGTCCGCGAGGATCCGGACCAGGCTATCTACGAAATGCCCACGCCGAAGCTGACGTACGGAAAGGTTGACCGCCATGCGCAAGGGCGGCAGGCCAGTTGCTAGCCAGGCGCGCTGCTGCATGCAGGCCGTGCGCAACACCCATTCCCCCACCGGAACGATCATGCCCGTTTCCTCGAGCAGCGGGATGAACTCGTCCGGCGGAATGAGGCCCTGTTCCGGACTCTGCCAGTGTAGCAATGCCTCCACCGCTGCAATCTCACCCGAGCCGGGAGTTACCTGAGGCTGGTAGTGCAGAACGAATTGCTCCTGCTCAAGCGCCTTGTGCAAGGCACTCTCCAGGTCCATACGGCGGCGCGCCCGCGTATTTAACTCCAGTGTGAAGAACTGGTAATTGTTCCCGCCCTGCTCCTTGGCGCAGTACATGGCGGCGTCGGCGTTACTGAGCAATGCCGACGAACTTTCGCCATCACCCGGGTAAAGGCTGATGCCGATCGATGCCGTGAAGTGGAACGCTTGTCTGGCGGTCTCGGGGGCTTCCACCCGGAACGGCGGCGCGAAGCGGTCGAGTATCTTCTGCGCGACCAGCGCGGCGTCCTGGGGGTGCGCCATGTCCTCCAGTAGAATGACAAACTCATCTCCCCCGAGCCGGGCGACCAGGTCGCCCTCGCGCACGCAGTTCCCCAGGCGCTCGGCCACGGCCTTGAGCAACTGGTCGCCCACGCTGTGGCCGAAACTGTCATTGACGAGCTTGAAGCGGTCAAGGTCGAGGAACAGCACCGCCGCCGCCCGCCCGTGGCGGCTGGCATAGACCAGTGCATGGCCGAGGCGGTCGAGCAGCAGGGCACGGTTGGGCAGCCCCGTGAGAACGTCATGGCTCGCAAGGTGCGCAAGGCGCATTTCCATCTCCTTGCGCGCGGTGATGTCCATCATGACGCCGCTTAGCCGCACCGCCTGAATCTCCGGATCAACTACCCGGTGGATGGTGTCATGGAACCAGATCGCATGCCCATCCACCGCCAGCATCCGATATTGAACCACCCAAACGGTATCCTCATGGGTGGAGCCGGAATCCAGATCGAGGATTATTTCGCTGTAGAATTTTATAAGCGTGTCCCTGTCGTCGGGATGGAGGCAGTTCGCCCAGAACCCGGGATCGGCGAGCCAGCGCTCGACCGGGTAGCCCAGGAGCGTCTCGGCGTGCCGGCTGACGAAGCTGTAGCACAGGCCGCGATCACCGCCCTCCGCCTCCCAGACGATGGCGTCCAATCCCTGCACCAGATCATGGAAGCGCTGCTCGTGGGCGCGTGCCTGCGCGCGCAGCTTTTGCTCCTCGGTCACATCCTCGACCACGACGAGCAGGCTTTCTTCTTCTTCTTCTTCTTCCGCAAGACGGATTCCCGTGATGGCCAGCCGCAGGCGCTTCTCGTCCAGCGCGGCGACGATGCCGTGCACCGCCATGCCGCCTGCAAAGACGCCTTGTGCTTGCTGCCGCAGCCCGGGTACCGGCAGAATGTCTTCGAGTGCGCGCCCCGCCAGATCATCCCCGTTTTTCAGGCCGAACAGCTCGCGAAAGGAGCGGTTCACACGGAGCGTCTTCAGGGAATCGTCGAGCACCAGGAGTCCCGCAGGAAGACTGGCGAGGATGTCCTCGGCATATTGCTTGAGGCCGAGGATGGCGCGCCGGTCGGATTCGATCAGGGCTTTCTGGTTTTCTAGTTCAACTGTTTTCTGATTCAGGGTTTCTATATGGTTCTTGAGACGAACGGCCATGGTATTGAAGTCGCTTGCCATTTCTCCAATCTCGTCTCCGGACAATACCGGCACCCACTTTGAGAAGTCTCCGGCGGCTATGGCTCTTGATATTTCGGCGACTGTTTTTACGGGTTTGAGAATGATCTCATGGATATAAATCAGGCCGCCCAGTGCAATGACAACCCAGGCTGCCAGGAATATCCATAATGAACGGTAGAGCATCTCCACCTTGGCCTCGGAATGAACCTGAAGCAGGGCGACCAATCCGTCTATGCGCATTACATATTCTTGCTGGGAATCCGCCAATGTTTGCAGGATCCCTTTAGAAGCTGAAGCAGCTAGCGCATCCTGAAACAGAGGCTTGAGCGTGTTGTTCCATTCTTCCGTGGTTTTATCAAGGTAAGCTATAAGCTCCGGTTCGTTCGTACCCTTTAATTGATACTGCGGAGCACCCTGTTTCAGCCCGCGAAGGATAGCCTCAAAGGTGATCATTTCCTTATCAATCAGGGCCCGTATCTGTGGCTTCTTGTATTCCAGGTATTGCTCCGTCAGCAAGCCAATCTTGAAGATACGCATCCGTTCCGAGCCTGCCTGATTGATCGCCGCGGCGTCCCATTTAATCGTGCTGGCGACATAGACGCCCCATGCAAAATGGATCAGCAAAATGAGTCCGGCCACCAGGGGGGCTATGCTCACTTTCACAAGTAAGGGAATTTTTCTTGGCATATGCCTGGTCTCGCTCACGCTGGGTGAAAAAAACACAGAAATATGCAAGCACGATACGGACGGCAGGGGAACGGATAATGCGGCGATCGGAAGTAGAACAAATGGTAAGCATGCCTACCCCGGGAAAGGGCTTCGGGATGGAATAGCGAGGTATTGCAGAACGCCGGGGAAACGTGCCTCCACGCACGTGCCTGTGTTGGCTGGACCAGCAACACCGCACGATGCCTATTGCAAACACCCAGGTACGATGTCAGCCCTGCATGAGTACCGCCAGACTCCCGGGCTGCCGGGCTGCCGGGGCTGCGAACGGGAATGTCAGGCTTGCTTGCTTGCTTGCTTGCGCAAGATTTCTTCCATCTTCTTTCCGATCTTCAGTTGTTCTTGTGCATTCTCTGCACTGCGCGGGGGCCGCGGGTATGGATGGGCGCAAGGTATATCGGCAGGTTGCGGGCTTTCTTAAGGGCTCATCCGATTGCACGGCGGCGGCGCACCGGAGGCCTCGCAAAACGCCCGGTACAACTCCCGTATCTGCAGTGAGAGGGACATGCACCCGCGGATTACGAATATTTTATCCCTAACATTCGATGTTAGCCGATTTAGTTTCGAACCCGCAGGTACGCTTGAGCTCATCAACGAATACTCAGGGCATGCCGTCACACCGGCTCACTAGTATTGCCTTCGCAGAACTCAGGCACCGCACGTCCCTTATCGTTACTTGAACCTGGAAACCGCAATTGGACGCACCAGCGGGTGCGTAGCGATGTCACCCAAAAGGTGAATGCGAACAAAGGCGGAACACTCAGTATTCATGCGGCTCTCATGAGGGAAATGAGCGGTCAACTACGGTTCTTAGATTGAACACTTCAGAGCTTCATGAACCCTCCGGCCGACCACGTCCACCGCCTTTGTTGGCATCGATTGGGTTGATGCCATACGCCCGGCGCACCGATTATCAGCATGAAGATAGCAGCGATTCCGTGCATGCAGTCCGTGCTACCAATGATGGACCGGAATCTGGTGCGGGGCATGTAGCCAGAATCGCTTTACGCAACGCTTGCGGGAGTGGTTCACGCGTACCCGGAACCAGCCTGGCAAGGATGTTCCCCAAAACGGGTTTTCCGTTATTGTGGGCCAAGCACACGCAATATTTCTTCCATTGTGGTCAATCCTTGTTGCACCTTGTCACGCCCGTCTTGCAGCAAGGTGGTGGCACCGAGTGCACAGGCCATTTTGGTGATCTCCAGTATGCTGCCGCCGGTGGATATCAAGTGGCGCATTTCGTCGTTCGGAACCAGAACTTCGTAAATGGCGATGCGTCCCCGATATCCGCTGTTGTTGCAGTGCAGGCAGCCTTTCCCTTTGTATGCCTGCGGTATGTTATTCAAAAAAACCGGCCCGAGCTTGGCCGCCAATCCCGCATCAGGTGTAACCGGTACGCGGCAGTGATCGCAAATTTTTCTGACCAGGCGCTGTGCAATGACGCCTTCCAGCCCGGTTGCGATCAAATAAGGTTTGAGCCCCAGATCGAGCAGCCGCGAGATGGTCGCAATTGCCGAGTTGGTATGCAAGGTTGAAAATACCAGATGGCCGGTCAAGGCGGCGTGAAAAGCAACTTCCGCCGTCTCCAGGTCGCGGATTTCGCCTAGCAATATGACATCCGGGTCCTGGCGCAAAATCGCGCGCAGCACAACCGGGAAAGTGAGCCCGATTTTTTCCTTGATGAGCACTTGCCCGGCGGTGTCCATGTAATATTCAACTGGATCCTCGATCGTGACATAGTTGCGCTCGGGCGTGGCACTATGTTGTAACAGCGAATAAAGCGTGGTGGTTTTACCGCTGCCGGTTGGCCCGGTTGTCAGGATGATGCCCTGCGGTTTTTCCATGAAACGCATAACATTCTCCAGGTCAGGTGCGGAGAAATTGAGGCCCTCAAGGCCCATAATCGCTGAATTGCGATCGAGTATGCGCATCACGATCTTTTCGCCATTGACCGTCGGGAGCGTAGAAATCCTCAGGTCGACCATACGTGTCGGTGTTTTTACGGTAATCCGGCCATCCTGCGGCCGCCGCCGTTCACTGATATCGAGTTCCGACATCACTTTCAGCCGCGATATCAGAGAGAGATGGAAGGCCTGGGGAATGTGAATCTTATCGATCAGAACGCCATCGATGCGGTAACGGACAGCCACGTTTTTCAGCCGCGGCTGGATATGAATATCGCTGGCGCCGAGGCGAATCGCCTCCAGGATGATCGAGTTGACCAGGCGAATAGCTGGCGGTTCTTCGGTACCGAGCAACAGTTCTTCGAGACTGATGTTTTCGTCGTCGTCGATAACGACTTCAATACCCTCATAGGGATCGGGATTGCCAAACAGGGTTTCCAGGTCCTGGAAGTTTACCTCCGGGTTCTCGCCGTAGATGGCCGCGATTTTTATTCGTATTGCCGCTATCGGAGCGATAACCGGCTCTATATTGAACCCGGAAACAAAACGCATATCATCGATCAATCCCATATCGAGCGGATCGGCCATTGCCAACATCAAGCGCTTGCCTTCCAATTTAAGCGGAACCACCAGCTGGCGCTCACAAAAAGCGCGTGGGATCAATGCAGCAACGACCGGATCGACCTGAAACTCCGTCAAAGCCACTTCTTCCATCAGCAACTCTTTGCGCAGGATGTCGTGTATGGTTTTTTCGCTAATCCAATCACGCTCCAGCAACAACTTGACAATGGGTTCTTTGCGTTGCTGCTGCAACCGATGCAACTCCTGTACTTGCTGGCTGCTAAGCAAATTGCGTTTGTTGAGAATGATTGCCAGCTGGCTACGATTGCTCACAGCGAGCCTGGATAATGCAGCCACTTCCTTGGCTTTGCTGATGTTCTCGTTTTGCAGCTGTTTGTTTTTCTGCAAGAGTTCGTACTGTTCCAGAGCGAGGGCTACCGTGACGCGCAAATCATCGTCGTTCCACGGCTTGAGAATGAATTTGTAGACTGCGCCTTCTTTGATCGCCGCCATGACGGCAGTTGTATCGGCGTGACCCGTCAACATAATGCGGATGGTTTCAGGGTAGAGTGCTTTGACTTGCTTGAGCAGCACGGCACCGGTTACGCCAGGCATCAAGTAATCAGAAATGATCAGCTGTGCCGGGTCTGAACGCAGCATGTCCAGCCCTTGTTGCGCACTAGTGGCCAGCACAACCTGATAATTTTCCTGGCGGAACACGCGTTGCAACGCCTTCAGCACGTTTTCGTCGTCGTCGACCAGCAATATCCGATATGGCTTGCGCGGTGGCGCAGCTGGCGATGCGCTTTCTTCGCTGGTGGTACCGGTGAACAATGAGGAGAAACGTGACATGGCGTTCATTCCCTGATAAGACATTGCTAGCCAACGGGTAGATGTATTGTGACGGTCGTGCCTTTTCCCGGCTCGCTTTGTATCAATATGTCGCCGTCATGGGCGGTCACGATATCGCGGGCAACGGTGAGCCCCAGACCTGTGCCCTTGCCTACCTCGCGCGTGGTGAAGAATGGGTCGAAAACACGCGCCAGCGTGCTTTCAGCCATGCCGTGCCCGTTGTCGCTGATTTGCACCGACGTCAAGCCGTCGCGATATTCGCTGCGTATCCTGATCTGGCCGCGTTCCGGCATGGCTTGTGCTGCATTAAGCAGGACATTCAGCAGCGCCTGGTTGATGCGGCCCGGGTGACATTTCTGCTTAGGCAGTTCGCCCAGATCAAACAGCAAATCGGCGGTTTTGCTGAGCTCATGCGTCGCCATATTGCATACCGAGCGGATGTTATCGTTGATGTTGACGACCTGGATTTCAGTGTGGTCGATATTCGAAAAATCCTTCAGATCGGCCACGATGCGCGCAACGCGCTCCGTCCCGGCGATGCTTTCGCCGAGCAGATCGGAAAAATCCTGAATGACGAAATCGAGATCAGCCTGTCGCCAGCCTTTGGCAATCGCTGAGTCAGGCGAGCTGTTTACCAATACTGCGAGTTGCGCGAACTGTTGCACGTATTTCTTGGCGGTGTTCAAGTTGCTTTTTATGAAGCCCACAGGATTGTTGATTTCATGTGCGACACCGGCCGCAAGCTGGCCGACTGAAACCATTTTTTCTGTCTGATATAGCTGCCGCTGTGCAGCTTCGATGACTGCAACCTGCTGCTGCACGCGCAGTTCCAGCGAGGCAGCCAGTTCGCGGTAACGGGTTTCTGAAATCACCAGCGCCGCGTGCTTTTTTTGCAAAGCTTCGTAATCGGCGTCGATCGCCTCTATGTGCAGTGCAGATGCCATGTAATAGCGCGCGGCGCTGTGCAACAACAACTCGATCAACAAAACAGCAGCTTTGATTTTTTCTGGGTCGGCGCTGGCCGTCTCCAGATTTCCGACCGATTCCAGCTCATAACGGATCGGGGAATGGGTCGTTGCAGTGCCGGGTTCAGCGCTGCCCGCCACCACCTGACCACCAGCAGTGGTGAGCCGGAATCCACAGCCGAACATCGCCTCAAGAATCTGTTGTAGCTTACCCGCGGGCAGACCCGCGAGCAATTCTTTCAGTGTCAGCTCGCGGTCGAATTGCCTGGGTGTCAGTTCCATAGCGGTTTATCCAATGGTAGCGCAGGCAGACTCGACAAAGCTGCGCTGTTCTATACCGTGCTTGCTCACCAGATGGAACTCCGTGTCCAGGTTGCGATGAACCTGCGCCAGCAATTGGCTAAAGGTGTCGACCACGCCGTCGCCGTGCAACGCGCTGGCAAATACGATGGGCCAGGAAGCGGCGCTCCATCGCTGAGAAATTTCCTCCTCGGACAGGATGTTTGTTTGGTCACGCTTGTTGAACTGGACAACTAACGGCAAGCGATCCAGATCAAGCCCGACGCGATGCACGTTTTCAACCAAATTGTCGAACGATTCGCCATTGTTGACACTTTGTGATCGCTGCGAGTCCGCTACAAACACAACACCGTCCGCTCGCGACAGCACAGCTTTGCGTGTGCCGTCATGCGCCACCTGGCCGGGTACAGTAAACAGCTTGAATTTAATCAGCAGGCCGGTGCTGGCGGTAAACGCAAGTGGCAGCAAATCGAAAAACAGGGTTCGATCATTCTGCGTTTCCAGCGTCATGATCTCGCCTTTAAGCTGCGGCGCAATCAAGTCATGCAAACGCATGATATTGGTCGTTTTGCCACTGAGCGCCGGTCCGTAATAGACTATCTTGATCGTCAGGCGGTTGGATTCTTCGTTGTAATCGGCCATTAAGCGAAGCGCTTGCTTATCCCTTTAAAACCAGGCTCTTTTGAAATTCGAGTGGGTTATGCGGCGTGCGGGTTCAGGCGCTGGAAGTCGAGCTTCCCAGCGATGAGGAGGAACACGGTACGCATGGTTTCGAACCTTCCGTACCCGCGGGCTTTCCGTTTGGCCGCCTGGAAACGTCCGTTGAGGGCTTCGGGGAAGCCGTTGGTTTGCCGGGTCCGAGTCCAGGCGACGATACCGTTGAAGTGCCGGCGGATCATTCTCGCGACGTCCTTCATCGGCTCGACCTTGGAGCGCATGACGTTGGTGCACCACTGCCGAAGCAGGGTCGACACCACGTTGGTCTGCTTGCGATCGAGGATATCCCGAAGGTGCTCGCGGTAGAGCCAGGCACGGGCGGTGCGTTGGGTCGTTGCCCGCGCGATCAGCACATCGAGGTCGCTGCGTTGTGCGGCAGACAGACGGTCCCGGTCCTTGAGCAGGGACCAGCGTAAGCCCTTGAGGTCGGGGTCGGGGTCGGGGTCGGGGTCGGTGCGCTGCTCCTGCCGCCTGACCTTGTCCAGTGCGGCGCAGGCCTGGGCGATGACGTGGAACTTGCCGAAAGTGATTCGCGCTTCGGGAAGGGGGTCCGCAACGCCACGGATGTAGGCCGGGGACATGTCGATGCTGACCGATTCGATCTGTTCGGGTGTGGCTTGATGGGGCTTCAGACGGTCTGCCAGCGCGGCGACGGTGTCGCTGCCCCGCCCGGGCGTGACGAATACCACCTTGCGCTGATCGGCATCAGCGGCCAGGGTCAGGTAACGGTGCCCACGCTGGGAGGAGGTCTCATCGATCGCCAGGGCGGTTACCTGCGACAGGTCCAGCTCGGCGACCGCCAGATCAACGTAGCGCGAGCAGATCGCATGCACCCGGTGCCACGATTCTCCGACCATCCGCGCAACGGCGGCGAACGGCATCTGCCGGCACAGCGTCAGCACCAGCGCCTCGAACAGCAGGGTGAACCCCGACAGCTTGCCTGCCCAATCCGACTCGACCAACGCGACGCGGCCGTCCGGCAGTTTCAGCCGTGGCACGCGCACCTCCAGGAAGCAGTCGTGCTGGAAGAAGTTCAGGTGCCGGTAGCGCTTGGTCTGGGTGTCGTGCACCGGGTGTTCACCGGGCACCTCAGGATGAGCAAAGCGGCTGCCAGCCACAAAGTCGATGCCGATGGTCAGTCGCCGGTTCTCCACATCGAACTCGGTGCCGCTCACGTACCAGGGATGGGCCACGCCAAGGGCCGCTTCGAACAGCTGCTTCTCGCTCACTCGACTTCAACCTCGACTCGGGGACCGGGCCAGATGCTGCCAGTTACCCACTCGGAACTCAAAAGAGGAAAAATCATTAATGATCAATCATCCAGTATCACCGAGCCATCGGGTCCCCAGTTGACTTTGGTTATACCTGGATGTTCCAGTTCCAGTTGCTTCAGGGCCATTTCCTGCTGGCTTATTTTACCTTGCTGTACGCGCGTCAGGTCTGCCAGGCGCTCATTTTCAAGGAGCATCGCCCGATAAGCCAGCTGCTGGGTAATCGCTGCTGTCAACTCATAGTCATTCCATGGCTTGGCTATAAAGCGTGAAATTCCGACTTCATTGATCGCACCGATAAGACCGTCCAGGTCCGCATATCCGCTTAAAATCAGTCGGGCAATATTCGGCTGATGTTGTTTTAATGCCTTCAAGAACTCGACGCCATTCATTGTCGGCATACGATAATCCGACACGACCAAATCGAAGGCGGTATAAGATGCGCGCTCAAGCGCTTTCTCAGGCACGCGGAAAGTTTCGATGACAACTTCGGTCTTTTCCCCGTCCGGACCCGCAAACAGCAGCGTACCGAGAACACGACGCAATGCGTTTAATATATTTTCTTCGTCATCTACGAGCATCAAGCGGTACATAACATCACTCCTCAAGGGCACACATAAATGGTGAGCGCCTTTTCTTCTAACTCTTCGTAATTGATCAATTGCGCGATCATTCCCGCTGACAAGATATTTCCCTTGGACAGTAAAAGCATGCCTTCCTGCGTCGCTAAATCGCGCGCCATAACCATACCAGGCTTCAACTGTGTGGACAGCATGGGTTGATCCATCAAGCGTTCCTGCCTGTTTGCCCTTCCGTGCTCGGTTTCTCCAAGCAACTCGGCAAATGCATCGACCACCAGGGGGTCGTATCTTGACCCTCGTGTTTCAAGGATATATTGCATCGCTTTTTTTGCGTGCATCGGTTTGCTTACCAGACTACCGTTCTGAAAGGCGTCGTAGTCGTTAACCACTGCCAAAATACGTGCCCCCATTGGGATGTCAAGACCGCCAAGACCATCCGGGTAACCTTTTCCGTCGAAACGTTCATGGTGATGACGGATCAGTTTGGCAGCCTCTTGTAACTGCTCCAACGCCATCAGGATGGTCTGGCCTTTGATCGGATGCTTAACGACTTCCGTTCGCTCCTCGGACGTCAACGCGGAAAATGGTTTCCGCATTAAACTGTCGGGCCAGCCGATCTTGCCGATGTCATGCAGCAATGCGGCAAACACCACATCCTGAACATCGCTCTCCGCCAGGTTCATTCGTTGTGCCAGCGCCCGCGCATGTTCTGCCACGCGCTGGGCGTGGCCTGCCTGTGGTCCTTCACGCATTTCGATCAGACTTGAAAACACACGAATCGAAGTCAGGAAGCTCTTTTTCAAACGCTCGTGCGCCTCTTCCAGGAACCCCATGGTTCGCCGCAATTCTTCGGTGCGTTCCCTGACCTTTTCTTCGAGGCTGGCGTTAAGCTGTTTCAGTTCTTCGTTCTGTTTTTGGGTAAGCCGCTCAAGCCGCTTTTTATCAAGTTCGAGCTGTTTGTGTTCCAAAGCATGTTTGACATCTACGACAATGTCGCGGTCTTCCCATGGCTTCGAGAAATAACGAAATATTTGCCCCTTGTTGATGGCATCCACCGTCGAGGCGATGTCAGCATATCCAGTCAGCAGAATGCGAATAGTCTCCGGCCAGCGCTCGCGCACCTTTTCGAGGAATTGCGCACCGTTCATTTCCGGCATGCGCATATCGGAAATCACCAGATCCACAGCTTCCCGGGCCATGATTTCCAGCCCCTGGGCGCCGCTTTCCGCGGTAAGTATCCGGTAGCCGAAGGGGCGAAACAGCCTGTTCAGCGCGGACAGGATATTGGCCTCGTCATCCACGAATAACAAAGTTGCCGGCTGGGCGGTTTCCCCGCCCGTCCCCGGCGATGCTGCGGTTTCGGTCATATATTTTTCTGGATCCTATCTCGGTTTATCTCGCCAACACGCCTGATTCAGCAGGACTGCATCCTTCTCATACGGCCCTTCTCCCACCCGTGAAGAAGGAACCTGCTCATCCATTCGCGGCGGCTTCCGCCTGCGCCTGTCGTACCGGCAGGCATATCCTGAACGCCGTGCCTTTACCCACTTCGCTTTGCACCTCGATCCGGCCATGATGTTTCTCGACAATGCCGTAAGCCAGCGACAATCCCAGCCCCGTTCCTTTGCCAATTGGCTTGGTGGTGAAAAACGGATCAAATATCCGCTTCAGATTTTCCGGCGCAATGCCCTTGCCGGTATCCGCCACTTCCACCCACACCTGTTCGGCTTCACTCCCGGTGCGGAGGGTGATCATGCCCCGCTCCTCGATGGCATGGGCCGCGTTTATCAGCAAATTCATGAATACCTGATTCATCTGGGACGGCAGGCATTCGATATCCGGCAATTCTCCGTATTCCTTGACAACCTCGGCCTTGTACTTGATTTCGTTCCAGACGATATTGAGTGTGCTGTCCAGCCCTTTTTGCAAATCCGCCCACTGCCATTCATCTCCCACATCCGCATGGGAAAAATCCTTTAAATCCTGGACGATTCTTTTGACCCGTGTAATCCCTTCCTTGGATTCATTCATTAAAGACTGCAAATCCGCCTTTAGAAAAGGCAGGTCCACCTTGCTCTTGAGGGCGTGCAGATCGGCCAGCGCCGGCGCATTGCCGGGGATTGCCCCTTCCGCTTTTTCGTAGGCATCCAGCACCTCGAACACCTCTCCCAGATAACGTTCCAATGCCCCCAGATTGGAATAGACATAGCCGATGGGGTTATTGATCTCGTGCGCCACTCCAGCCGCAAGTTGACCGATGGAAGCCATTTTTTCCGATTGCAGCAGTTGGCTGTGGGCTTCTTCCAGTTTTTGATTCACCTGCCGCAGTTCTTCAAAGCGCCGTTGCCGATCGAGGTGCAATTGAATATTGCCCAAGGCCAGGCTGACCATATTCAGCAAAATCGTGCCCTGCTCCAGATCCAATTCGGTAAAGAGCGGCGTGCCATCCAGCCGGTTCACGCTGATCGCGCCGATAATACGGTCCTCAATCTTGAGCGGCCAGCAAATGGCGATATTGGTCGCCACAGCCCCTCGCCCCTGTTTATGCCGCACGAAACGCGGGTCATTGGAAACGTCGCCATTCAGCAACAGCGCCTTGCCTTCCTGCGCCACCCATCCCAATATGCCTTCGCCCATTTTCACCGGGCTGCCGACCACCCCGGCTGGCAAGTCAATGCCGGCAACGATGGTCAGGTTAGCCCGGTCTTCATCGCACAATGCCAGCGAACCGTTTTTCGCTTCGAATCCATCCACGATATGCAGCAGGATCCGCTGGTAAATGGCGGAAGCGTTTTCCGCCAGTACCACGTCCTGCCCAAGGCGATACAGGTCGTAAATCCAGGATAGTTTGGTCATCCGGTCGAAGGACATGCATTCCCCTTTCTAAGCCGGTAGCATAAGATTGGTCCCGGCATCCAATTGATCCGGCTCCGGCAGGCAGGTTTCGATGCGCTCCCATGTCACCTGGAGACGCTCGCGCAAAGTGGCCGGCAAATTGCCCATCAAGGCCTCGCCGCTTAATCCGCCTGCGAGCAATGCCGCCACATGCACCATGCCGGTAACCGGCTCGAACGGTTCATGCTCAGGAATGCGCCAATGACGGATGGCATGTTCCATTGCCCGGGGAAAATTCCAGCGCCTGGCCACTTCGGCGCCGATCAGGACATGGTCGAATCCAAACAACATTTGTTCGATCTCAATCAGGTTCTGGCCGGACTCTTGCTGCTGTTCCAGCGCGCTCGCAAACTGTTCCCGCATGCAGGTATCCAGCACCAACTGGCCGATATCGTGAAACATGCCGGCCATAAAGGCCATTTCCTGATCATGCCTTAAACACTTTGCCAGCGCTTTGGCGTAGGCCGCCACCCGGAAACTGTGCTTCCAGTAAGCATGCCGGTCAAACCGGCTCGATCCGGTGACCGGGAAAGCAAGCACAAATCCTGCCGACAATGCCAGCGAACGGATATGATTGAATCCCATCACCAGCACCGCGTCCTGCATGGAACTGATCTGGCGCGGCAAACCGTAAAACGCGGAGTTCGCCACCCGCAAAACCTTTGCGGTCAAGCCTTGATCCTGCGCGATCTTGTGTGCCAAAGCGGCACTGTCCAGATCCGGATCGTTGAAGCTGCTGATTACTTCCTGCACCACGACCGGTATGACGGGGAGCTGATGCAGCTTGGCAAGTATTCCTTCCCCGTCAGTGATAGCGGCCATTTTCCTTGTCTCCCGGAAAACCAATATTCATACCGACGACTGCCCAGGCTGTGGATCATGGTCAATAACGAGCACCACGCCCTTCGATTGGGAAAACACTCCCATGGAATAACACCAGTAATTGATATCCCGTCCATCCTCGAGGCGACATGGTTTTCTGCCTTCATTCTGACGGCATTGGCTGCTTGAAACGCCCGTCAACAACGCGGCCGGCATGACTTCACTTGCCACTTCGCCCAGCAAAGCCCGTTCACCGCTTCCCCCAAACAACTGGTGCGCCATTTGATTGGCAATGGCAATCACGCCATCGTCACCGATGCCCACCACGGCTACCGGCAGAAAATCCAGTACTTCCTGTGAAATACGCAAGATTTTAAGGTTGCGGAGTACTTCACTGGTTTTTTCCTCTACCCGTTGTTCAAGTTCCCGGTTAAACCGGGATAGCGCTTCGTTAGCCTCTGTCAGCTGATGTGTCAGCTGGATATTTTCCATTTTCATTTCGTGAAGACGGAAGGACTCTTCCACGTTGGCCCGCAACAAATCATCCTCCCACGGTTTGGTGAGAAATTTGTAGATGGCCCCGCGATTAATGGCATCCGTCACCGAATTAAGTTCGGTATAGCCGCTCAGCATGATGCGCACCGTATCCGGATAAAGCGCTTTCACTTTGCTCAAAAACTCCGCTCCGGTCATCTCCGGCATACGCTGGTCGGAAACAATGACGCCCACTTTATTCTGCGCCAGCAATTCCAGTCCTTCCTTGCCGCTGTTGGCTTTCAGGATGCGATAACCGTCCCGGCGCAGCAACCGCACCAGGGCGGAAACAATGTTTTCTTCGTCATCGACCAAGAGCAGCGTTCTATCCATTTCACCTCCTGGATTTACAATAGACCCATTACAACGTTTTTCCGGCCCGTGCGGTCTCATCGCTCCAGTGAGTTTCGTCCCCGCCAATAGCGTCATCGCAGCATGCTTCCACTGGCGGCCGCCCCGAGCCATTTCTGCGCAAAGACTTCCGCGGCTTCGGGGCGGTCAAAATAATAACCCTGTGCCTCATCGCAGCCCATTGCCAGCAGCGTTTCCGCCTGCGCCACCTGTTCCACGCCTTCGGCAACCGTCTTGAGGCCGAAGTTGCGCGCCATACTGATGATGGTGCCGACAGTGGCGTAATCATGGCGATCTTTCAGCATGTCACGCACAAACGACATGTCGATCTTGAGCTTGTCCGCGGGAAAACGCTTGAGGTAAGCAAGCGACGAGTAGCCGGTGCCGAAATCGTCGATCGAGAGTGCAAAGCCCGCCGCTTTCAGGATGTTCATCATGTCGAGTGCCTGCTCCACGTTCCGCATCAGGCCGCTTTCGGTGAGTTCCAGTTCAAGGCCACCGGGGGCGATGCCCGCGGCGCGCGCGATGGCCTGCACCTGGCCGGCGAAGCCGGTGTCCTCGATCTGCTGGGCGGCGATATTGACGGCGAGCCGGCCCGGGAAATTCAACCCCGCCGCCTGCCAGGCTTTCATCTGACGGCAGGCCTCGCGCAGCACCCAATCGCCCAGGTCGATCATCATGCCGCGCTCTTCAGCGATCGGAATGAACACGCCCGGACTGACCACGCCCCGTTCCGGGTGGTGCCAGCGCAACAAGGCCTCGGCGCCGACCAGCGCCCGGGTTTGCAGGTCCACCTGCGGCTGGTAGTAGAGTTCCAGTTCGCCTTCTTCCCCGCGCAGGGCATGCTGGAGATCCCGGGCCAGGGCCATGCGCTCGGTCAGCCCCGCGCTCATCTCCGGCCGGTAGAAGCGATAGCCGCCGCCTGAGGCCTTGGCACGGTACATGGCGATGTCGGCCTGCTTGAGCAACTCCTGACACGTCGCACCATCCTCGGGATACAACGCAATGCCGATGCTGACCCCCAGCGCATACGTGTACCCACTGACCACGATGGGCTCTGAAAGGGTCTGTTCAAAACGTTCGGCAATGACGGCGACAGCCGACTGGTCGGCCTCCTCGACGATGACGACGAACTCGTCGCCGCCGAGCCGGGCCAGAGTTTCTTCCTGCCGCAAGACGGACTGAAAGCGGCGAGCGACTTCAATGAGCACCGCGTCCCCAATGGCGTGCCCCTGGGTGTCGTTGATTTCCTTGAAGCGGTTGATGTCCAGAAACAGCAGCGCCACCCGCTGCCCATGCCGATGGGCGGCGGCGAGCGCCTGTTTCAGGCGATCCATGAACAACGCCCGGTTGGGCAGGCCGGTGAGGGGGTCGTAAAAGGCCAACTGCTCGATGCGCGTCGCTTGCGCCTTCTGTTCGGAGATATCGGTAAAGATGCCCATGTAGTGGGTGATCTTGCCTTGTCCATCGCGCACGGTGGAAATGGACAACCACTTGGGATAGACTTCCCCGCTTCTGCGCCGGCCCCAGATTTCCCCCTGCCAGTGACCGGTGTCCTGGATGCTCTCCCACAGGGCGCGATAAAAAGCCGCATCGTGCCGTCCGGATTGCAGGATGCGCGGCGTCTGTCCGATGGCTTCTTCGGGCGTATAGCCTGTCATCCGCGTGAAAGCGGGATTCACGGCAAGGATGCGCTGCCCGGCGTCCGTGATCATCATGCCCTGGGCGCTTTGCTCGAATACCACGGCGGCGAGGCGCAGATCCTCCTCGTTCGCCTTGCGCTGGGTAATATTACGGCCTATTCCCGCCATGCCTAGAAACGCACCGTCACTGCCGAACACCGGCGCGCGCATATTTTCAAACACCCGCGCGCCTGCCGCCGTCGCGAAGGCCAGTTCGTCCTGCACCCCCCGCCCGCTTGCGCGCGCTTCCTCAGCGCTGCGCCGGATCTGTTGCGCGATGGGCGCCGGCCATACTTCGTCGGCGGTCTTGCCCAGCATCTCGGACTCGGTCAGCCCGGCAAGTTGCGCATAGGCCGGGTTGACCTCGATGTAGCGCCCCTGAGCATCCGTGAACCAGACATTATCCGGTGTTGCGGCAAGCAGGGATTTGAGGCGCCGGGTGGTTTGCGCGTAGGCCGCGCTCAGTTCCTCGGCCCGTTGCCGCGCGCGCGCCTCGGCATGGGAGAGCATCCACACGAGGCCCCAGAACAATGCGAGCACCACCGTCCCCAGGCCGATCACTGTCCAGAAGAGTTGCCACCACCCTTGCATCAGCGCCGCCACCGGTAATCCGATCAGGACGAAGAGCGGGGTGCCTTCCACCCAGGTATAGCTGTAAAAGCGCTCGATGCCGTCCTGTACGGTGACATGCCGGTACTGGCCCGCACGCTGTCCGGCATGTACCCGGTCTATCAAGGGGGAGCCTTGCAGGGGCTTGCCGAGCCTGTGCGGCACCGCGGGAATGCGCGCCATGAGGAGGAGGTTCTTGTCGTAGAGCGCGACGGCCGCACCCGGCATCAGGCCATAGCGGGCGAAGCGCTGTTCGAAGTGTGCGACTCTGAGGGGCAGGAAAACGACGCCGGCAAAGCGCCCGTCCGGGCTGTTCAGGCGCCGGCTCATGAGCATCACCCAATCGCCCGCCACACGGCCCATGACAGGCCCGGTGATCAGGCGGCCCAGCTTGGGACTGCCCTGATGCAGGCGGAAATCGGCACGATCGGCGATGGTGACCGGTCTGGGCTGGTCGATGAGTCTGCCGCTCGCATCGGCGATCCGCACGGCAACGATGTCCGGATCGCTGCCTCGCCATAGGGTCAACTCGCGCTGTAACCGCGCGGTGGAGAGCGGCTTGCCTTGCGCGAGGTCCTGCTGCAAGGCCGCTTGGGCGTGGGAGAGCAGATAATCGTAGCGGGCGAAGCGCTCGGCCATCTGGGCGGCCACGGTGCGCGCCACGACCGCCGTCTCGGCATCAGCCCGCGTCTCGATGGCGCGGTAGTTTTGCCACAAAAGGAGGCCGCTTCCGCCCACGATAACAAGAGACAAACCTAGGGCGAAACCGAATCCAATTTTCCGGGGCAACATGGCAACCGTTTCATCCGAGCGCTTCATGGCCCGACTCCCGGACTGCCGGAACCGGGGATATCAGGCTTGCTTGCTTGCTTGCTTGCGCAAGATTTTTTCCATCTTCTTTTTCTTTCCGATCTTCAGTTGTTCTTGTGCATTCCCGGCGCTTCACGGGGCCGCGGGTATGGATGGGTGCAAGGTATATCGGCGGGTTGCGCGCTTTCTTAAGGACTCATGCGGTTACACGGCGGGGACACGCCGAACGTCTCGCAAAATACCTGGTACAGTTCCCGCTCCACCACGCGCCAGTCCGTACTGATCAGGCGAAACCGCACCCGCGCGGCACCGCCGGCCACGTGGCGATACAGCAGCGCATTAGCGCTGCTGCCGCGCAGATGATCGCCCAGACGCTTGCGCAAATCACCGGCCGATCCAATGTAGACCACGCCGTGCGGTACGACCGGCACACTTTTCCCCGGCCAGTCCTTCTCTTCGCCAAGGCGGAAAGTGGAAGCCGTCCGGATCTCGTACACGCCGGAATGGGCCGGAACCGCAGTGCGCAGTGCTTGAGGGGTCAGCGGCACCAGGGCGGAAAATCCCTCGGTAGCAGCCAGGTAATCCGTCCGCTGGATGCGGCGCTTGTAATCGGGAATCGCCAGATCATGCCGGATGTTTGCCACGGTGCGCCGCGACAACCGGATGCCATGTTCCCGCTCAAGGATGGCGGCGACGGCCTCGTCCGTCAGCGGTTCCCGCAACAGCCCTTCTGCCATCCACGTTTTTTCTGTTTTTATCATGTGATCCACGAAATGGCAATGAACCTGCCGCGGTTTCGGGAATAGGGTGTTTAACGGCACCACCTTGCCGTTTGGCAGCATGATCGTCAGTCCACGCACCAGCCGGGAAATCCGGCCCGCATCCGCCACCACGGCAAGATTCGACTCCGACCGCAGCCGGGCGGAAATGGTCGCCTGGGTCAAGGGCAGGAGCGTCAAGACCTGCCCGGAACGCAGATATGCTGCCTGCGATGTCAGCACCGCCTGTACCACCGCATGGGTGAGCCGGTTCCGGGTATTGATGAGGCGCAGCCTGTGTAACGTCCCTGCGAAATCTCTGGGGATTTCCTCGCGTGCCATCAGGCGGTTCATCCCCTCTTCATCGAACCGGTACTCACGCGCATAGCTGTCGCGGTGGTAAAGGAACACCAGGTCACGGGCCGCCTCGTGAACTTCTCCCAGGATCAGGGATGCTTTGGTTTGGGGGATGGCGGCCGCATCATGCGCCACCCGTGCACCTTCCAGTAGGCCCGCGGTAATCCAGGGGCGCAGCGCGTTAAACCCGGCGGATGACTCCACCTGGGTCACGAGGCGGTCGAAAGCCCGCAGCGGCAACGCCAGAAAACGGGCGAGCATGATTTTGCCGAGCAGTGCGGCGTCAATCCTGTTATTGGGGTGCTGCAAGTGCTGTTCTGCCGACAAAATGTTTTGGGTTCTTCTTCCGGTAAGCTCGCGGAGATAGGATGGCAGATGGCCCGGGAATGGTTGTCTACGCGGGTTTCCGGGACGCCGTGGCTATTCCGGGATGCTTCGCGTAGACGGGCCTGCCCATGCTGTCCGGGCCGACTGACCGGCGCAGTCTTTCATGCCGGTTTCAGTGCGGCGGTGGTGTTCACCAGTTCCAGTACCAGCGCATGCAGGCGCGCCGGCGATTTCAGCGCGCCGCTCTCCGCGTTGAATGCCGTATCTGCGTGGGGCAGCGAGAACTGGCTGGGCAGCACCAGCGCCCCGAGCGTATTCAGGATCTGGCGCAGGTGCGGCAGCATGCGCATGCCGCCCAGCGCACCGGGCGAGGCGCCCATGATCGCCGCGACCTTGCCCTTGTAGGGCACCAGGCCGGATTCGCCCTGCCATTCGCGTGACACCCAGTCGATCGTGTTCTTCAGCAGCGGCGGGATCGAGCTGTTGTATTCCGGGCTGGCGATCAGCAGGGCGTCGTGGCTCTTGAACAGGGCTTTCAGGCGTAGCGCGTTGTCGGGCAGGCCGTCGCGGTCTTCGAGGTCGCCGTTGTAGAGCGGCAGCGGATAATCGGCGAGATCGATCAGGGTGACGTCGCCGCCGGCGGCACGGGTTGCATCCACCGCGGCCTGAACGAGTTTTCGGTTCCAGGAATCACGGCGAATGCTGCCGGAAAAGGCGAGAATCTTGGGCATGGGCCTTCCTTTTGAAAACGGGTGATTGTATCGGTGCCTGGACGATACGGCATTGCGGGCGTGGTTTCGGGCGAGTAAACCCGGCACAATTCGGGCAATGCACTCAAGCGATTCGAATATGTCACTGACCTTCGCGGCAGGGAACGATGCCGACTGAGAAAGCCGCACTCGACAAAATGCGGCTCGACAAGTGGCTGTGGGCCGCGCGCTTTTTCAAGACGCGCAGCCTCGCCACCCAGGCCATCGATCACGGCCGCGTGAAGCTCAACGGCGAACGCGGCAAACCTGCGCGCGAGGTGAAACCCGGCGACCGGCTGGATGTCCGTCTGGGTGACGCCGACTGGACCCTGACGGTGCGGGCGCTGGCCATGCAGCGCGGCCCGGCGCCGGTGGCGCAGGCGCTGTATGAGGAAGATCCCGCCAGCCACGCGCGCCGCCAGCAGCAGCTGCGCGACCGCAAGCTGGCGGCCCGTCCGGAAGCCGCCATCAAGGGTCGCCCCACCAAGCGCGACCGCCGGCAGATCCACCGCTTTACCGGTGAATGAGGCGCCTCGAATTCCTGCCGGGTTCCCCCGCAAGGCGCGGGCTAACGCATAGAATTGAAGGCTTCGAGACCTTGTATTGATGACCGTTTCCCCCGCGATTTCCAAGCTCCTGCGCCGCGCCGCGCGCTGGCTGGCAGCCCTCGCTGCATTGGCCGCGCTGGGCGTCGCGACCGCCGCGGCGCTGATGTATTTCTGGGTGTTGCCGAATATCACCGATCACCGCGACACGGTGGCCAGCCTGATGACGCGCGCACTGGGGCAGCGGGTGACGCTGGAAGCCGTGTCGGGGGTGTGGCAGCAGGCGCACCCCGAATTCCGTCTGCAGGGCGTGCGTCTGTATGACCGGCAGGGCCACCCCGCGCTCTATCTTCCCGAACTGGAAGCCGCCTTCGCCTGGCGTTCGCTGCTGTTTCTGGAGCCGCGCTTCAACCGCATCGAACTGCAGGGGCTGACGCTCGGGGTGCGGCGCGCGCGCGATGGCCATATCTATGTCGGCGGCATTCCGGTCAACCCGGCGGATCCCGACAGCGGTTTTGCCAACTGGCTGTTGCGGCAGGGGCGGGTGCATGCGGGCCAGGCCACGCTGACCTGGCTGGACGAAGTGCGCAACGCACCGCCGCTGATTCTGCGTGAAGTCGATTTCACGCTCGCCAACACGCGCCGTACCCACCACCTGACTTTGCGCGCCATTCCCCCGGCGACCCTGGCGCGGCCGCTGACGATCGAGGCGCATTTGCGCGGCCGCAATGCGGATGACATCAAGACCTGGAACGGTCGCGTCGACGCGAGCGTGGCGGGCGTCTCGTTACCGCGCCTCGCCACCTGGCTGGCGCTGCCGTATCCAGCCCGGCAGGGCTGGGGCGCGCTGAATCTGAAGTCCAGGGTGGCGCGCGGCGAGTTCGTCGGCGTGACGGCGGGCTTCGACCTGCGCGAGATCGAAACCACGCTGGGCGACGATTTGCCTGCGCTGCGGCTGGCGCAGGTGCGCGGCCAGGCCATGTGGACGCGCGGCCCCGACGGTCAGCGCGTGGCGTTTGAAAACCTGCGCGTGGCGCGGCCGGGCGGCGCGCTGGGCGCACCGTTCAATGCGGGACTGTCCTGGAGCGCCGACTCGCGTGAAGTCACGGCCCGCGCACTCAAGCTCGACAGCTGGCAAGCGATATTGCCGAGCCTGCCGATCGACGCGGCCTTGCGTGAGCGGCTGCGGACCCTGCAGCCGCAAGGGCGTTTCGACGACTTTCGCCTCGGCTGGCGCGGGGCGCAGCCCGGCATCGACAACTTCAGCATTGCGGCCCACTTCAGCGGCCTGGGGGTGACGGCAGCCGACACGCAGCCGGGGCTGGACAACCTCAGCGGGCGCATCGAGGGCGACGCGCGCGCAGGCGTGTTCGAGATCGATTCCGGGCAGCTGGCCGTCAAGCTGCCCGGTCTGTTCCGCGAGCCCTCGTTCGGATTCGACAGCCTGCACGCGCGCGGCAGCTGGAAAAAAACCCCGCGCGGCCGTCGCCTGACACTGAGCGAAGTCGCCTTCGCCAACCCAGACATGGCGGGCACGGCAAAGGGGGACTACGAACTGATCGCCGGCCATCCCGGCATCATCGACCTGACGGCGCATCTGAGCCGGGCCGAGGGGACGGCGGTGCATCGCTACTTCCCGAAAACAATTGGTGACGACACGGTCGACTGGGTGCGGGAGAGCGTCCTGGCCGGGCACTCCGACAACGTGCAGCTGAGCCTGGAAGGCGACCTGGCACACTTTCCGTTCGAGCAGGGCAACGGGGTGTTTCGCGTCGATGTGCAGGTGAAGGATGGGGTGATCGACTATGTGCGGGGCTGGCCGCGCATCGAGGGGATCCAGGGGCGCGTATTGTTCCAGGGCAAGCAGATGGAGGTGACCGCCAGACAGGCGCGGATTTACGGGGTGGCCCTGCTGCCGGTGAAGGCCGTCATCCCGGATCTGCTGCATCACGACGAGTTGCTGCTCATCGATGGCCAGGCCGGTGGGCCGATCCAGGATTTCATCCGCTTCGCCAATTTCAGCCCGCTGGGCGAGCGCCTGCGCGGCTTCACCGACGCGCTCGATGGCAGCGGGCCGATGCGGCTCGTCCTGAAAATGCAGGTGCCGCTGCGCCGCAGCCACGACACCCGGCTGACGGGGCGGCTGTCGTTTCTGGACAATGTCCTGTTCCCGTCCGGCCTGCCGCGACTTGACCGGGTGCGCGGCGACATCGATTTCACCGACGACAGCCTGAATGCGAAAAACATCAGCGCGCAGTTTCTCGGCGGCCCGCTGCGCATCGAGGCCGCCACCCGCAACGGCCAGGTGCAGATCCTGGCGCAGGGAAGCGCCACCGCCGCCGGCATGACGCCCTGGCTGGGGGCGACATGGGACAAGCACCTGTCGGGGCAGACCGCATGGCGCGGCCAGCTTGATCTAGAGCCGACGGGCGAGCGCATCCGCATCGATTCCGATCTGGTCGGGCTGGGTTCCAGCCTGCCGCTCCCGCTGGCGAAGACCGCCGCGCAGCCGCTGCCGCTGCTGGTGACCAGCCAGCCGCAGCCCGACGGCCGCTTGCATGAGGTTCGGCTGGGCAGCACCGTCGGCGCGGTGTGGCGCAGCACGGCGGCCGGCGGTTTTGCCCGCGGCGAAATCCGTTTTGGTGGACCGGCGGTGATGCCGGCCGAGCCCGGCTTGCGGCTGGCGGGCAGCGGGCGCGTCATGGATGTTTCCGGCTGGGCGGCGCTGTTGTCCGATCGCGCGGGGGGCGCAGCCTTGCCGCTGACGTCGCTCGATCTGGGTTTCGACGCGCTCGACCTGATGGGGCGCCGCTATCAGGAGGTGAACCTGCAGGGGCGTAGCCGCAACGGCCTGTTGCGGGTCCAAGTGACGGGGCGCGACGTGAGCGGGGCGCTGACCTATCGCCCGGCCGGCGCATACGATTCCACAGGGGCTTCAGCCCGGGTGTCGGCGCAGTTCAAACAGCTGACCGTGCCGGCCCCGGCGCCCGCTGTCGGTGCGGCAGGCAGCCTCAACCTGAAGGCCGCGAATTTTCCGACGCTGGATGTGGTGGTGGAGGATTTTCGTTTGCAGGAACGATCGCTGGGGCGGCTGGAGGCGTTGGCGCGGGGGGCTGCGGAAGGGCTGGTGATCGAGAGTCTGCAGCTGACGCACCCCGACAGCGTGTTCCGCATGAGCGGACTTTGGCGCGACGGCGCACCGAGCGAAACCCGTGCCGAACTGAAACTGAATGTGCTGGATGCGGGCAAGTTTCTGGGCCGTTTTGGTTACCCCGATGCGCTCCGCCGCGGCAGCGCGGAATTCCAGGGCAACGCCACCTGGGTGGGCTCGCCCGCCGATTTCTCGTTCGACACGCTGGCAGGGCAACTCGAATTCAAGGCCCGCGGCGGGCAATTCCTCAAGATCGACCCCGGCGCGGGCAAGCTGCTGGGCGTGCTGAGCCTGCAATCGCTGCCGCGCCGGCTGAGCTTCGATTTCCGTGATATCTTCAACGAAGGCTATGCCTTTGACGATATCGGCGCCACCCTGCGCATCGCGCGCGGCGTGGTCTACAGCGACGATTTCAGGATGCGCGGGCCGGCCGCCAAGGTCAACATGTCCGGACTGGCCGACCTCAACCAGGAGGCCGTGCAGTTGCGGGTGAAAGTGATCCCGAAACTGTCCGAAAGCGTGGCTGTGGCCGGCGCCCTGATCGGCGGGCCGCTGGCGGGCGTGGGCGCGCTGGCGGCGCAAAAGCTGCTGCGTGACCCGTTCGAGGAAGCCATCAGCCAGGAATACCTGGTGACCGGGCCGTGGCAGGCACCCGACGTCAAAAAACTGCCGAAGGCAAAAACCGAGAACCCGTCCGGCACCCCGGTGTCCGAACCCTGATCGTGGAATCTGAAACATGACAACGAAGAAGCCAGCAAGACCCAGTGTGGCGCGCTCCAGGGGCGCGCAAGTCAAGAAATCCGCGCCGCAGGCCGGCACCGTGCGCGTCGCGGCGATCCAGATGGCGTCCGGCCCCAACGTGTCGGCCAATCTGGCGGAAGCCGAGCAGCTCATCGAGCTGGCCGTCGACGCCGGCGCGCGCCTGGTCGTGCTGCCGGAATTTTTCTGCATCATGGGGATGAAGGACGCCGACGTGGTGAAGGCGCGCGAGGCCGAAGGCAATGGCCCGATCCAGACCTTCATGTCGCGCATGGCGAAGAAGCATCACATCTGGCTGGTCGGCGGCTCGGTTCCGCTGGAAGCCGGCGCGGCGAACAAGGTGCGCAACAGCTGCCTGGTGTACGACGAACGCGGCAAGCAGGTCGCGCGCTACGACAAGATTCACCTGTTCGGTCTCGATCTCGGCAACGAGCGCTACCAGGAAGCCAAGCTGATCGAACCGGGCGACAAGGTCGTCGTCGTCAGCAGCCCGTTCGGCCGCATCGGCCTGTCGATCTGCTACGACCTGCGCTTCCCCGAGCTGTATCGCGCCATGCCCGACGTCGACATCATCGTGGTGCCGTCGGCGTTCACCGCCACCACCGGGCGCGCGCATTTCGAGACGCTGATCCGCGCGCGCGCGATCGAGAACCTCGCCTACGTGATCGCCCCAGCGCAGGGCGGCTACCATTTGTCGGGCCGCGAAACCCACGGCGACAGCATGATCGTCGACCCCTGGGGCGTGGTGCTCGACCGCCTGCCGCGCGGTTCCGGCGTCGTCATCGCCAACATCAACCCGGCCTACCAGGCCAGCCTCAGGAAGAGCCTGCCCGCGCTGCAACACCGCTTCATCCAGTGCCAGCAGATCCAGGTCGAGGTGGTCGAGCGGCGCGCGGTCGCCAAGCGCGAGCCCACCAAATAATTCAGGACATCATCATGAACCCCACCGACGCCTTCGTCCCGATCCAGACTGCCGAGCAGCTGTTCCATTCCGCCGAGGCCACGCTGTTGACGCCGAACGGCCTTGACGCCGACAAATTGGCCCCTGTCTTCGGCCGCCTGCTCACGCACGACGTCGACTACGCCGACCTGTATTTCCAGTACTCGCGTTCCGAAGGCTGGAGCCTGGAGGAAGGCCAGGTCAAATCGGGCAGCTTCAACATCGACCAGGGCGTCGGCGTGCGTGCGATCTCGGGTGAGAAAACCGCCTTCGCCTATTCCGACGATATCAGCCTCGATGCGCTCGGCGCCGCCGCCGACGCCACCCGCGCGATCGCGCGTGCCGGCCAGAACCGCAGCTTCGGCATGGTGCAGCGCGGCGAAGGTCGCCTGCTATACAACGCGGTCGATCCCTTGGCGAGCCTGCAGGACGCAGCCAAGGTCGCGCTGCTGGAACGTCTTGAGAAAAAAGCGCGCGCGATGGACCCGCGCGTCATCCAGGTGATGGCGAGCCTCGCCTCCGAATACGAAGTGATTTTCATCGCCCGTTCCGACGGCCATCTGGCGGCCGACGTGCGCCCGCTGGTGCGCCTGTCGCTGCAGGTCATCGCCGAGCAGGACGGCCGCCGCGAACAGGGCTCCGGCGGCGGCGGCGGCCGCTTCGACTACAGCTACTTCACCGACGACATCCTCGAAAAATACGCCCGCCAGGCCGTGCACCAGGCGATGGTCAACCTCGACGCCCGCCCCGCGCCCGCCGGCACCATGACCGTCGTGCTCGGTTCCGGCTGGCCCGGCATCCTGCTGCACGAAGCAATTGGTCATGGTTTGGAAGGCGACTTCAACCGCAAGGGCAGCTCGGCCTTCTCCGGCCGCATCGGCGAACGCGTCGCCGCGCCCGGCGTCACCGTCGTCGACGACGGCACCATCCCGCTCAGGCGCGGTTCATTGAATGTGGACGACGAAGGCAACCCCACCCAGCGCACCGTGCTGATCGAAGACGGCATCCTCACCGGCTACATGCAGGACATGATGAACGCCCGCTTGATGGGCATGCCGATCACCGGCAATGCACGACGCGAATCCTTCGCACATCTGACCATGCCGCGCATGACCAACACCCTCATGCTCGGTGGCGACAAGGACCCCCATGAAATCATCGCCTCGGTGAAGAACGGCCTCTACGCCGTCAACTTCGGCGGCGGCCAGGTCGACATCACCAGCGGAAAATTCGTCTTCTCCGCCGCCGAGGCCTACATGATCGAAGACGGCAAGATCACCTACCCGGTGAAAGGCGCCACCCTCATCGGCAACGGCCCGGATGCGCTGACGCGGGTGAGCATGATCGGTAACGACATGGAAATGGATTCGGGTGTGGGCACCTGCGGAAAAGAAGGGCAGAGCGTGCCGGTCGGCGTGGGGCAGCCGACATTGCGGATTGATGGGTTGACGGTGGGCGGGACGGCGTAAGGTTGTATTGAGGGCCGTGCCGTATGCTTCGTGGACAATATCGTGATAATCCAGAGCGTACAACGGCTATAGGCTTGGCGCGTTACGCGCAGGAATTTCTTGAGGCCAGCCTTAAGGCAGATGATGGAATGGGGCAGGGGCGCAAGAATGATTTTGTAGCGCCTGTTCCGGTGTTATATCTGGCGGGACATTCAATAGAGCTCTCGCTGAAATCATTGGCTCTTCCGGTAAATCCTACGGAGAAATGGGATGACCGACACCCCTGAAATGCTGTATCTACGCGGTTTTCTGACGACGCGAGCAGGTACAGCATATGGGGGCGGTCATCCCGGCGAAGATTTTGGGGCTTGAGGGG
>CAMTWC010000101.1:0-54159 GCA_947085345.1 uncultured Gammaproteobacteria bacterium | reverse complement strand
GGCCTTTCCGCCGGCGGCGTGCTGAAGCCGGAGATGGTGGCCAAGATGGGGCCGAAGCCGCTGATCCTGGCGCTGGCCAACCCGACGCCGGAAATCCTGCCCGAAGTCGCCAAGGCGGCGCGGCCGGACGTGATCATCGCCACCGGCCGTTCGGACTATCCGAACCAGGTCAACAACGTGCTGGGCTTCCCGTTCATCTTCCGCGGCGCGCTCGACGCACGTGCCAAGCAGATTACCGAGACCATGCTGATCGCCGCGGTGCACGCACTGGCCGAACTGGCGCGCGAGCCGGTGCCGGCCTCGGTGCTGAAGGCCTACAAGTTGAAGAAGCTGAAATTCGGCCCGGACTACATCCTGCCCAAGCCGTTCGATCTGCGCCTGGCCCAGCGCGTGCCGCAGGCAGTGGCGAAGGCGGCGAAGCAAGCTGCCCGCAAGCCCGGGAAAGCTTGAACGCGCGGGGGGTTTGTTGTACGGTAAGAACGTAATGCCATCCTTACCGGAGCCGCTGCCATGCTTGCCATCGCCAAAATTACCGCCAAAGGTCAAACCACCATCCCGCAGGATGTGCGAGCCGCGCTCAAGGTGGCGCCGGGCGATCTGATCGCTTGGGAAATCGAGGAAGACGGCACGGCGCGCGTGCGCCGGGTGCAACCGCTCGATCTGGAGTACCTGCGCTCGCTGCAAGGTACCCTGTCGGAATGGGCGGGAGAGGCGGACGAGAGAGCCTACCGTGAGCTTTGAACGCTTCAGCGTGGTGCGGGTGCCGTTTCCGTTCACCGATCGCAACGCCACCAAGAATCGCCCCGCGCTGGTGCTGTCCGATGCCGCAGCCTTCAATGCACCGGCCGGGCATACGGTGATGGCGATGATCACATCGGCCGAAACGCCTGGCTGGCCGCTGGATTGCCCGCTCGGCGACCTGGGCCAGGCGGGTCTGCCGGCGCCTTCCAAACTGCGCTTCAAGCTTTTCACGCTGGACAACCGGCTGGTGCGCGGGGAACTGGGGCGTCTGTCCGCGGCCGACGAAAAGCAGGTCACACGGGGGCTGTCGACGCTGCTTCGGGTCAAGACCTGAATTCGCACCATGCCCCGCTTCATGCGCCCTGTTTACCTCGATCTGTTCCGCATCCATTTGCCGCTTCCCGGCTGGGTGTCGATCCTGCACCGGGTGTCGGGCGCGCTGCTGTTCGCGGCCCTGCCGCTCGGTGTGTGGGTCCTGTCGGTGTCGCTGTCGGACGAAGCGGGCTTTCAGCGCATCGTCGATTGGATGGCGCACCCGCTGACCAAACTGTTCCTGCTGATTTTGATCTGGGCGTTTGCGCAGCATCTGTTTGCTGGTTTGCGGCACCTGGCGCTGGATGTGCACTGGGGCGTGGACCTGCGTCGCGCGCGGCAGACCGGCATCGCGGTCTTGCTGGCGAGCGGGCTGGTCACGCTGCTTGCCGCCTGGAGACTGTTCGCGTGAAATCGGCCACCGGCTCGCGCACCGGCACCGGTACCTGGCTGATGCAGCGTGCCACGGCGGTCGCGCTGGCGGTGGCCTTGCCCGGGCTGACGCTTTATTTCCTGACCGCCATGCCGACCGATTTCGCCGGCTGGCAGGCGCTTTTTGCGCCGCTGTGGCCGCGCGTTCTGATGCTGCTGACGGCAACGGCGCTAGCGCTGCACGCCTGGGTGGGGATGCGCGATATTTTCATGGATTACGTTCATCCCACGGGCCTGCGGCTGGCGCTGTATCTGGCGGTGATCGTCACCCTGGCGGGCAGCGTGGCATGGTTTGCCGCCGTCTTGTGGCGCGCGGCATGAACACGCGCCGCTTCGACGCCCTCATCATCGGCGGCGGCGGCGCGGGCCTGCGCGCGGCGCTGCAGCTGGCGCGCTCGGATTACAAAGTCGCGGTGGTGTCCAAGGTGTTTCCGACGCGTTCGCACACCGTGTCGGCGCAGGGCGGCATCACCGCCGCGCTCGCCAATGTCGACGACGACCGCTGGGAATGGCACATGTACGACACGGTCAAGGGCGGCGACTGGCTGGGCGACCAGGATGCGATCGAGTTCATGTGCCGCGAAGCCGCGTCCGCAGTCTACGAACTCGAACACATGGGGCTGCCTTTCTCAAGGCTGGACAACGGCAAGATCTACCAGCGCCCCTTCGGCGGCCAGTCGAAAAACTTCGGCGGCGAGCAGGCCACCCGCACCTGCGCTGCCGCCGACCGCACCGGCCACGCATTGCTGCACACGCTGTACCAGCAGAACATCCAGCACCGCACGCAGTTCTTCGACGAATACTTCGCGCTCGACCTGCTGCGCGATGCCGAAGGCTACTGCCTCGGCGTCACCGCCATCAGCATCGAGACCGGCGAGCCGCTCTTGATCGAGGCGCGCGCAACGCTCTTCGCCACCGGCGGGGCCGGGCGCGTGTTCGGCAACAGCAGCAATGCCATGATCAATACCGGCGACGGTCTCGGCATGGTGCTGCGCGCCGGCCTGCCGCTGCAGGACATGGAGTTCTGGCAGTTCCACCCGACGGGGATTGCCGGCGTCGGCTGCCTCATCACCGAGGGTGCGCGCGGCGAGGGCTCTATCTGCTGAACAAAAACGGCGAGCGCTTCATGGAGCGCTACGCGCCACACGCGAAGGATCTGGCCGGACGCGACGTGGTGGCACGCGCCATCGCCCTCGAAATCGCCGAGGGCCGCGGCTGCGGGCCGCGCGGCGATTACGTCGAGCTCAAGCTCGACCACCTGGGCGAGAAAACCATTGCGGAAAAGCTGCCCGGCATCCGCGAACTGGCGATCCGCTTCGCCGGCGTCGATCCTGTCAAGGCGCCGATTCCAGTTGCCCCCACCGCACACTACATGATGGGCGGCATCCCCACCAACCTGCACGGCCAGGTCGTTGCGCCCGCGCGCTTCGGCCCCGAGGAGCCGGTGCCGGGGCTGTATGCCGTCGGCGAATGCGCCTGCGTCTCGGTGCATGGCGCCAACCGCCTGGGTGGCAATTCGCTGCTCGACCTTGTTGTGTTCGGCCGCGCCGCCGGCCGCCACATGCAGGAGTACCTGCTCGACAACCCTTATCCGCGCCCGCTGCCGGAGCATGCGGCCGAAGCCAGCCAGGCACGGCTTGCGCGCTGGGACCGCCCTGGCAGCGAACGTGTGGCGGCCATCACCGGCGATCTCAGGCGCATGATGCAGACGCACGCCGGCGTGTTCCGCACCGACGCCGTGCTGCGCGCGGGGCTGGATAAACTGAACCAGCTGGAAGACCGTTTGGCGCACGCCGGTCTGCAGGACACCAGCCGAGTGTTCAACACCGCGCGCATCGAGGCGCTGGAACTGGAAAACCTGATCGGCGTGGCGCGCGCGACGCTGGTGTCGGCGCTGAATCGCACCGAGAGCCGCGGCGCGCACACGCGCGAGGATTTTCCTGCACGCGACGACGAGCACTGGCTGAAGCACACCCTGTATTCGCGCGAGGGGGATCAGGTGGATGCCAAGCCGGTGCGGCTGAAGCCGCTGACAGTGGAGTCGATCCGGCCGAAGGAGCGGGTGTATTGATGAAATTCCGCCTCTACCGCTACCACCCCGAGTCCGGCGAACAACCCTTCATGCAAGACGTCGAGCTCGACCTCGACCCCGCCGGCAAGATGCTGCTCGACGCGCTCTTGGCGGTCAAGGCGCAGGACGAGACGCTCTCCTTGCGCCGCTCCTGCCGCGAGGGCGTGTGCGGATCGGATGCGGTGAACGTCAACGGCAAGAACCGGCTGGCGTGCATCACGCCTTTGAGCGAGCTGAAGCAGCCCATCGAGGTGCGGCCGCTTCCGGGGTTGCCGGTGATCCGTGACCTGATCGTCGACTTGGAGCCGTTCTACAAGCAATACCGATCGATCAAGCCCTGGCTGATCAACGACGATCCCGAACCGGAGGTCGAGCGCCTGCAGAGCCCGGCGGACCGGGCACTGCTCGACGGCGCCTACGAATGCATCCTGTGCGCCTGCTGCACCACCTCGTGCCCGTCGTTCTGGTGGAATCCGGAGACCTTCGTCGGTCCGGCGGGGCTGTTGCAGGCCTGGCGCTTCATCGCCGATTCGCGCGACGAGGCAACCGCCGCCCGGCTCGACAACCTGGAAGACCCGTACCGGCTGTATCGCTGCCGCGGCATCATGAACTGCGTCGACGCCTGCCCCAAGGGGCTGAACCCGACGGCGGCGATCGGGCGCATCAAGTCGCTGCTGGTGAAGCGGCGTGTCTGACGCGCTGACGTGGCGCTGCCGCCGCGGACTGCTCGAACTCGACCTCTGGCTGGGTGGCTTTTGGGCCGCGCACCGCGCTACACTTGAGCCTTGCGAGACGGCCGCGCTGGAGCGGTTGTTGATCCTGTCGGACATGGAGATTGTCGACAGGCTGCAAGGCCGGTTGCCTGCGGGCGATGCCGAGCTTGCAGTGCTGATTGAACGCCTACAAAAATACCGGGCTGCAACATTATTGGAATCGCGATGAAAAAAACCGTCACCCTTACCTTCAGCGACGGCAGTCCGTCCATCGAGCTGCCGATCGAACAGGGCACCTATGGCAAGCCGGTAATCGACGTCCGCGCGCTCGGCGCGCACGGCTATTTCACCCATGATCCCGGCTTTACCGCCACCTCCAGCTGCACCTCGGCCATCACCTATATCGACGGCGACGAAGGCCTGCTGTATTACCGTGGCTACCCCATCGACCAGCTGGCCTACAAGTCGGACTTCATGGAAGTCAGCTACCTGCTGATCCACGGCGAATTGCCGACGGCGGAGCAGAAGATGGCGTTCGAGCAATCGATCCGCCACCACACCCTGCTGCACGACCAGATGGAAAACGTGTTCCGCGGTTTCCGCCGCAGTGCGCACCCGATGGCGGTGATGATCGGCGTGACCGGCGCGATGTCGGCCTTCTATCACAGCGGGCTCGACAACTTCAACCCGCAGCATCGCGAAATCGTCGCCCACCGGCTGATTGCCAAGATCCCCACGGTCGCGGCCTGGGCCTACAAGTTCAACGAGGGCCAGCCCTTCGTCTATCCGCAGAACCGGCTCTCGTATGCCGAGAACTTTATGCACATGATGTTTTCCAGCCCGTGCGAGCCCTACGAGCCGAACCCGGTGCTGGCGCGCGCGCTCGACCGTATTTTCATCCTGCACGCCGACCACGAGCAGAATGCCTCGACCTCGACCGTGCGCCTGGCCGGCTCCAGCGGCGCCAACCCTTACGCCTGCATCGCCAGCGGCATGGCCTCGCTGTGGGGGCCGCTGCACGGCGGCGCCAACGAGGCGGTGCTGAACATGCTGGAGGAGATGGACGACGTCTCCAAGATTCCGGGATTCATCAAGCGCGCCAAGGACAAGTCCGACCCGTTCCGCCTGATGGGATTCGGCCACCGCATCTACAAGAACATGGACCCGCGTGCCGCGATCATCCGCCAGACCTGCTACGAGGTGCTGGACGAGCTCGGCCTGCGCGACGACCCGCAGTTCAAGATCGCGCTCGAGCTCGAACGCATCGCGCTGGAGGACGAGTACTTTATTTCGAAGAAGCTCTACCCCAACGTCGACTTCTATTCCGGCATCATCTTCCGCGCCATGGGCATTCCCACCAGCATGTTCACCGCGCTGTTCGCCATGGCGCGCACCGCCGGCTGGGTGGCGCAGTGGCACGAAATGCTGTCCGATCCCGCGCACAAGATCGGCCGTCCGCGCCAGCTCTACACCGGTTCGGAGCGGCGCGAATTCGTGCCGCTGGACCGGCGCGGGGCCTGAGCACCGCCCCACATGAGCGCGCCTGACTGGTCCAATACGTCCCCGCTGTATGCCGGCAATGCGGCCTATCTGGAACAGTTCGGCGACGATGCGCTGGCGCCCTGGCTGACGCGGCCGCTGCCGGGCTCGACCGCATCATCGGACGCGGCCCAGGTCGCGGTGCTGCGGCTCATCAATGCCTACCGCTACCTGGGGGTGAGGAAGGCCGACCTGGATCCCCTGCGGCGCTTCGAACCGCCGCCCACGCCGGAACTCGACCCCGCGCACTATGGCCTGACTGACGCGGACATGAGCCGGGAATTCGAGACCGGATCGCTGTTCGGGGTGGAGCGCAGCACCCTGGCCGACATCCTACAGCGGCTCAGCGCAGCGTATTGCGGCCATGTCGGCGTCGAATACATGCACATCACCGAGGTTGCGCGCAAACGCTGGCTGCAGGAGCGCATCGAATCGGCGCAGGGGCGCTTCGGCGTTTCGCCCGCCCTGAAAAAGAAGCTGCTGAAGCGGCTGACCGATGCCGAGACGCTGGAGAAATTCCTCCACACGCGCCACGTCGGGCAGAAGCGCTTTTCACTCGAAGGCGGCGAGAGCCTGATCCCGTTGCTCGACCAGGTGATCGAGCGCTGTGCCCGCCACGGCGCCAAGGAAATCGTGATGGGCATGGCGCATCGCGGACGCATCAACGTGCTGGCCAACATCATGGGATGCTCGCTGGAAAGCCTGTACGAGGAACCGGAAAACGGCTATCCCGATTCGCCGCTGTCGGGCGACGTCAAATACCACCAGGGCTTTTCCACCGATTTCGCCACGCCCTACGGCCCGGTGCACGTGGCGCTGGCGTTCAATCCCTCGCATCTCGAAATCGTGCATCCGGTGGTGCGCGGCTCGGTACGCGCGCGCCAGGACCGGCGCGGCGACGTGCTCGGCTACGAGGTGGTGCCGGTGATCCTGCACGGCGACGCCGCGCTGTCGGGGCAGGGCGTGGTGATGGAAAGCCTCAACATGTCGCAGACGCGCGGTTTCCGTAACGGCGGCGCGATCCATGTCGTCATCAACAACCAGATCGGCTTCACCACCTCCGACCCGCGCGACGTGCGCTCGACGCTGTACTGCACCGACGTGGCCAAGATGGTCGAGGCGCCGGTGCTGCACGTCAACGGCGACGACCCCGAAGCGGTGGCCTTCACGGTGCAGACGGCGGTGGATTTCCGCTATACCTTCCACAAAAACGTATTCATCGACCTGGTGTGCTATCGCCGCCACGGGCACAACGAGCAGGACGAACCCCTCGCTACCCAGCCGCTGATGTATCGCCGCATCCAGGCGCATCCCAGCACCCGCATCCTGTACGCGCAGCGGCTGGTGGAGGAGGGGGTGTTGACCGAGGCGCAGGCCGACGACATGGTCGACGCGTGCCGCGAGCGGCTGGAGCACGGCGAATCGCTGAGCCCGCCGGCCTTGTCCGACTTCAAGGAAACCTTCGGTATGGACTGGGGCCGCTTCAAGGGCGCTCAGGCCCCTGAGGTGCCGACCGCGGTGCCGGCCGCGCGGCTGGATTTCCTGGGCGAACGCATCACCACGCTGCAGCATGAAATCGAACTGCATTCTCGTGTGCAGAAAGTGCTGGACGATCGCCGCAGGATGCGCGCAGGCGAGTTGCCGGTGGACTGGGGCTACGCCGAGAACCTGGCCTACGCCAGCCTGCTCGACGCCGGCCATAATGTGCGGGTGTCGGGGCAGGATTCGGCGCGCGGCACTTTCTTCCACCGCCACGCGGTATGGCACGACCAGAAGCGCGAGCGCCGCCAGAGCGGCGTGTACGTCCCGCTCGAACACATCCACAACCAGCAGGGCAACTTCACCATCATCGATTCGCTGCTGTCGGAAGAAGCCGTGCTGGCGTTCGAGTACGGCTACGCCACCGCCGACCCCGACACCCTGGTGGTGTGGGAAGCGCAGTTCGGCGACTTCGCCAATGGCGCGCAGGTGGTGATCGACCAGTTCATCACCAGCGGCGAAGCCAAGTGGGGACGGCTGTGCGGGCTCACGCTGATGCTGCCGCACGGATTCGAAGGGCAGGGGCCGGAGCACTCCTCGGCCCGCCTCGAGCGCTTTCTGCAGCTGTGTGCGCAGGACAACATCCAGGTCTGCGTGCCGACCCTGCCGGCACAGATGTTCCACCTGCTGCGCCGGCAGATCGTGCGCCCGCTGAGAAAGCCGCTGGTGATCATGAGCCCGAAGAGCCTGTTGCGCCATCCCGCGTCCACCTCGTCGCTGGCGGAGCTCGCCAGCGGCGCCTTCCTGCCCGTGATCGACGACCCGCGTGCGCCGCGCCAGGCGAAACGCGTGGTGGTATGCAGCGGGCGAGTGTGGTTCGATCTCGAGGCCTCGCGCGCGGCGCGTGGGCTGGATGATGTTGCGCTGGTCCGGGTGGAACAGCTCTACCCGTTCCCCGATGCGGCCTTCTGCGCCATGCTGGATGCCTATCCGCAGGCCGGCACCTTTGTCTGGGCGCAGGAAGAACCGATGAACCAGGGGGCCTGGTACCAGACCCTGCACCACCTCAACCGCTGCGCGCCCGGGCGGCGCTTCCATTACGCCGGGCGCCCTCCCGCTGCCGCGCCGGCGTCGGGCTATGTCTCGCGCCACCGGGCCGAACTGGAAGCCCTGCTGAACGACGCGCTGGAGACCCCCTATGAAACTTGAAGTGCGTGTGCCGACCCTGTCCGACTCGGTCGCCAGCGGCACCCTGCTGCCGTGGCGTAAAGCGGTCGGCGAAACCGTTTCGCGCGACGAAACCCTGGTCGACCTGGAAACCGACAAGGTGATTCTGGAAATCCCGGCACCCGCGTCCGGCACGCTGGTCGAACTGCGCAAGAAAGAGGGGGCCGTGGTCAAGGCCGACGAGGTGGTGGCGGTGATCGAGACTGGTGCAACCCTGGTTTCAGCCCCCCCAGCAGCACGACCTGCCGCCGTGATGCCCGCGCATCCGGTTGCAGCCGCGACGGCTGTTACGACGAGTGCCGCAACGGCGCCCAAGATCGGCCTGCCGCCGCCAGCTGTTCCTGCATCGCCAACACCCGCTGCGCCGCTCCAGAGCCGTCGCGAGCCGATGTCGCGGCTGCGCCAGCGCGTGGCCGAACGCCTGCTCGCCGCGCAGCACACCGCCGCCATGCTCACCACCTTCAACGAGGTGAACATGCAGCCGGTGAACGAACTGCGCCAGCGCTTCAAGGCCGAGTTCGAGGTCAAGCATGGCGTCAAGCTTGGCTACATGTCCTTCTTCGTGCGCGCGGTGTGCCAGGCGCTCGATCAATTTCCAATCGTCAACGCCGCCATCGACGGCAACGACATCGTGTGGCACGGCGACGTCGACATCGGCATCGCCATTTCCAGCCCGCGCGGGCTGGTGGTGCCGATCCTGCGCCGCGCGCAGACGCTGTCGCCGGCCGGAATCGAGTCGGCCATCGCCGACTTCGCCCGCCGCGCGCGCGAGACCAAGCTCACGCTCGAGGACCTCTCCGGCGGCACCTTCTCCATCACCAACGGCGGTGTGTTCGGATCGCTCTTGTCCACCCCCATCCTCAACCCACCGCAGTCGGCCATCCTCGGCATGCACGCCATCCAGGAACGCCCGGTTGCCGAAAACGGCCAGGTGGTGATCCGCCCCATGATGTATCTGGCGCTCACCTACGATCACCGGCTGATCGACGGCCGCGACGCTGTGCAGTTTCTGGTCGCGGTGAAGGCCGCGCTGGAAGCGCCTGAAACCCTGCTGCAGGAGAATTGAGCATGTCGGACAACCTGGTCGAGGTCCGTGACCTGCACTTCTCGTTCAACGGCAATGCGGTACTCAAGGGCATCAACCTCGCCATTCCGCGCGGCAAGGTGGTCGCCATCCTCGGCGTCAGCGGCTGCGGCAAAACCACCCTGCTGCGCCATTTCGGCGGCCAGCTCAGGCCGTCGCGCGGCAGCGTGAGCTTCGATGGCCAGGTGGTCCACCGGTTTAACAACACCGAGCTCTACGCGATGCGGCGCAAGATGGGGATGATGTTCCAGGTCAGCGGGCTGTTCAGCGATCTGTCGGTGTTCGACAACATCGCCTACCCGATGCGCGAGCACACCGACCTGCCTGAGGACGTCATCCACGACCTGGTGCTGATGAAGCTCCACGCCGTCGGCCTGCGCGGCGCCCACGCCCTGCGCACCGGCGAACTGTCGGGTGGCATGGAGCGCCGCGTGGCACTCGCCCGGGCGATCGCGCTCGATCCCATGCTGATCATGTACGACGAGCCCTTCGCCGGCCTCGACCCGATCTCGCTCAACACCATCGGCAACCTGATCCGCCGCCTCAACGACGCGCTCGGACTGACCTCGGTCGTGGTGACCTACGACGTGTCGGAATCGCTGAAGGTCGTCGACTACGTCTATTTCATCCACGACGGCATGGTGGTGGCCGAAGGCAACGCTGCCGAAATGGTCGATTCCGCCGACCCCTTCGTCCATCAGTTCGTCCACGCCAAGCCGGATGGGCCGGTTGCCTTCCAGTACCCGTGCCGGCCCTATCCGGAGGAACTGGAAATCACCGGCAACTGAAGCCCCGCCCAGGCCTTATGGCCTGCGTGTCATTCCGCCACCGCCTTACCCCAGTTTGAAGGTCAGCGGCCGCGGCCCGGGCAGGTAACGGGTCTGCAGGCTGTCGCAAGCGGAACCCGGCTTCCGCCATCAGGGCCGGCACATCCCGGTCCAGATGGCAGCCGCCGGCGATCTTCTCGCGCTGGCGGCGGATAGGTTTCATGCCGCAGGCGAAGTCCACAAGATGCGGCAGGAGATGGCGGTCGTACCAGCTTGCGTTCATGCGGGCACTCCGGCTGGGGTCGCAGGGCAATGTCTACTCCGCCAGCAGCGTTACCGTGGTGTTGGCCGTTGCGCGGTCGATGTCGAATTGCACCACGCAGTATTCGTTCTGTTCGTCGATGGGCGTGGGGTCGTCCGCACAACTGCAGCCGGCGATCACCCCCGTATAGAAAATGCCGGCCTTGACATGGATCACGCCGGGGGCCTCGTGCACGCTGATCACCATCGCCTGGAAGGGCCGGTCCGTCACGTGGCTGCTGATGGCCAATCCCTGCTGCAGCGGCAGCTGCGCGGCATCCAGCTGTCCGATTTCGCGTTTGAGTATCGCCTCGAAGCCGGGCGTTCCCCAGGCCTTCAATGCGTTGGACAGCCGGATCATGGTCGCTCACACATGCGGAAAATCCGAATTATGCGCAACCTCCCAGACAAAGCCATCGGGGTCGGTGAAATAGCCGGAGTAGCCGCCCCGGTCCGTCGGGTGGCCGGGCCGGGTGACGGTGCCGCCGCCTCACTTGCAATCGGGCTTCTGCATACAGCCGCTCCACCCGTTTGTGATTGACTTGCAGAGCGGACTGACGCAGCTTCAGGTAAATCATGCCTGCGTATCGGTGATGCCGCTGGGCCAGGGTCACGATCTGCTCCCGCAAGTACTCATTGCGATCTGGCGCCGTCTGGTAACGGAAGGAACTCGCGCTCATGCCGATGACCTGCAGGGATCGTCGCTCACTCAATCCGCGGGTGGTCATGTGGCGCACCAGCTCGCGGCGTGACGGTGCGCTTACCACTTTTTTCTCAAGGCCTCGCGGGTGATCTCATTCTCCAGCACCGACTCGGCCAGCAGTTTCTTCAGGCGGGCATTCTCTGTCTCCAGTTCCTTCAGCCGCTTCGCATCCGAGACGCTCATGCCGCCAAACTTGCTGCGCCTGAGGTAATAGCTGGCTTCGGTAAAACGCTTCTTCATGTCCAATCTCCTCAGTCTGGGATTGGACTCCAAAGCTACGTGCTACTCAAAATAGGCGGTTTTGCGTCGCCCGTCCGGATAGGGGCTTGCTCCGTGTCAACGCAGGACTAGATTGAAGGCAGGCGCTCGTTCTCAGCAGTGAGAAACCGGCTATGTATGGGCTGTTGGCGATATGTGGGGGTATTGATGATGAGTACGATGGGTACGGGTACAGGCGCAGGAAACCGGGGCGATCAGGCTGCCGCCCAGCCCGAAACGGAAGGCGGCATGCCCTTGATGATGCTGGCGCTGAAGGCGCGGCATTCGACGCGGGCGTTCGGCAGCAAGCCGTTGCCGCCCCAGGTGCTGTCGAATCTGCTGTGGGCGGCAAGCGGCGTGAACCGGCCGGAGTTGGGCCAGCGCACCGCGCCTTCGGCACACGACTGGCGCGAGATCGATGTGTACGTGACGACCGTAGAAGGCGCGTATCGCTACGATCCACCCACCCATACGCTAAAACGCGTGGTGGCGGGCGACATCCGCCACCTGACGAGCGCGCAGGACTTTGTGGGAACGGCGCCGGTGAACCTGGTGCATATGGCAGACCTGGACCGGATGAGCGAAGCCGGCGCCGAAGACAAGGCGTTCTACAGCGCAACCGACGCCGGCTTTATCGCCCAGAATGGGTATCTGTATTGCGCGTCGGCCGGGCTGGCGGTGGTGGTCGACCGCGGTGCGCTGGGCGCAGCCCTGGAACTGGGGCGCCATCAGCGCATCATCCTCGCGCAATCGGTGGACTATCCTGTCGGCAGTGCGAAATAGCGAACAGCGACCCGACAATAGCGTATGCCAAAATTCTTCAAGATTCTGCTCGCTTGCCTGATCTGCATGGCGGTGGTGGGCGGGGCGGTGTGGGTGATAAAGAGGCTGGCTGGTTGAGCGTCTCAATGGCGCTGGTAGATGGGGACTCCCAACGGCAGGAAACGGGTTGAACGATAAACAGGGGCACATCTACCAGATGGCGGATGGGCGTCATGCGCTGGATGTTCGGCTGGAGCGGGAGACGCAGACCTGCGCGAACTGACGACCCCCGCTTTCCCCATTCGAGACGGGTCGAGGCTATTTACCTGCGCTCCAGCGCCGTGGTGGGGTGCGAGCTGGCGCAGGGTGATTGATCCTGGGCTGAAAATATTGCGTCGTCATTCCGGCGGAGGCCATGTAGGAGGCCCGCCCTCGGGCCGAAGGGGGTGAACCATTGTGGGCAAAGGACAGATTGGGGGAGGTTATATGAAAATCAGGTTTATTGCATTGCCGTTTCTGTGCGTCGCCGGTGTGGCGATGGCGGATGGCGTCGATCGGGAAGCCGAGGCGGCTCAATCCGTTGCGGCGCAGGAAAGGGGGCAGGCGCGGGAACGGATGCACACGCGCAAGACGACGCGCCTGCCCCGGGGCGATCTGCGCCATTGTCTGGATCTGCAGACCAACGAGACGATCATCCGCTGCGCCGAAACCCGGCGCAAACGCTGATCCGATGGCCTCTCCCAACTGACATCCGCTAACCGGCTTGGCGACGCCGCTTTCCCATCCGGCCGTGCCGCTGGCGCTGGCCATAGCGCTGGGCCCGGACGTTGTGCCGCCGGGGCTGCTGGCGCTGGCGCTGGCCTGCGCAGTGCTTCCCGACGTCGATGCGCTGGGGCTGTGGCTGGGCATTTCCTACGAGCATCCGTTCGGCCACCGCGGCTTCACCCATTCGCTGCCGTTTGCCGCGGCGCTGGCGGGCGCGGGTTCGCTGCTTGCGCCGGCGCTGGGGGCCGATCCGTTGACCGCGTTCGGGGTGCTGCTGGTCAGTGCCGCGTCGCACGGGCTGCTCGATGCGATGACCAACGGCGGCCTCGGCATCGCTTTCTTCAGCCCGTTTTCGAACCGGCGCAGCTTTCTGCCGTGGCGGGTGATCGAGGTGTCGCCCTTGCGGCCCTCGGCACTTTTCTCGCGGCGCGGCCTGCGCGTGCTGCGCTCCGAGATGCGCTGGGTGTGGGTGCCCTGCGGGGTGGTGGCGCTGCTCGGGTGGGTGCTGCGGGATATGGCAGGGCGGGCTTGAGCGCGGTGCCGCGCCCAGGCCGATCACCTACTATGAAAACAGCTGGCGGGATTGTGATTAACCCGTGCTCTCGGCGCGTAACGTTGAACAAGGAGGGGAGATGCCGAGGAAAGCTGTGCGCTACCGTGCGGACATCATCCAGGCCATGAGCCTTGGCGCGGGCGATTCTTCGCTGAGCCCGGACGATCCCGACTATGCCAGCCGATGAATTGGCCGGGCGGCGACCTCTCGGGGCAAAAATGCTTCTTGTTCTATAGTGAACCAGGCAATGCGGCGCGCGGGCGTTAGAGCGTCGCCCGCGCGGCAGCCGAAGAGGAGGAACGGATGAAATTCATCGATCCCCACGACGCCCTTACGACGCCGGATGAGAAGGGCTGTCGCGAGGGCACGGAACAGCTCGCCGACGCGGCACGCATGCTGCGGCGGCAGGTTTTGCGCATGACCACCGAGGCCGGCTCCGGCCATCCCACTTCCTGCCTGTCGTGCGCCGATATCGTGGCGGCTTTGTTTTTTTACGACATGCGCTGGGACCCCGCCGACCCCGAGGCGCGCAACGTGGATCGCTTCGTGCTCTCCAAGGGCCACGCGGCGCCTGTCCTGTGGGCGGCGCTGTCCGCGGCCGGCGCCATCGCCGAGGATCCCATGAGCCTGCGCCGCATCGACAGCACGCTGGAGGGGCACCCCACGCCGAACAACCCCTGGATCAAGGTGGCGACCGGCTCGCTGGGACAGGGCCTGTCGGTGGCCAACGGCATGGCGCTCGCCAACCGGCTCGACGGCATCGATGCGCGGGTCTTTTGCCTGCTAGGCGACGGCGAGTGTTCCGAGGGCTCGGTATGGGAGGCGGCGCAGTTCGCCTCGCTCAACCAGCTGGCGAACCTTGTCGCCATCGTCGACGTGAACGGTCTCGGGCAGTCGGGGCCGGCACCCTACGGCCATGACACCACGATCCTGGCGCGCCGTTTCGAGGCCTTCGGCTGGCAGGCCATCGAGATCGACGGCCACGACATGGATGCCGTGCTGTGCGCGCTGGAACGCGCCCGCGAGGGCGGGCCGACGGCCATCCTCGCGCGCACCGTGAAGGGCAAGGGCGTGTCCTTCCTCGAGGGCGCCGGCGGCTGGCACGGCAAGGTAGTCGAGCCGGCGCGGCTGCAGCAGGCGCTGGACGAGGTCGGCGACGTGCAGGCCCAGCCCAGGGTCGCGCCGCGGCGGATCGGAGAATTCGAGGCGGCGACTGCGGACATCACGGGCAGCATCGAAGTGGACTACGCAGCCGGCGCGGAAGTGGCCACCCGCGAAGCCTATGGCCACGCGCTGAAGAAGCTGGGCGCGCTGCATCCGGACATCGTGGCGCTGGACGGCGACGTGAAGAATTCCACCCGCTCCGAGTTCTTCGCCGAGGCCTTTCCGGGCCGCTTCTTCGAGTGCTACATCGCGGAACAGAACATGGTGGGCGCCGCCCTCGGCCTGGCCGCCTGCGGAAAAATCCCGTTCGTCTCGACCTTCTCCTGCTTCCTCGTGCGCGCCTACGACTTCATCCGCATGGCGGGCCACAGCCGGCCGCGGCACCTGGTCTTCTGCGGCAGCCACGCCGGGGTCTCGATCGGGGAGGACGGTCCTTCGCAGATGGGGCTGGAGGACCTGGCCATGTTCCGCGCGCTGGCGCACAGCACGGTGCTGTACCCCTGCGACGCGGTGAGCGCCGAGCGCCTGACCGAGCAGGCGGCGCGCAGCGATGGCATCGTCTATCTGCGCACCACCCGCGGCAGGACGCCGGTGATCTACGGCAACGACGAGAGCTTTCCGGTGGGCGGCAGCAAGGTGCTGCGCGCCTCCGGCGACGACCAGTGCACGGTGGTGGCGGCCGGCGTGACGGTGCACGAGGCGCTGGCCGCCCACGACACCCTGAAACAGCAGGGCATCCCTGTGCGCGTGATCGACGCCTACTCGGTCAAGCCGCTGGATGTGGCCACCCTGGTCAAGGCGGCCGGGGAAACCCGCGGCCTGGTGGTGGTGGAAGACCACTGGGCGGATGGCGGCCTCGGTGACGCCGTTGCACGCGCCCACGACTGGCTGGTCCCCTTGCGCTTCCTGGCGGTCGGCAGCGAGCCCCGCTCCGGTCCTCCGCAAGCACTGCTCGAGCGTCACGGGATTTCGCGTCATGCCATCGTGCGGCAGGTGCTCGCGCTGGTGAACCATCCCGACGCAAGGCGATTGCAGGCCTAGTATATAAGCACATAAATCGCAACACATATTATGCTGTCGCATATTCACCCAGATCAGTGGGTGATGCGGATAATTGAGCGGAAATCTGGTGACGCACCTCACATGGCATGTCGAGAAGCCGGCCGGGGAAATCGGCGAGCGGAATGTATATCGCCCAGCGGCGCTGGATAAGGCGCTGGCCGGATGAAAGCGTCGTGGTGGAGGCGCATTACGACACGGTGCTTGGCAGCCCGGGGGCGGACGACAATGCGGGCGCGGTCGCCGGACTGATCGAGATCGCGCGGCTGCTCAAGGGACATAGGCCCGCCCGCACACTCAAGGTGGTGGCGTTCGTCAACGAGGAGCCGCCATTCTTTTTTTCCGCAAGATGGGCAGCCAGGTCTATGCGCCACTGTTCCGCCATTTCCATCCCGACCGCGGCAACTTCAGCGCCTTTGTTTCCAACTTCCGCTCGCGCCAGGCGATGCGTCGTGCTGAACAGGCGTTTCGCCGTTCCGCTGGAGACCACGGCGACCTTCGGCTGGATTCCGCGGCTGGCTGCGCTGACCGAGGGACTGGCCCGGATGTGCAAAGCGCTTGCCGATTGCGAGGGACTGTAGAAAGCGGGGCGGTTCGCCCCGCATCAATTCATCGGGGAGGTACGGAGCCCGTGGCCACGCCACCCTTGTCATCGGCCGCGGAGCATCAGCCAACCATGGAACAGCCCTTCATCCGCCTCTTGAAAAGCTTCGCCTACGCCCGGCATGGCCTGGCAGTGCGCACGCAGCTCTGCGCGCCTGCATTTGCTGGCTGCGGTGCGGGTCTGTGCCGCCTTCGGCACGGCGGTCATCGGCATGCTGGTGTTCGTGCTGCATCTCCTGATCCTGGGGCAGTGAGTCATGCCGACCAGTGAGCGGGGTATCGCCTTGTTCCTGTGTGGCGATGTCATGACGGGGCGCGGGATCGACCAGGTGCTCCCCCATCCTGGCGATCCCGCCCTTCACGAGGGCTATGCGACCACTGCCCGGGATTACGTGGTGCTGGCGGAAAGGGCCCATGGGCCGATCCCGCGGCCGGTCGAATTCGCCTATGTGTGGGGCGATGCGCTGGCGGAGTGGGCGCGCATCGGGCCGGACGTGCGGATCGTCAATCTGGAAACGGCGGTGACCACCCGCGATGACTGGCAGCACGGGAAGGGCATCCACTATCGCATGCACCCGGCCAATGTGCCCTGCCTGGCGGCGGCAGGGATCGACTGCTGCGTGCTGGCCAACAACCACGTGCTGGACTGGGGCTACGCAGGGCTTGCGGAGACGCTGGAGACGCTGCGCTGCGCCATGCTGCAGACCGCCGGGGCCGGGCGCGACCAGGCCGAGGCGGCGGCGCCGGCGGTGCTGGCGACGGCCTCTGGCCGGGTGCTGGTGTTTTCCTTCGGCGCGTCAAGCAGCGGGATTCCGCAGGAATGGGCCGCAGCCGCGGGCCTTCCAGGGGTGAATCTTCTGCCGGATTTCTCGGACGCGACACTGCGGCGGATTGCTGCGCAGGTGGCGGCGATCAAGCGTCCGGGGGATGTGGTGGTGGCCTCCATCCATTGGGGCGGCAACTGGGGCTACGCGGTGCCGGCGCCCCATCAGGCCTTCGCCCACGGGCTCATCGACCAGTGCGGGGTGGACGTGGTGCACGGCCACTCCTCGCACCACCCCATGGGCATCGAGGTGTATCGGGACCGGCCTATCCTTTACGGCTGCGGCGACTTCCTCAACGACTACGAGGGCATCAGCGGCTACGAGTCGTATCGGGGTGACCTGAGCCTGATGTATTTTCTGGACGTGGGGACGGCCAGCGGCAAGCTGTTGCGCCTGCAGATGATTCCCATGCAGACGCGGCGCTTCCGGCTTAACCGTGCTTCAGCGAGGGACACCAGCTGGCTGCGAGACCGGCTGGACCGGGAGAGCCGCCAGCTCGGCAGCCAGGTGGTGGCGGGGCAGAATGGCGTGCTGGCGCTTCGCTGGTGATACAGGATCACGCCGGCCGCATTTCCCCTTTGCGCACCCATACGCCGCGTTCCTCGCAATGCAGCAGTTCGCTGCCGCTCAACAGATACTGACCTACCGGATAAACCACATTGTTGAAATAACAGGCGCCGGTTTCGAGTTCCAGGTCGAGCGAGACTTCTTCATATTCATCGAAGATGGAAAAGGTCATGAGTTCGGGATCGGGGGCGCCGACCTGGGGCACGTGGTTGGTCATGGACTGGCTTCCTATTGGAGAGGGCGATGGTTCCCGGCCTTATTCCTTGAACGGTGCATTTTCCGGTTCAACGCTCTCGATCTGCGGGATGGCCTTTTGCGGATGCTGCCTGATGATCCGCTTCAATTCATCATCCTTGCCGGCGCCATGAACGCTGCTCTGCTGCACCCCGGTATCCGGCGGAAACTCAGGCGGTTCGGGCGCGATGCGCTCAATCTCGGCTTCGGCGGCAAGCCAGTCATCCAGATCATGCCCGGGCGCGTAGCCGCGCTTCGCGTAGTGATAGTAGGCGGCGTCGCGTATCATCGCCTCGCGCTGCTCGAGGCTGAAGGCGCCGCGCCAGGTGATGTCGGGATCATTGCGCGGGTCAACCGGTGTGCGTTTCTGTCTAGCCATGTTTTCGTCCTCCTTCGTTGAAGATGAGGGCGCCCCGCGAGCGGGCCAGGCCCACAGGCGGAACGTCCCTTGCGTGACAATGACGCCTATTAAATATAGTCGGTTCGCTGGCGGGCAAATCTCATTGCAAGGGTGACGCGCGGCTTCAAATGGGCGACAGCGTCAGGCCACTAGGCGCCCCATGTCCGCACGCGTCCCACATCCAGGTGAACAAAGTTGGATTCCGGGTAGTAGCCGACGCCGCCGCCTTGCAGCATGAGCCCGGCATGGTGTAAATCGGCAAGTGGAATGCCGGGAATGCGGAGGTCGATGGCTTTGCCTTCCATGTGCAGGCTGCGCTTGGCGACGCCAGAGGTGTTTTCGACCAGCATCAGGTTGCTGGCAGGTGAACGGTAGCCGGAGATGACCTCGATGGGCCGGGAAGCCCCCACTATGGCACTGACGCGACCAAGCAGATCCAGCAGCCGCGTATCGATGGCTGCTACCTGGTCGGTGCGATGGTCGCGCAGCACCCGGTTTATTTCCAGGAGGGATTCCGGCACGTAATCGCCTGCCACCCAGTAAGCCAGGTCGGCCTTTTCGCCGGTGTGCAGGTTGTGGAAACGGAGCCGACGCTCGGCTGCGGAGCACCCCTGGCCGGCCGCTGCCGGAACCGGCAGTGCGGCGGCCAGCATGCCGAGTTTGAGAAAGGCCCTGCGGCTGATTGCGTTTTTCATGGTGTCCCTTTCAATGCGTCGCGTGGCACGCGGCCCACTTCGCGCGCAAGGCCATCCTGCGCTGCGATCACTGCATCCACTAATGGCCACACGATGGCCTGGCTTAATCCATTGGCATCAGCCAGATTGCGAACGGTCTGCGCCGGGTCGATGCCCTTGTTGTAGATGTCCCGATGGACCTCGAGCAGGATGCGGCCGTCCTCGACGACCGCCAGCAGGACGGGCTGGTAGGCGAGGCGGCCCGGCGTACCGGCTTTCACTCCCTTGAAAAGTTCGGCGACGTCGTCCGGATGCAGGCGGATGCAGCCGTGGCTCTGGAAGTGGAACACGCTCGAAGGTGCGATCGTGCCATGTATGCCATAGCCCCACAAACTCAGCCCAAGCCAGTGCGCGCCCAGGGGATTGTCGGGGCCGGGAGGCACTTTCTCCCGCACGATTTTCCCCTCGCGGCGCATTTCTTCCTGGATGGACTTGGGCACCAGCCAGGTCTTGTTCGACTCCCGTGTGACGATCCTGAATTCGCCTTCCGGCGTGGGCCAGCTGGGCTTGCCCAGACCGACGGGATAGGCGCCGAGCAAGTTGCCCTGGCTGAAGTGGAACAGCATGCGCTGCGGAATATTGATGAGGATGCCGTCGTCGAACGCGCCTGGCACGATGTGGGGATTGTGGATGCGGAAGCGCTGTCCGGGGTAGATGATGGCATCAAGGGGGACGGCGTTCTGCTGCGCCAAGACCTTGGCAGCCACGCCGAAACGGGCGCCGATGGCGATCAGGAAATCCCCGGACTGAACGGCGTATTCGCTGTCGCCGCCGACCATCCGCTGTGAAAGCGGCGGCAGCTCTGCCAGGGCCGGCAGGCTGAGGCCTGCGAGCAGGCAGGCACAAAGGCAGCGTGCAGGTGCCAGCAGCGTTTTCATCGATGCGCGTTTCAAGAGGATCGGAGTGACCGGTGGGGCCCGCTGCCGTTATTACTGAACCGGCATCGGCTTGTTGTCGTTGAGGTTGAGCCAGCCCTTGGCGATGCGGTAGATGAACCAGACGAAGGCCACGCCCCACACGATCCAGCCGATCAGGATGATCCAGGTGATTGCGCCGACGACACACCACAGCACGCTCCACCAGAAGGTGCTGATCTGCCAGCGGAAATGGCTTTCCAGCCAGGTGCCCTGGACGTCTTCGCGCTTGATGTAGTTCAGCACGATGGCGACGATGGCGGTGACGCCGGAAAACAGCGCCAGCGCGTAAAGCGCATAAATGACCGTGCTCAGGGTTTTGAGGCTGGCGATCTTTGCGTCGGAGAGGGGGGTGGAGTCCATGTTCATGGGCGCGCTTTCTCGTAGAGGGGAATCATTTTCGGCACCAGCGCATTCCGTGCCTGAATGCGGTTGGCGGGCGAGGGGTGGGTGCTGAGGAAGACGGGCGGGCCGTTGCCGCTGGCGGCGCCCATTCGCTTAGGCCTGCGCCTGTTCTTCGGACACCAGCACCAGCTGCTTGCGGCCGGATACCGGGGTTTCCTGGCACCCCGCCAGGCTGGCGGCGAGCACGGCGGTGACGACGCGTCTGGATTTCATGGCCACTCCTTGAAACGGATCGAGCCCGAATCCCTTTGAGTATCGTCACACCGGCAGAAGCCGGTGTCCAGTCAGGCAAACCGGGTTCCGGCTTTCGCCGGAACGACGACGTGTAAAGGATGCCGGGCGGGGCAGTCAATCAACTTTGAAAAGCCCGGAGTCAAATCCCGCGCAGCAGTTCGTTGATGCCGACCTTGGACAGCGTCTTCTCGTCGACCTTCTTCACGATCACCGCGCAATACAGACTATAGCTGCCATCCCTGGACGGCAGGTTGCCGGACACCACCACCGAGCCGGCGGGCACGCGGCCATAGGTGACTCCGCCGGTTTCGCGGTCGTAGATCTTGGTGGACTGGCCGATGTAGACGCCCATCGAGATCACGCTGTTGTCTTCGACGATCACGCCTTCCACCACTTCGGAACGCGCGCCGATAAAGCAGTTGTCGCCGATGATGGTGGGGTTGGCCTGTACCGGCTCGAGCACGCCGCCGATGCCGACGCCGCCGGAGAGATGCACGTTCTTGCCGATCTGCGCGCAGGAGCCGACGGTGGCCCAGGTGTCGACCATGGTGCCTTCTCCGACATAGGCACCGATGTTGACGTAGCTCGGCATCAGCACCACGTTCTTGCCGATGAACGAGCCGCGGCGCGCAGCCGCCGGCGGCACCACGCGGAAGCCGCCTTCGCGGAAGTCGCGGCTGTTGTAGTCGGCGAACTTGGAGGGCACCTTGTCGAAATAGTTGGTGAAGCCGCCCTTGATGAAGGCGTTGTCTTCCAGGCGGAACGACAGCAGCACCGCTTTCTTGATCCACTGGTGGGTGGTCCAGTTCTGGCCGTCGGTGCGCTCGGCTACGCGCAGTTCGCCTTTGTCGAGCATCTCGATCACCGACATCACGGCGTCCTTGACCTGGGGTTCGGCGTTGCGCGGGGTGATGTCGGCGCGGCGCTCGAATGCGTCTTCGATGATTTTCTGCAGATCTTGCATGATGGGTTTCCTGTTGTTGAAAGTAAGTGAATTAACGGATGGGACAGTAATCGGTGTCGACCCGGGCGTGCGTCACACCCTTGATCGCAGGTTCTTTTTCGAGTTTTTTCAGCACGGCGTCGATCTGCCAGCCGGACACCTGGCGGCCGAATAATAAGGTCAGGCGGCCCTGATCGTTGGCGGTGAAGTACACGTGCAGCACGTTTTCCTCGACCAGCACGCGCTCAGCCGCATGTTTGGCATCCGCAGCAAAATCCGCCCACGCCAGGGCAGGGGCCAGCAGCAGGAGCGCGGCCAGGCGTTTCACGCAGTCTCGCCCACGAAGCGGACGATCCGCCTGGCTGCCTCGGCGCAGGCATCCAGGCTGTCGACCAGCGCGATGCGGACGAAGCCCTTGCCGGGATTCACGTTGGCGGCGTCGCGCGCGAGGTAGCTGCCGGGCAGCACGGTGACGTGCTCTTTTTCATACAGGCCGCGCGCGAAGGCGGCATCGTCGCCGCCCGGCACGCGCGCCCACAGGTAGAAGGCGGCGTCGGGTGCGTCGAAAGCCAGCACGTCCTTCAAGAGCGGCATCACCGCGGCGAATTTTTCGGCGTACTGGCGGCGGTTTTCGATCACGTGCGCCTCGTCGTTCCAGGCCGCGATGCTGGCGGCTTGCACCACCGGGCTCATCGCGCTGCCGTGATAGGTGCGGTAGAGCAAAAATGATTTCATGATGCCGGCGTCGCCCGCCACCATGCCGGAGCGCAGGCCGGGCACGTTGGAGCGCTTGGACAGCGAGTTGAACACGATCAGGTTCCTGAGGCCACGGCCGAGCTGCTGCGCGGCGGTGAGCGCGCCCAGGGGCGGCTGCCCATTAACCGGTTTGGGCTCAGCGTTCGCTCCCTCTCCCTCTGGGAGATAACCAGCGACTTGCCCGCTTGCGGGCTTAGTCGATTGGTTAGTAGTTTCATCAGGGTTGGGGTGAGGGAAATAAATCTCCGAATAGCATTCGTCGGCCGCGATGACGAAGCCGTGTTGATCCGACAGATCGAACAGTTCCTTCCAGTCGGCCAGCGTCATCACCTTGCCGGTGGGGTTGCCGGGCGAGCAGACATAGACCAGGTTGACCTGTTCCCACAGGTCTTCCGGCACCCTGGTCCAGTCCATGCGGAAGCCGTTGTCCGGCAGCGTGTTGAGGAAGAAGGGGCGGGCGCCGGCGAGCAGGGCCGCGCCTTCGTATATCTGGTAGAACGGGTTGGGCGAAATGATCACGCGGCGGCCATGGCGGCTGGAATCGACGCTGGCCTGGGCAAACGAAAACAGCGCCTCGCGCGAGCCGTTCACCGGCAGCACCTCGGTCGCGGGGTCGAGCTTCACGCCGTAACGGCGCCCGGCCCACGCGGAAATGGCGGCACGCAGCGCATCCGAGCCCTGAGTGATGGGATAATTCGCCAGCCCGTCCAGGCCTGCGATCAGCGCATCCTTGATGAACTGCGGCGTCGGATGCTTGGGCTCGCCGATCGACAGGTTGATCGGCGAGCGTCCGGGGTTCGGCGTCACCCCGGCGAACAGTTCGCGCAGTTTCTGGAACGGATACGGATGAAGTTGCTCGAGACGCGGATTCATTGCAGCCTGGATTCTAATTAAGCCCCACATTATAAAGCCCCATGCCCTCGATTCCCCTGCAGCGCACCCTTGCCATCAGCAGCCTGGTCTACGCCGCTACCCTGTGGGGGCTGGTGTGGTATCCCTACCGGCTGCTCAACGAGGCCGGCGTCGGCGGGATCGCCTCAAGCTTCTTTACCTACGCCGTGCCGCTGCTCGCGTTCGGCTGGCTGCACGGCCGCGAACTGCACCGCGCGCGCGGCAAGTGGATGTGGCTGACCGCGCTGGGGCTGGCCGCGGGCTGGACCAACCTGGCCTACGTGCTGGCGATGCTGGATGGCGAGGTGGTGCGCGTGCTGCTCCTGTTTTTCCTGTCGCCGCTGTGGACGGTGCTGTTCGCGCGCATCCTGCTGCGCGAAAAGCTCAACCGCGCAGGCGTGGCGGTGATGGCGCTGGCGGCAGGCGGCGCGATGGTCATGCTGTGGCAGCCCGACGGCGACCTGCCGTTGCCGACCAGTCGCGCCGAATGGCTGGCGCTGTCGGCCGGGGTGATGTTCGCCTTCAGCAACGTCATCAGCCGCCACCTCGGCGGCGTCACCGAAGGCGCCAAGTCGGTGTCGATCTGGACCGGCGTGGCGGTGCTGACCGTGAGCGGCCTGTGGCTCTATCCCGGCGAGCTCGGCTTCATCGAACACGCCGGATGGAACGTCTGGCTGCTGCTGCTCGGCGTGGGCGCTGCGATCGGCAGCATGACCTACGCGGTGCAGTACGGTCTCGCCCGCGTGCCGGCCAATCAGGCCATCGTCATTTTCCTGTTCGAGCTGGTGGTGGCGGCGGTCGCGGCCTACTTTTTATCCATGGAGCGCATGGGGCTGCAGGAGTGGGTGGGCGCGATCATGATCGTCGCCGCCAGCCTGTTCTCCGGCCACATGGAAGACGACCAATTGAAAGAGAAGCCCCATGTCTGAGCTGTCCCGAATTCCTGTCACTGCCCTGTTGCACGCCGGCCTGCTGGTTTCCGATCTGGCGCGGGCCAAGGCCTTCTACGAATCGGTGCTGGGCCTGCGGCCATATCCGAACCGCCCCGAACTGCCTTACCCCGGCGAATGGTACGACCTGGGCGGCGGCCAGCAGTTGCACCTGATGCAGTTGCCCAATCCCGATGCGGCATCGGTGCGCCCCGAGCATGGCGGCCGCGATCGCCACATCGCGCTGGCAATCAAAAACATGGCCGCACTGAAAAGCCGGCTCGACGCGGCGGGGGTGCAATACACCGCCAGCAGGTCGGGCCGCGCGGCGTTGTTCTGCCGTGACCCGGATGCGAACACCCTGGAATTTATTGAAGTCGGCTGAGCGTGGTTGTTGACGCATACGACTCTACACGTGCTTTAGGGACCGTACCGTCGACGCTGCTGCCGGCGGTGTAATGAAGGACCAGAAAACGGGGGGAAATGCCGCCGCCGACGTGCAGGCTGGCGAGATAGGCCAAAGACGAACCATTGTCCCGTGCCAGGTGATTGCGTATTTTCATTGTAGTGTTCCCCGTATGGGTCACCGCAGCGCGGGGCGGGCAAGCGAATTCGGCACGTGACGGCCCCACCGTAGGACATGCTTTTACGGATTGATATACAACTTTTAATTGTAGAGAGCGGGTTTCAGGCGGGGCGGGCGGCAAAGCACTGCGAGCCGTCACGCGCCAGCAGGGCCGCGCCATAGGCGGCCTCGGTGTGGATGGCGCGTGCCACCGGTACCCCCAGCAAACGCTGGCGGATCCGGGTCCAGGCGGGATTGCGGGCGCCGCCGCCGGCGGTTTCGACGCGATGCAGCGGCGTGGCCCCGAGTTCGGACAGCAGGCCATAGCCGCGCGCTTCGATGCGGGCGAGACTTTCCAGCAGGCCGTGCAGGAATTCGGCGTCGTCCTGGGGACGCGGGGTGAGGCGCGGCGCCAGCGTGGGGTCGTTGACCGGGAAGCGTTCGCCGACGCGTGGCAGCGGCAGGTAATCGAGCGGGCTGGCAGCAGCAGGGTCGATGGTTTCGCTCAGCGCGGCCAGCGTGCGGTCGTCGAAAAACTGCCGCAGCACGGCGCCGCCGGCGTTGCTGGCACCGCCGGCCAGCCAGCGGTCGCCGAACCAGTGGGAATAGACGCCGTGTTCGGTCGATTCCACCCGGGTGTCGGACAGGAGCTTCAGTACCAGTGTGCTGCCGAGCGAGGTGACGGCGTCGCCGCTCTGGCTGATGCCGGCCGCCAGAAACGCGGCGATGGAATCGGTGGTGCCGGCGTGCACCATGCAGCCGGGGTGGATGCCGAGGTAGCGCGCGCGCGGCCGCGACACGGTGGCAAGCCGCGAACCGGGTGGCACCGGTACCGGCAGGTAGTCGATGTCGGCCAGGTATTCCACCCATTCAGGCCATTTCAGCGTGTCGAGGTCGAGGCCCATTTTCAGGGCGTTGTGGTAGTCGCTCATGCCGACGCGGCCGGTCAGCAGACCCGACAGCCAGTCAGCCTGATTGAGATAGAGTCGTGCGCCGGTGGGGCCGAGGCGCTTTTTCAGCCACAACACCTTGGCCAGGCCCGAGCTTGCCGCCGCGGCGGGATGGCCCGGCGTGGCGGTCTGCGCGATCAGCTTCGCTTCGTCGACCGCGCGGTCGTCGTTGTAGAGCAGCGGCGGGTGGCGTGGCGCAAGCGCCTCGTCGCAGGCGAGCACGGTGCCGGAGGTGCCGTCGAGCGCAATGTCCGAGAGCTGCGAGCGGATCGGGGGCGGCAGCGAGGCGACCAGATCCCACAGCGCCTCGCGCCAGATGCCGGCGCGCTCATACTCGGCCAGCGTACCGAAGTCGCGCGCGTCCTCGGCAACGATCGCGCCTTCGGCGTCGATGACGCAGCTGCGCGCGCCACTGGTGCCGAAGTCGATGCCAAGAAAAAATCCGGAATGTGCCATGTCCGCAGTCTGATAGGCCGCGCTGAAACTGGCAACCGCGCGCAAGCGCCCGCGTTGTGCGGAGATTCGGCTGACAACACGAAACCTCTGCGTAACTGCGCGACGACGTAGCCGCGTTGTTTTGGCATGAAACTCAAGCCTCCTGCTCGGCGGCTTTGCCGTATCGGCGGTTGCGGGCTGGCATTTTTGCCATGATCCGCATGGATTTCGCTTCGCCGGACGGGCTCATCCCCACCCGGCTGCTCACTGGACTACCCTCCGTTTGTTGAAGGTGGTCATGTCGCGATGGCCAGCAGCGTGAAGTGCAAGGCGTTCTTCTTCAAGCCCTCATAGCGGCACCGCGCCAGCGATCGTCGTTCTTTCCAGTCGGCAAACACATGCTCGACCTTCGCACGCACTTTCGACCAGCGGTGATTGAGCGCGGTTTGTCTGGGGGTAAGCTCGCCGCCGCGCGGGTCGAAGCGTATCCGCGGCGCGATCCCGGCATCGCGCAACCGTTTGCGCCGCGCCGTGTCGCAGTAGGCGGCGTCGGCATACACCGCCTGGGCGGGCGCACGATCCAGCAATCTGTCCATCGGCACGGAATCGTGCACCGACCCATTCGTGGTCTCGATGGCGCGCACGATCTCGCTGCCGTCGTCCACCGCGATATGCGCCTTGTATCCGTGCGCGATGGCACGCCCGTTCTTGACTGCCCAATCGGCCTCGGTGTCGCCGCCCGTCCCGCCTTTGGGCGGCGCCTTCTTCGCCGACCGGACGATGGTGGCGTCCACCAGGGTGCCGCGCCTGACGATCACGCCGGCCGCTTCGATTCTCTCCAGCGCGGCGGCAAAAGCGGCTCGGCAAGCCTGGCTTTGCAGAGGTTTCGCCTTGCCAAGGACGGATTTTGTTTAATCCATCAAAATTGCGGTTCAAGAAATACCTGAAAGATTTCCCCGTTCGCCAATCGCCAATATTTGGACAGACCCAATGGGGGCTGCCGGGCTGATTTACGTCGTTCAAACGAACGAAAGAGTTATCGAACGCTGCCTCCTCATGACCACCGACCCCGGCGACTTGGTGCTGGATCCGACCTGCGGCTCGGGCACCACGGCCTTCGTCGCCGAGAAATGGGGCCGCTGCTGAGCTACGACACGGAGCCGGTCGTCGGCCCCGACGGGGTCGAACGCCAGCTTTTCAGGCTGGAATATGTCAACGTGTTTGGCGTGCCGCTGTCGATTTTTCAGGACGCGGGCGAAGGCGGAGAAGCCCCGCCGCCGCCCAGGCCGAGCACACAGATCGAATCGCTCCCGGATCGCAACCCGCTGGAAATCCGTTGGCCTATGCCAAAAACGACCACCTCGGCTTTCAGGTGTATTACCTGTGGAACGGTGCACGCCGCCGATTTGTGCCGGATTTCATGGTCCGGTTGGCGCCGCTTGAAAATCAAAACGGCAAACTGCTGGTTCTGGAAATCAAGGGCGAGGACAGCTCGCAGAATCAGGCCAAGCGGCAGGCGCTGGATGCCTGGGTGAAGGGCGTCAACGCCAGAGGCGGATTCGGGCTGCGGTGCTGGGACGGGGCGTTTGAGATGGCGAAGATTCAGGACATTCTGAATCATCACGCCACTGACAAATAATCAATCCAGGATTCGCATTGGTAACGGCGATTTTTATTGGCCAATCAATGAATTATCCGCGCGTGTTCGACTGGTGTTCGAATTGCGTGAGGTCGACGCGCGCGGCCGGCTGCCAGCCTTTCTTGCGGTGTTCGGCGACGACGTTGGTGAAGATGCCGCCGCGCACGTAGAACTTGGCGGTCAGCCGCATGAAGCGCGGCCGCGTCACTTTGACAAGATCATCAAGTATCCGGTTGGTAACATCCTCATGGAAGTGCCCTTCCTCGCGGAAGCTCCACATGTAGAGCTTCAGGCTCTTCAGTTCGACGCAGGTCTCGTCGGGGATGTAATCGAGGATCAGGGTGGCGAAATCGGGCTGCCCGGTCTTGGGGCAAAGACACGTGAATTCAGGGACTTCCATGTGAATGTGAAAGTCACGTCCAGGTTTCGGGTTGGGGAAGGTTTCAAGGGTTTTGGCGGGCGTGGAGGGCATAAAAAGCTCGGTGTAGAATGACGGCAACAAAAACGTCCCGAAGGGCGTTTGGAAACCCATTATAAAACCTAAGGTTCCATCGTCTTGCGTTTAACCCACATCAAACTTGCCGGTTTCAAGAGTTTCGTCGATCCCACCGTGATTCCCGTTCCCGCGCAGCTGACCGGTGTGGTGGGGCCGAACGGCTGCGGCAAGTCGAATGTGATCGATGCGGTGCGCTGGGTACTCGGCGAATCGTCGGCCAAGCACCTGCGCGGCGAAACCATGCAGGACGTGATCTTCAATGGCTCCGGCACGCGCAAGCCGGCGTCGCGCGCCTCGGTCGAGCTGGCGTTCAACAACGAACTCGGCCGCGCCGCCGGGCAGTGGTCGCAGTACGCCGAGATCGCGGTCAAGCGCGTGCTCGACCGCAGCGGCGACTCCACCTATTACATCAACAACATGCGGGTGCGGCGGCGCGACGTCGCCGATCTCTTCCTCGGCACCGGGGTCGGCGCGCGCGCCTACGCCATCATCGAGCAGGGCATGATTTCGCGCCTGATCGAGGCCAAGCCGGAAGAACTGCGCGGCTATCTGGAAGAAGCCGCGGGCGTGTCCAAGTACAAGGAACGCCGCAAGGAAACCGAAGTCCGTCTGAAGGACGCGCGCGACAACATGAATCGCGTCGAGGACATTCAGCGCGAACTCAGGAACCAGGTCGAGAAGCTTACCGCGCAGGCCGAAGTCGCCCAGCACTATCGCAGCCTGCAGGCCGACCTGACCTTCGCCCAGCACCGCCTGTGGTTCGCCAGGAAGCACGACGCTGCGCAGCAGCGCGCGCGCATCGACAAGGACCTGACCGAGGCGCAGAACAAGCTGGGAGCCGAAACCGCACGCCTGCGCCACATCGAGTCCGAACTGGAAGCCGCGCGCCAGACCCAGTTCGCCGGGCAGGACACGCTCAACACCGCGCAGGCCACGTATTACCAGGCGCAGTCCGCAGTCGCGCGCATCGAGCAGACCATGGCGCACCAGAACGCCACCCGCGAGCGGCTCTATCGCCAGGTGCAGGATCTGGGCGCGCGCATGGAGGCGCAGCAGGCGCGCCGCGCGACCACGCTGGACGCCCTGAACGAGGTGAACGCGCAGCAGCCTGGCTTGCAGGCCGCGCTGGTTGACGCCGAAGCCGCCGCGCGCCAGGCCACCGACAGCACCCTGCCGCAGAAGGAAGCTGCACTGCGCGAGGCGCAGCAGGCGGTGGGCGAGACGCAGCGCGTGGTGTCGCAACTGGATCAATCGCGCCAGGTCGGCGAAAACAGCCTCGGCCACACCAGGCGCCAGCTCGAACAGCTGGACGCGCGCCACCGCCGGCTCGCCCAGGAACAGGCGCAGCTGCCGCGTACCGATACGGCGGGCCTGGCGAAGAAGCAGGTCGAAGTCGAGGAACTGGCGCAAACGCTGGCCACCGCGCAGGCCCGGCTGAAGGCGGCCGAGACCGCGCTGCCCGAGCTCGACGCCGCGCGCACCCGGCACACGCGCGAACTCGAGGCCGCGCGCAAGGCCTTGCACCAGACCGAAGCCGAACTCGCCGCGCTGAAGAAGCTGCAGGAAAGCCTCAAGGCCGACGAGAAGCTCGGTGCCTGGCTGCGCAGCCGCGGTCTGGATGCTGCGCCGCGCCTGTGGGAAAAACTGCGCGTTGCGCCCGGCTGGGAAGCCGCGGTCGAGGCGGTGCTGCGCGAGCGCCTGCAGGCGGTGGCGGCCGACGTCCAGCCCGGCTGGTTCGCCGATGCGCCGCCGGCCCGCCTTACCGTGTGGACCGGGCAGGGCGCCACTGCAGCGGCCGCGCCGGAACTCCTTTTCAGCAAGATCGCCTGCGACGATGCCGCCGTGCGCGCGGCTTTGGGCGACTGGCTCACCGGCGTCTACTGGGCCGACGACGCGGATGCCGCGTGGACCCGTTGCGCCAGCCTCGCGCCCGGCGAATACGCCGTCACCCCGCAGGGCCATCTGTTCACCCGCCACAGCGTCACCTTCCACGGCCCGCACACGGCGGTCGAAGGCATCCTCGCGCGCGGGCGCGAACTCGAACGCCTGACAACGGACGCAGCGCGCCTGCGCGACGAGGTGGCGCAGCTCGAAGCCGCCTACGCCGAGACGCAGCAGCGCTACATGGAGCGCCAGCGCGAAATCCAGGCGCTGCGCGCGCAGACCGGCCAGACGCAGAGCCGCCACCACACCGCGCAGATGGAACTGCTGCGCCTGCAGCAGGCGGTGGAGCGGGTGCAGAGCCGGGCCACGCAGATCGCCCAGGAACTGGACGAGGTCACCCGCCAGCAAACCAGCGAGCGCGCCACGCTGGAGTCGCTGGAAACCCGCCTCAAGGAGTACCGCACGCAGGGCGATGCCGCCCGCGAGGCGCTCTACGCCGCGCGCCAGCAGCGCGACCAGGCCGACCGCGCCGTGTTCGAGGCGCGCGAACTGCAGCGCGCGGCCGAGCGGCGGCATCAGGAAGCGGGCTTCGCGCTGACCACCTGCACCAACAAGATCAAGGAACTCGGCGACACGCTGGCCCGCATCGAGCAGGAAATCGCCGGCGACGAGACACGCCTCGCCCAGGCGCGCGAGGAACTGGCGCGCCTGCCGGCCGATGCGCTCGACGTCGAGCTGCAGCTCGCGCTGACCGCGCGCACCGAAGCCGAAACCGCGCTGGCCGCCGCGCGCGACGCGCTGGAAGGCCTGACCGCACAATTGAGAAGCCACGACGAGGCGCGCATGGCCTGCGAGCAGGGGCTCGATCCGCTGCGCCGCACCATCGAGCAGCTGAAGCTGAAAGACCAGGAAGCCATGCTGATGCAATCGCAGTTCGAACTTCAGTTGCGCGAGGCAGCGGCCGACGAGGCCAGCCTCGAATCGGGCCTGGCCGACAGTCCCAAACCTTCGCAACTGCAGGCCGAAATCACCCGCCTGCAGAACGAGATCGCCGCGCTCGGCGCAGTCAACCTCGCCGCGCTGGACGAACTGACCCAGGCGCAGGAGCGCGCCGAATACCTCGCCGCCCAATGCGCCGACCTGCTGGAGGCCGTTGGCACGCTGGAAGACGCGATCCGCCGCATCGACCAGGAATCGCGCACGCGGCTGAAGGAAACCTTCGACACCGTCAACCAGCACATGGGCGAACTGTTCCCGCAGCTGTTCGGCGGCGGCCAGGCACGGCTCATCCTCACCGGCGACGAGCTGCTCGACGCCGGGGTGCAGGTGTTCGCGCAGCCGCCCGGCAAGAAAAACGCCTCGATTCATTTGCTGTCCGGCGGCGAGAAGACGCTCACTGCGTTGTCGCTGGTGTTCGCCATGTTCAAGCTCAACCCGGCGCCGTTCTGCCTGCTCGACGAGGTCGACGCGCCGCTCGACGACGCCAACACCGAGCGCTACTGCAACCTGGTCAAGGCGATGTCCGAGCACACGCAGTTCCTGTTCATCACCCACAACCGCGTCACCATGGAAATGGCCCAGCATCTGGCCGGCGTCACCATGCAGGAGCCGGGCGTGTCGCGCATCGTCGCGGTGGACGTGGAAGAGGCGGTGGGGATGGTCGAAGCGGCCTAAATTCAAGCCGCCCCTAGCCGCCACGGGCGGCTATCGGTGAAAATAGCGCTTTCGTCGCTATTCAAACACACCCATGCTTGATATCCAGCTGCTGCGCAAAGACGCAACCCTCGTCGCCGAGCGCCTGGCCGCGCGCGGTTTTGTGTTCGATGTGGCGCGCTTCGATGCGCTGGAAGCCGAACGCAAGACCATCCAGACCCGCACTCAGGACGCGCAAAGCCGCCGCAACACGCTGTCCAAGCAGATCGGCATGATGAAGGGCAAGGGCGAGGACACCACGGCGGTGATGGCCGAAGTGGCCGGGCTGGGCGATGAGCTGAAGCAGATGGAAGTGCGGCTGGCCGCGCTGCAGACGGAGATCAACGATTTCCTGATGGGGGTGCCGAACCTGCCGCACGAATCGGTGGCGCACGGATTGGACGAAACCGCCAACGTCGAGGTGAGCCGCTGGGGCACGCCGAAGCAGTTCGATTTCCCGGTGCGCGACCACGTCGACCTCGGCGAGGGCCTCGGGCAGCTCGATTTCGCCGCCGCGGTGAAAATCACCGGCAGCCGCTTTTCCGTGATGAAGGGACCGCTGGCACGGCTGCACCGTGCGCTCGCCCAGTTCATGCTCGACGTGCACACGGCGGAGCATGGCTACACCGAGGTCTATGTGCCGTATCTGGTGAACGCCGATTCGATGCGCGGCACCGGGCAACTGCCGAAGTTCGAGGAAGACCTGTTCCACGTCCCGCGCTCGGATGCAGAAAAACTGTACCTCATCCCCACCGCCGAAGTGCCGGTGACCAACCTGCTGCGCGACGAGATCGTCGCCGCCGAAGCGCTGCCGCTGAAGTTCGTCGCCCACACGCCGTGCTTCCGCTCGGAGGCGGGTTCCTACGGCCGCGATACCCGCGGCATGATCCGCCAGCACCAGTTCGACAAGGTGGAGCTGGTGCAGATGGTGAAACCGGAAGACTCCTACGTCGCGCTGGAAAGTCTCACGGCGAACGCCGAGGCGATCCTGCAGAAGCTCGGCCTGCCGTACCGCAAGATGGCCCTGTGCAGCGGCGACATGGGCTTTTCGGCGGCCAAGACCTACGACCTCGAAGTGTGGCTGCCGGCGCAGAACACCTACCGCGAAATCTCCTCTTGCTCGAATTTCGAGGCTTTCCAGGCGCGCCGCATGCAGGCGCGTTTCCGGGCAGGGCAGGGCAAGCCTGAGCTGCTGCACACGCTGAATGGCTCCGGGCTGGCGGTGGGACGCACCCTGGTGGCGATCCTGGAGAACTACCAGAACGCCGACGGCAGCGTGACCGTGCCGGACGCGCTGCGTCCGTGGATGGGTGGCGTGGACAGGCTGACGCCAGCCTGAGCCGGATCAGCCGGGCACGGCCAGGTCGTCGTCGCTGGTGCCGAGATTGATGAGCGGGTTGTACTCGGGTTCGAGCCGCAACAGGATGTCGTAGTAGTTGCGGATGTTCTCGGCAAAATGCAGCGCCTCGCCGCCGCGCGCGTAACCGTATTTCATCACCTTGGCATAGGTACCCCGGCTCAGGTAGGGCAGCGCTTCCTTCACATCGGCCCAGTTGTCCGGGCTGCCGCCGCGCGCCTGCGCAATGCGGCGCGCATCTTCCATGTGTCCCTGTCCCTGGTTGTAGGCGGCCAGCGCCAGCCAGGTGCGATCGGGTTCGGGAATGCGGGCTGGCAGCGCCTCCTTCATCAACGCCAGGTAGCGCGCGCCGCCCAGGATGCTCTGGCGCGCGTCGAGGCGGTTGGTGATGCCCATGCGGTCGGCCGTTTCCCCAGTCAGCATCATCAGGCCGCGTACCCCGGTGGGGGACGCGGCCAGGGGATTCCACTGCGATTCCTGGTAGCCGATCGCCGCCAGCAGCCGCCAGTCGATGCCGGTCAGCGTCTGCGCCTCGTGAAAATGCCTGCGCAGCTCAGGCAGCCGCTGCGGCCGGCGCTGCAGGATGCCAAGGATGTCCGAACTGCCCAGCCGCTTGACGTGGCCGAAGTAGCGCTCGTGGGTGCGCTTGAGGGTGCCGTCCTTGCGCGCCTGTTCGACAAAGCGGGCCAGCGCATTGCGCAGCACCTGCGAACTGCGGGGAGAGAGCGCCCACACGATTTTCTGCGTTTCGCCTATGTCGAACGCCACCGCCAACTCGGGGTAGGCATTGCGCATCGGGTCAAAGTCCATGCCATTGATGACCACCGCGTCGTACTTGCCGGCCTGCAGCTGGGCCAGCAGTTCCTCCGGCCAGACATTCTCCAGCGCTGCCCAGGCGAGGCCCGGATGCTTGCGCTTCTGGCGCATCAGGATGGGGGTGTGCCCGGAGCCGATGATCAGCGCCAGATGCTTGCCCGACAGGTCGGCCATGCTGCGGGGCCTTCGGTCGCTGGTGCGATACACGATGTGGATCGGGGTCTCGAACAGGACGGGTCCGGCGATCAGGTGGCGGTCTTTGACGACCGCTTGCGGCAGGGCCGCTGCCGCCAGGTGGATCTGATGGCTGTCGAGCATCTCGAACAGCGCTTCGGGCCGGGGGTTTTCAGTCCAGTGGAGCGACCACTTTTGGGCTTGGCTGAATGCCTGCAGCAGATCGTGCTCGAATCCGGCGGGCTCGCCATTGTGGGCGATGTAGTACGAGGCCGGGCTGTTGCGCGTCCCGACGTGCAACTCGCCACTGGTCTCGGGCGGCGGCACCGGCTGGCTGCAGGCCGCCAGCAGCAGGCTCAATGTCAGCGCAGTCCCGCTCCCGAAATCAGCCATTATTTTTGTGACTGGCATGGGCACAGTCTGACCGAGTGTGAAATTTTCGTCCAGCAAACCGCGTGACTCGGTTACAATGCTCGCCGCCGGAGAGGTGGCAGAGTGGTCGAATGTACCTGACTCGAAATCAGGCGTAGGTGCAAGCCTACCGTGGGTTCGAATCCCACCCTCTCCGCCATCCCCTCACCTCGCATCCCGCCGCGACATTGGCCCTACTTCCAGCGGGCTTGAAAATTCCCCCCTACACTTCAAAATAAGGCCAGTAACTCAGGCTTATTCCGGCTATGGCAACCAAGCGAGAAGGCAGTACCCTCCTGGAACCAACTGTGGCGAAAGTGAAGCCGCCACCCTTGTACAAGGTATTGCTGCTGAACGACGACTACACTCCAATGGAGTTCGTGGTGCATGTCCTGAAGAAGTTTTTTGGCATCGACCAAGAACGGGCGACACAAATCATGCTCAAAGTGCATACTGAGGGTGTCGGTGTATGCGGGGTGTATCCAAGGGATATCGCGCATACCAAGGTCGAGCAGGTTGTGGATTTCGCGCGGCAGCATCAGCATCCGCTGCAATGTACGATGGAGGAAAGTTAGATGATTGCCCAGGAACTCGAAGTCACGCTGCACATGGCCTTCATGGATGCGCGGCAGAAGCGCCACGAATTCATTTCGGTGGAGCATCTGCTGCTGGCGATGCTGGACAATCCGTCCGCGGTCGAGGTGTTGCGCGCCTGCGGCGCCAACATCGAGGCCATGCGCGAACAGCTGGGCAATTTCATCGAGGAGCACACGCCCAAGGTCGAGGGCGAGGGCGAGGTCGACACCCAGCCCACGCTCGGTTTCCAGCGCGTGATCCAGCGCGCCATCCTGCACGTGCAATCGTCCGGCAAGAATGAAGTCACCGGCGCCAACGTGCTGGTGGCGGTGTTCGGCGAAAAGGATTCGCATGCGGTGTATTTCCTGACCCAGCAGGGCGTGACGCGGCTCGATATCGTCAATTTCATCTCCCACGGCATTACCAAGACCCCGCAGAGCGAACCCGCGCCGCGCTCGGATGAGCCCGCCGAGGCGGGTTCCGATGCGCCTGCCGCCTCGCCGCTCGACAGCTTTGCGCTGAATCTGAATTCGCAGGCGCTGGCCGGCAAGATCGACCCGCTGATCGGGCGCGATCAGGAACTCGAGCGCGTGATCCAGACCCTTTGCCGCCGGCGCAAGAACAATCCCCTGCTGGTGGGTGAGGCCGGTGTGGGCAAGACTGCCATTGCCGAAGGCTTGGCGCGCCGCATCATCGAAGGCGGGGTGCCGGACATCCTGGCGCAAAGCACGGTGTATGCCCTGGACATGGGCGCTCTGCTCGCCGGCACCAAGTACCGCGGCGACTTCGAGCAGCGCCTGAAGGGCGTGCTGAAGCAGCTCGCCGACAATTCGAAGGCGATCCTGTTCATCGACGAGATCCATACCCTGATCGGCGCCGGGGCGGCGTCGGGCGGCACGCTCGACGCGTCCAACCTCTTGAAGCCGGCGCTGTCGTCGGGAAACCTGCGCTGCATCGGCGCGACCACGTACACCGAATATCGCGGCATTTTCGAGAAGGATCACGCCTTGTCGCGGCGTTTCCAGAAGATCGATGTGCCGGAGCCCTCGGTCAATGAAACCGTGGCGATCCTGCGCGGCCTGAAATCGCGTTTCGAGGATCACCATGGCGTCAAATACACGGCGGCCGCGCTGACCACGGCGGCGCAGCTGTCGGCACGCTATATCAACGACCGTCACCTGCCGGACAAGGCGATCGACGTCATCGACGAGGCGGGCGCGGCCCAGCGCATCCTGCCGAAATCCAAGCAGAAGCGGACGATTACACCGCGGGAGATCGAGGACATCATCGCCAAGATCGCGCGGATTCCGCCGAAGACGGTGTCGTCCGACGACAAAAACTCGCTGAAGACGCTGGACCGCGACTTGAAGGCCGTGGTGTACGGCCAGGATGTGGCCATCGACGCGCTCGCCACTGCGATCAAGATGTCGCGCAGCGGGCTCGGCAACCCGCAGAAGCCGATCGGCAACTTCCTGTTCTCCGGCCCCACCGGGGTCGGCAAGACCGAGGTCGCGCGCCAGCTGGCCTATGTGCTGGGGGTCGAGCTGATCCGCTTCGACATGTCGGAATACATGGAGCGCCACGCGGTGTCGCGCCTGATTGGCGCGCCGCCCGGCTATGTGGGCTTCGACCAGGGCGGGCTGTTGACCGAGGCAGTGAACAAGCATCCCTATGCCGTTGTTTTGCTGGATGAAATCGAGAAGGCTCACCCGGACATTTTCAACGTGCTGCTGCAGGTGATGGACCACGGCACGCTGACCGACACCAATGGACGCAAGGCGGATTTCCGCAATGTGGTGCTGATCATGACCACCAATGCGGGTGCGGAAATGCTCAACAAGGCGACGATCGGTTTTTCCAGTTCGCGCGAGAGCGGCGACGAGATGGGCGAAATCAAGCGCATGTTCACGCCGGAATTCAGGAACCGTCTCGACGCAATCATCCCGTTCGCGGCGCTGACCGAGCCGGTCATCCTGCAGGTGGTCGACAAGTTCCTGATGCAGCTGGAAGAGCAGTTGCACGAGAAGAAGGTCGAGGCGGTGTTCACCGACGCGCTCAAGGCCTATCTTGCCAAGAACGGCTTCGATCCGCTGATGGGCGCCCGCCCGATGGCGCGCCTGATCCAGGACACCATCCGCAAGGCGCTGGCCGACGAACTGCTGTTCGGCAGGCTGGCGCACGGCGGTCGGGTGACCATCGATGTCGACGCCAGCGGCAAGGTCAGCCTGGAGTTCGAGGAAGCCGTTCCGGCGTGATTTCGCATCAGTGAAATCACGCATCAGTGAAGCGCCCCATAAAGATTTTGCATACGCGGTCGTAAACCGTTCTAGAGACAGGTCTTTAACCGTTCCCCATGGTGTTATCCGGGGAGCGGCAGGGCCTGTGGATCATTCGTCTAGAAGGGGAACAACCATGAAAATCCACCATGCATTGAGTGTCGTGGCGGTCGCCTTGGCCAGCCTGCTGCCTGTCTGCGCCTACGCGGCTGAAAAGGACAAGCCGGCTGCTGATGATTTGGCCGTTGTTGGCGAGCGTATCCGTCAGACGGGCGAGCAGATTCGTGCCGACCTCAAGGAGGCGCGGGAGCGCTTTGAAGCGAAGAAGGCACGTGAGGAAGCAGAGCGCAAGCGAGAGGCCGAGCGGGCACGGCAGCAGGCGATCAGGGAGGCTGCCGAGCAGGCCGCGATCAGGGAAGCCAAACGGCAGCAAGCGCTGGAAGCCGCGCAGGCGCAAGCCCGTCGGGAGGCTGCGCTGAAGGCCGCGCAGGCAGAGCGCGAACGTCAGATTGCCCTTGCGGAGCAGCGCGTAAAGGAAGAGAAGGAAGCCCGGGAAAGGGCGGCCATCGCGCTGAGGGAAGCGCGCAAATCGTCTGGTCCGAAAGGGCTGGCTGACGAAGGCGCGAAGGAAACTGCAAAGGAAAGAGCGGCCAGAGCGCTGCGGGAAGCCCGCCAATCGCGCGGCCCGAGAGCGATGGCCGATGATGGCTTGTAAGGCCTGAAAGGGTGAACTGCGCCCGGTCGTTGCGGGCGCAGACAGATGTGCAGACAGCGCATGCCGCTGTCTGGATGATCGACCTGGACGCTTCCGGGCACGCTGGCCTGGTTTGGCCGGAATGCCTCGTGCAAGCGGTGCCGGGTACGACAGCCTGCAAAGACAGCAGACCTCTGGCGCGGGTCAGCCCTCCGGTCCAAGCCACAAATCCAGAACAAAACACAGGCAGCACCCATGGTGCAGCAGGATCCGTGCGTGTTCAAACTTGCTGAATGCCGCCTAATCCCGCACCATACGGGCCGCGTCTTGATAACTGGAGTGCCCATGAAATTCCACCACGCAACGTTTATCGCCCTGGCCACGCTCGCCATGCTGTCAGGCTGTGAAAAACCCGCTTCCGCGGTGAAAGCTGAAACGGTGGCGACGGTTGCCGGCGACAAGGTCAGCGCAACCGAGCTGAACCTGGCCTTGTCCCGCCTGGGTGAACTGAGCGAAGCGCAGACCGCCGAGGCGAAGGGCAAATTGCTGCAGGCCTTGATCGATCAGCGCCTGGTCGCCCAGGCCGCCAAAAAGGCCGGGCTCGACAAGGAACCCGCGGTGGAGATCGCGATGGCGCAGGCAAGCCGTCAGGTGCTGGCGGAAGCCTATGCCGAGCGCAACTTCAAGGATGTCGCCAAGCCAGCGGATACCGAAATCGCCGATTACTACAATGCGCATCCTGAACTTTTCTCCCAGCGCCGGATTTACCGCATCCAGGAACTCGAGCTGAAGGTCGACCCGTCGCGCATGTCCGAGGTCGAGTCCAGACTCAAGAGCAGCCATTCCATGGGCGATTTCGTCACCTGGGTCAAGGAACAGGGCATCGAGGGCAAGTCTGCAGTAGCGGTCAAGCCGGCCGAGCAGATCCCGCTGCCCCTGCTGGGCCGCCTCAGCCAGATGAAGGACGGCCAGGTGACGATTTTCTCGACGCGGCCGGGGCAAGTGCTGGTCCAGCAGTTGCAGGAAAGCCAGCTGCAGCCGGTTTCGCTGGAACAGGCGCATGGCGCCATCGAGCGTGCCCTGACGGCACAGAAGCGCAAGCAACGGATGGAAGCGGATCTGAAGAAGCTGCGTGAAGCGGCCAAGATCGAGTACACAAGCGGCTACGCGCCGGCAGCCGAAGCAAAAGCCGGCGCCGAAAAAGCAAACGATAAACCGGACAACTGAGTACCCCCTATGATCCTGGTGACTGGAGGCGCCGGTTTCATCGGCGCCAATTTTGTTCTGGACTGGCTGGCGGCAATCAATGAAGCCGTCGTCAACCTCGACAAGCTGACCTATGCGGGCAATATCGAGAACCTGAAGTCCCTGCGCGGCGATGCGCGGCATGTTTTCGTGCAGGGCGACATCGGCGACCGCGCCGTCGTCGATGCACTGCTGCAGCAATACCGCCCCCGCGCGGTGGTCAATTTTGCCGCCGAAAGCCACGTCGACCGCTCCATCCACGGGCCCGGCGAGTTCATCCAGACCAACGTGGTCGGCACCTTCAACCTGCTGGAAGCGGTGCGTGCCTGGTGGTCGCAGTTGCCTGTGGACGAGCAGGCGGCGTTCCGCTTCCTGCATGTGTCGACCGACGAGGTGTACGGCTCGCTCGGCCCCGCCGATCCGGCGTTTACCGAAACCACGCCGTATGCGCCGAACAGCCCCTATTCGGCGTCGAAGGCCGCATCGGATCATCTGGTCCGGGCCTACCACCACACCTACGGCCTGCCGGTGCTGACCACCAACTGCTCGAACAATTACGGCCCGCTGCAGTTTCCCGAAAAGCTCATCCCGCTGGTCATCCACAATGCGCTGGCGGGCAAGCCGCTGCCGATCTACGGCGACGGCAGCAATGTCCGCGACTGGCTGTATGTCAGCGACCATTGCAGCGCGATCCGGCGGGTGCTGGAAGCCGGGCGGGTGGGGGAGACCTACAACATCGGTGGCTGTAACGAAAAGACCAATCTCGAGGTGGTCAACACGCTGTGCGCCATCCTCGACGAGCTGCACCCCGCCTCGCCGGTGACGCCGCATGCCAGCCTCATGACTTTCGTCAAGGATAGGCCCGGCCACGACCGGCGCTACGCGATCGACGCCGGCAAGATCGAGCGCGAGCTCGGCTGGACGCCCACCGAGACCTTCGAGAGCGGAATCAGAAAGACGGTGGCCTGGTATCTGGCCAACCAGGACTGGGTCGCCCACGTAACCAGCGGCGAATACCGCAACTGGGTTTCCAGAAATTACGCAGATAACTTGGCATGAGCGCGCGCAAAGGCATCATTCTCGCCGGCGGTTCCGGCACCCGCCTGTATCCCATCACCCAGGTGGTATCCAAACAACTGCTACCGGTGTACGACAAACCCATGGTGTACTACCCGCTGACCACGCTGATGCTGGCGGGGATCCGCGACATCCTGCTGATTTCCACCCCGCAGGACACGCCGCGTTTCGAGCAGTTGCTGGGCGACGGCGTGCAGTGGGGGCTCAATATTCAATATGCCGTGCAGGCAGCGCCCGAGGGGCTGGCACAGGCCTTCCTCATCGGCAGCGATTTCATCGGCACCGACGCCAGCGCCCTGGTGCTGGGCGACAACATTTTCTACGGCCACGAGCTGAGCCAGGATTTGCTTGCGGCGGGGCGGCGCGCGCGCGGCGCCACCGTGTTCGCCTATCCGGTGCATGATCCCGAGCGTTACGGCGTGGTCGAGTTCGACGCCGCCGGGCGCGCGGTCAGCCTGGAGGAAAAGCCCGCCAAGCCGAAATCGCGCTATGCCGTCACCGGCCTGTATTTCTACGACAACCGGGTGATCGACATTGCGCGCGCGTTGAAGCCGTCGCTGCGCGGCGAGCTCGAAATCACCGACGTCAACCGCCAGTATCTGGAGTGGGGCGAGCTCGATGTGCAGGTGATGGGGCGCGGCCAGGCCTGGCTCGACACCGGCACCCACGATTCGCTGATCGAGGCGGCGCTCTACATCCAGACCATCGAGAAGCGCCAGGGCCTGAAGATCGCCTGCCCGGAAGAAATCGCCTACCGCCAAGGCTTCATCGACGCCGCCCAACTGCAGGCGCTGGCGCAGCCGCTGATGAAAAACGGCTACGGGCTTTATCTGATGGACGTGCTGCACGACCGGGTGTTCTGATGCAGGTGATCGCCACCCAGCATCCAGAGGTGCTGCTGCTGCGCCCCAAGGTGTTCGGCGACGCACGCGGCTTCTTTTTCGAGAGCTACAACCGCAAGGTTTTTGCAGAACTCGGCATCGGCGCCGAGTTCGTGCAGGACAACCACTCACGCTCGGCAAAGGGCGTGCTGCGCGGCCTGCATTACCAGATCAGCCAGCCGCAGGGCAAGCTGGTGCGCGTGGTGGCGGGCGAGGTGTTCGACGTGGCGGTCGACCTGCGCCGCAGCTCGCCGCATTTCGGCCGCGTCGCCTTCTTCAGCCTGTCGGCCGAAACGCACGAGATGGCGTGGATCCCACCGGGTTTTGCGCACGGCTTTCTGGTGCTGTCGGAGCACGCCGAGTTTCTCTACAAGACCACCGACTACTATGCGCCGCAGTTCGAGCGCTGCCTGCTGTGGAACGACCCGGCGCTCAACATCGCCTGGCCGTTGGACGGCGAGCCGCTGCTGTCCGCCAAGGACCAGGCGGGCCTGCCGCTCGCCGGGTGCGAGGTGTTTGCGTGAGGATCCTGCTCACCGGCGCCAACGGCCAGGTGGGGTGGGAATTGCAGCGCACGCTGGCGCCGCTGGGCGAGGTGATTGCCGCAGACCGCAGCCGTCTCGACCTTGCCGACAGCGCCGTCATCCGCCGCAGCGTGGATGCGATCGCCCCGGACCTGATTGTCAACCCCGCCGCCTATACCGCGGTGGACAAGGCCGAATCCGAGCCCGAACTGGCGCACGTCATCAACGCGGTTGCGCCGGGCGAACTGGCGCAGGCTGCAGCGACGCGCGGCATTCCGCTGGTGCATTTTTCCACTGACTACGTTTACGACGGTCGCAAGCCGGGTGCCTATACGGAAGCAGACGCGCCCAATCCGCTGGGGGTGTACGGCGCCACCAAGCTGGCCGGGGAACAGGCGGTGCAGCGCGCCGGCGCGTCGCACCTGATCCTGCGCACCAGCTGGGTATACGGCCTGCGCGGGCGCAATTTCCTGCTGACCATGCAGCGGCTGGCGCGCGAGCGCGACACGCTCGCGGTGGTGGACGACCAGTTCGGCGCGCCGACCTGGTCGCGCCTGATCGCCGAGGCGACGGCTTTGGCGATTGCGCGCTGGCTGGACCGGCCCGACCCAGGTGCAAAGTCTGGGATATATCATCTAAGCTGTGGAGGGCGCACCAGCTGGCATGGCTTTACCGCGGCGATCCTGGCGCACCTGGCGGGCTCGGAAGCGAAGCTGGCCCGCCTGACGGCGATTCCGACTTCGGGCTATCCCGCGCCGGCGGCGCGCCCAGCCAACTCGCAGCTGGACTGCGGCAAGCTGGCGGCGACGTTCGGCGTGCGGCTGCCCGACTGGAAAACCGCGCTGGCGCTGTGCCTGGACAAGGGTTTGCCTGAGTTGCAGAAATGACTTTTAGTAAAGAGTGCACGACATGACTCCCATTCATCCCGTGATTCTTTCCGGTGGCTCGGGCACCCGCCTGTGGCCCTTGTCCCGCGCGGCGCTGCCGAAGCAACTGCTGCCGCTCGCCAGCGACAAGAGCCTGTTGCAGGATACCGTCGGCCGCCTGGCGGGCATGCCGGAAATGGCCGCACCGCTGATGGTGTGCAACGTCGAGCACCGCTTCATGATCGCCGAACAGATGCGCCAGATCGACACTGCCCCGTGTGCCATCGTGCTGGAGCCGGTGGGGCGCAATACTGCCCCGGCCATCGCCGTTGCCGCGCTGATGCTGTCGCGCGATGACCCCGATGCGCTGATGCTGGTGCTGCCGGCGGACCATCTGATCGGCGATGTCGCAGCGTTTCATGCCGCCATCCGCACTGCGGCGCAGGTGGCGCAGCATGGCCGCCTTGCCACGTTCGGCATCGTCGCTGCCACCCCGGAAACCGGCTACGGCTACATCAATAAGGGGGCGCCGCTGGCGGATGCCGCAGGCGCGCATGAGGTGGCGGCGTTCGTCGAGAAGCCCGACGCGGCCACCGCGCAGCAGTACGTGGATTCCGGCGAGTACTTCTGGAACAGTGGCATGTTCCTCTTCCGTGCCGCGGATTTCCTCGGCGAACTGCAGGCCCTGCGTCCCGACATCCTGGAGGCCAGCCGCGCCGCGCTCGACGCCGCCACCCTGGATCTCGATTTCGTGCGCCTGGATCCCGCCGCATTCGAGGCCTGCCCGTCGGATTCGGTCGACTACGCAGTGATGGAACACACCCGGCGCGCTGCCGTGGTGCCGGCCGACATTGCGTGGAACGACATCGGCGCCTGGTCGGCGCTGTGGGAGGTGGCGAAAAAGGACGAGGCGGGCAATGCCATCCGCGGCGACGTCATGCTGGAGAATGCCCAGAACAATTTCGTCCGCGCCGAAGGCCGCATGGTGGCGCTGCTTGGCGTGTCCGACCTGGTGGTGGTGGAAACCGCCGACGTGGTGCTGGTGGCGAACAAGGACCAGGTGCAGGACGTGAAGAAGCTGGTCGACCGCCTGAAGGCCGAAAAGCGCTGCGAGCACCTGGTCCACAAGCAGGTCTACCGCCCATGGGGCTGGTACGAGGGCATCGACGAGGGCGAGCGCTTCCAGGTCAAGCGCATCATGGTCAAACCGGGCGAGAAGCTCAGCCTGCAGATGCACCATCACCGCGCCGAGCACTGGATCGTGGTGTCCGGTACCGCCAGCGTCACCTGCGGCGACGAGGTCCTGCTGCTGACCGAGAACCAGTCGACCTACATTCCGCTGGGCACCACCCACCGGCTTGAAAACCCCGGCAAGATCGACCTGCACATGATCGAGGTGCAGTCGGGCAGCTATCTGGGGGAGGATGACATCGTTCGCTTCGAGGACATCTACCAGCGCAGTTGAGGTCTGTGTGTAGGACAAAAACCTACATGGATGGGTATCCAATTTCTGTCTTGCAATACAGAAATACTCTGTATTAACTTTCTCCTGTGCCGTCCGAAAACGAATCCACCACGCTGACTCAAGTGTGAATTCGAAAAAAAATTCAACGAAGAAGGACAGGCAAATGAAACAAATGAAAATGGTGGAAATGCTGGACGAAATGCGTGATGTCAACCTGAACTACCTGATGCTGGCGCAAAGCATGATCCAGCACGACAAACCCACCGCCGTCTTTCGACTGGGCATCAGCCAGGACGTTGCCGACCTGATCGAGGCACTGACTCCCGCCCAGATTCTCAAGCTTGCCGGTTCCGGCATGATGGTGTCGCGCTTCCGTTTCGACGACGGCGTGGTGCTGAACATGCTGACCAGCTACACCAAGGATCGCGCCCTGGCGCAATCCCACGCCGCCATCCTGATGGCAGGCCAGGCAGTGGAAGCCTTTGCCTGATCCTGCCGTACGGCGCTGCATCAAAAACAAGACAAGCAAGGGATGGCCGAAATGAGCAAGAAAAGTCTGCTGACTGAAATGCGCGATACCCAGCTGGCGATCGAACTGATCGAACTCGGCGCCCGCCCGCAGGTGCTGGAGTCAGAAACCACGCTGTCGCGCGAGCGCCTGCTCAAACTGTACAAGGAAGTCAAAGGCGTCTCGCCGCCCAAGGGCATGCTGCCGTTCTCGACCGACTGGTTCCTGACCTGGCTGCCCAATGTCCATTCCTCGCTATTCATCAATATCCACCGCTACATCACGAAGAACAGCGACTGCAGCGGCATCGAGGCCGTGCTCAAGAGCTACCGCCTGTATCAGGAATACCTGCATACCAACCAGATCGAGGCCGTGCTGAGCTTCACCCGTGCCTGGACGCTGAACCGTTTCTTCGAAAGCCGCATGCTCGATACCGCCGTCTGCAGCGAATGCGGCGGCCATTTCGTGGTTCATCCGGACGACCTGCACGACAAGTATGTGTGCGGCCTGTGCAACATGCCCGCGCGCGCCGGAAAAACGCGCAAGGCCAAGGCCGCCGCAAGTGAACTGAGCGCCGCCGCCTGAGCGCATCGTCCCGGGTTCCGGTGATGATGCGCCTGCCGGTCGCCCTCCAATCCCTCCTCATCCAGTGCGCCGCCCTCCTGCTGGCGCTGCTGCTCAACGGCCTGATCGAGGCCGTTTTCTCGTTTCCACTCGTGCTGTGGCAACTGGCCCTGGTGCAGGGTGCGCTCGCCGCCTGGATGAGCCATTACTGGAAGCAACCGGTCTGGTGGCGCCCGTTGCATGCCGGATTCCTGCCCGTTGCCCTCGCGGCGCTGCAGCTGGACCTGCCGGCCTGGGTCTACCAGGCGGCCTTCCTGTTGCTGCTGCTGTTTTACTGGAGCAGCTTCCATACCCGCGTGCCCCTCTATCTGTCCGACCGAAAAGCATGGCAGGCGCTGGCAGCGCTGTTGCCGGAAGCACGTCCGTTCCGCCTCATCGATCTCGGTAGCGGCTTCGGCGGCGTGCTGTTCCACCTGGAAGCGCTTTTCCCGCAGGGGCAGTTCAGCGGTGCCGAAATCGCTCCGGCGCCGTGGCTGATCAGCCGCCTGCGCGCCCGCCTCAGGCACAGCCGGGTCGATTTCATGCGCCGCGACTATGCGGGTCTCGACCTGGGCGCGTTCGACGTCGTATTCGTTTTCCTGTCACCCGCGGCGATGCCGGACCTGTGGCGGCAGGCCGAGCGCCAGATGCGCCCCGGCAGCCTGTTCGTCAGCCTGTCCTTCGGTGTGGACGCCCGTCCGCCCGACCATGTAAGCACGCTGGCCGAGGGCGAGCGGCATACCCTTTTTGCATGGCGCATGCAGGGGACAGGTTGAAATTACTGGGGCCGCGCCATCAAGTTTCGTGCGATCTGGTCGAATTCAACCCTGAGTACTTTCGTTTCAAATGCCGGAAACCGGACGGCAGGATTGTGTGCGCATCCGGCCCGCTCAAGTAAAAGGAACAGACGGTTGTGTTAGTCATTGGTGGGTATATTACGGTTCTGCTGTGCGTGTTCGGCGGCTATGCGCTGGCTGGCGGCTATCTGGCGGCGTTATGGCATCCGATCGAACTCATCATCATCGGGGGTGGCGCGATCGGTGCCTTTCTGGTTGCCAACAACAGCAAAGCCATCAAGGCCACCCTGCAGGCCTTGCCCACGCTCCTGAAGGGACCCAAATACAACCGGGCGCTCTATATGGACGTGCTCGCGCTGCTGTATGAGTTGCTGACCAAGATCCGCAAGGAAGGCCTGATGTCGATCGAGGCCGATGTCGATGCGCCGGAGAGCAGCCCGCTGTTCGCCAAGTATCCGGCCATCCTGGCCGATCACCACATCATCGAGTTCCTCACCGACTACCTGCGCCTGATGGTCAGCGGCAGCATGAATGCCTTCGAAATCGAGAACCTGATGGACAACGAGATCGAGACCCACCACCAGGAGGGCGAGGTCCCCGTGCACAGTGTGACCAAACTGGGTGATGGCCTGCCTGCGTTCGGCATCATTGCGGCGGTGATGGGGGTGGTGAAAACCATGGGCTCGGTCGGCCTGCCACCGGCAGAGCTGGGGATCCTGATCGGTGCGGCGTTGACTGGCACCTTCATCGGCATCCTGCTGGCGTATGGTTTTGTCAGTCCCCTCGGAAACCTGCTTGAACAAAAGCTGAACGAATCGACCAAGATGTTGCAGTGCATCAAGGTCACGCTTCTGGCCAGCATCAACGGTTACGCACCGGCGATCGCGGTCGAGTTCGGCCGCAAGGTGCTGTTCTCGACCGAGCGGCCGTCCTTCGGCGAACTGGAAACGCATGTGAAGGGCGCGAAATCGCGCTGACCGCGGTGTCGCCGTCTGCATCCCCCGCCATTGCGTAAGTGCCCATGAGCGAGCAGAAACCTCCCATCATCATCAAACGCATCAAGAAGGGCGGGGGCAGCCATCACGGCGGCGCCTGGAAGATCGCCTATGCCGACTTCGTGACCGCGATGATGGCCTTCTTCCTGCTGATGTGGCTGCTCGGCTCGACCACCAAAGGCGATCTCGAGGGAATTGCCGAGTATTTCAAGACCCCGCTCAAGGTGGCCATGCAGGGCGGCTCGGGCAGCGGCGACAGCTCCAGCGTGATCAAGGGCGGTGGCACCGACATCTCGCGTCAGACCGGGCAGGTCAAGAAAGGCGAGACCGAGAGCGAAAAAAGAACCTTCAATCTGAAGGCGGCAAAGGCCGAGCTCGAACGTGTCGAGAAGGAAAATCTCAAGCAGTTGAAAAAACGCCTGGAGAAGGCGATTGATGCCAACCCCACGCTGCGCCAGTTCAAGCGGCAGATGCTGATCGACATCACCAGCGAGGGCCTGCGCATTCAGATCGTCGACGAGCAGAACCGCCCGATGTTCAACCTCGCCAGCGCCGAGCTGCAGCCCTACACCAAGATTATCCTGCGCGAGATCGGCCCGGTGCTGAACGACGTTCAGAACCGTGTCAGCCTGTCCGGACACACCGACGCCACGCCCTATGCCAACCGCGAACGCGGCTACAGCAACTGGGAGCTGTCGGCCGACCGCGCCAACGCCTCACGGCGCGAATTGATCGCCGGCGGCATGGACGAAGCAAAGATGCTGCGGGTGGTCGGCCTGGCGTCCTCGGTGCCGTTCAACAACGCCGGCCCCAATGACCCGGTCAACCGCCGCATCAGCATCATCGTCATGAACAAGCGCACCGAGGAGGCCATCACCAAGGAAGCCTCCGGCGTCAATGTCGCCGCCGAGGACACCGTGCGCGGCGAAATCGAAGAAGCCGGCACCGCGCCCTTGTCCCCCACGCCGCTTGGCGCGAAATAGCAGGCCAAATCCACCCTTATTCCCCTGATTGCCCGCACCGGGCATGGCCAATAATCCAGCCTGAAGAAAGCCCGTCTCGAGCAAATGCGAGAGCGGCCCCCCCAACAGGTGAGCAGGGATGGCTGAAGAAAGCGATCAGGAACGGACAGAACCAGCTTCGCCACAGCGGCTGGAGAAGGCGCGTGAAGAAGGCCAGGTCGTGCAGTCGCGCGAACTGGCCACCTTTATCGTGCTGATGACCAGTGGCGCGACCCTGTGGATGATGGCCGGCAGCCTGGGCCAGGCGATGTCGAACATCGTGCGCGGGGGGCTGCAGTTCAATCCGGGCATCGCGCGCGACAGCTCGCACGTGATGGCGCAGCTGTCGAGCCAGTTTTTTGAGGCAGCGCTGGCATTGGCGCCCTTTTTCCTGCTGGTGGTGATCGCCGCCCTGGCGTCTCCGCTGCTGTTGCGAGGCTGGTTGTTCAGCAGCAAGGCACTTGCCCCGAAATTCGATCGCCTGAACCCGTTCTCGGGCATCAAACGCATGTTTTCCAGCGATGGCCTGATCGAGCTGGTCAAGTCGATGGCCAAGGTGGGCCTGCTGGGCGGGGTCGCGGCCTGGCTGATCTGGTCCAATGTCGGCGCGATTTTCTCGCTCAGCATGGAAACGCCATCCAATGCCATCCAGCACATGGGCGACCTCATCGGCAGGATGTTCCTGCTGGTTTCGGGCGCGATGATTTTCATCGTCGTGATCGACCTGCCTTACCAGCTCTGGAGCCACTACAAGAAGCTCAGGATGAGCAAGGAGGAGCTGCGCCGGGAAGCCAAGGAATCGGAAGGCGACCCGCACCTGAAGGCGCACATCCGCGCCCAGCAGCGCGAAGTGGCGCGCCGCCGCATGATGTCCGAGATCCCCACTGCCGATGTGGTGGTGACCAACCCGACCCATTACGCCGTCGCGCTCAAGTACAGCGAAGGCAAGATGGGCGCACCGCGCGTGGTGGCCAAGGGCGCGGATGCTGTCGCCGCGCGCATCCGTGAACTGGCCGCCGAGCACAAGGTGCCCCTGCTGGAAGCGCCGCCGCTGGCGCGCGCGCTGTTCCGCCACACCGAACTCGGCGATGAAATCCCGGCCAAGCTCTACGCAGCGGTGGCCGAAGTGCTGGCCTACGTGTTCCAGCTGCGCCATTATCAGCAGGCGGGCGGGGTATATCCCGACATCCCGAGCGCCTTGCCGGTGCCGCCCGAGCTTGATCCGCTGACGACATGAACGGTGCCCTGAGCCTTTCAAACTTTTTCAACGGCGCCAATGCCCGCTCAATGGCTGCGCCGGTATTCATCGTGCTCGTCCTGGCGATGCTGGTGTTGCCGCTGCCGCCGTTTGCGCTGGACATGCTGTTCACCTTCAACATCGCGCTCTCGATCATGGTCTTGCTGGTCAGCCTGTCGACCAAGAAGGCGCTCGAATTCGCGGCCTTCCCCACGGTGCTGCTGCTCTCCACCCTGCTGCGCCTGTCGCTCAACGTGGCATCGACCCGCGTGGTGCTGCTGGAAGGCCATACCGGCCCGGATGCAGCGGGCAAGGTGATCGAGGCCTTCGGCCATTTCCTGGTCGGCGGCAATTACACGGTGGGCATCATCGTGTTCGTCATCCTGGTGGTGATCAACTTCATCGTCATCACCAAGGGGGCGGGGCGCATCGCCGAGGTCAGCGCGCGCTTCACCCTCGATGCGATGCCGGGCAAGCAGATGGCGATCGACGCTGACCTCAATGCCGGCCTCATCAACGAAGACGAGGCCCGTCGCCGCCGCGCCGAAATCTCCCAGGAAGCCGATTTCTACGGCTCGATGGACGGTGCCTCGAAGTTCGTCCGCGGCGACGCCATCGCCGGCATCCTGATTCTGCTGATCAACATCGTCGGCGGCCTGCTCATCGGTCTGATGCAGCACGACATGTCGCTGGCCGACGCCGCCCGCAACTACACCCTGCTGGCGATCGGCGACGGCCTGGTGGCGCAGATCCCGGCGCTGGTCATCTCGATCGCCGCCGGCATCATCGTCAGCCGCGTCAGCACCGATGAGGACATCGCCGGCCAGATGATGTCCAACGTCTTCAGCAAGACGCAGGCGCTCTACATCACCGCTGCGATCCTGGGCCTGATGGGCACGATTCCCGGCATGCCGAACTTTGCCTTCTTGCTGCTGGCGGGCGGCATGGTCTGGCTGGCCTACAAGAGCGACAAGCGGCAGGAGGCGCCGCCGCCGGAAGTGCAGTCCGCGCCCGTCGCTCCGGTCGAGTCCCAGGAAGCCAGCTGGGAAGACGTCGCGCCCATCGACACCCTGGGACTGGAAGTCGGCTATCGCCTGATCCCGCTGGTGGACAGCGCCGCCGACGGCGAACTGGTGCGACGCATCAAGGGCATCCGCAAGAAGTTCGCGCGCGAAATCGGCTTCCTGCCGCCCGCCGTGCATATCCGCGACAACCTCGAGATCAACCCGAACAGCTACCGCATTACGCTGAAAGGCGTGGAAATCGGCAGCGGCGAAGTGCGCACCGGTCTGTTCCTCGCCATCGACCCGGGCAGCATCACTGCCAGCCTGCCGGGCGTGGCCACGACGGACCCCGCGTTCGGCCTGCCGGCGGTCTGGATCGAATCCGGCATGCGCGAGCAGGCCCAGGCCATGGGCTACACCGTGGTCGACGCCGGCACCGTGGTCGCCACCCACCTGAACCACCTGGTGACCCTGCATGCCGCCGAACTGCTGGGACGGCAGGAAGCGCAGGCGCTGCTCGACCACCTGGGCAAGAGCGCACCCAAGCTGGTGGAAGACCTGGTGCCGAAAATGCTGCCGCTATCCACCGTGCAGAAGGTGCTGCAGAACCTGCTGATCGAGGGCGTGGCCATCCGCGACATGCGGACCATCATTGACACCCTGCTGGAGAACGCCGCGCGCGTACAGGATCCTCACGAACTCACCGCGCTGGTTCGGGTGGCGCTGGGGCGCTCGATCGTGCAGCAGATTTACGGACCGGTTAGCGAATTGCCGGTGATCGCGCTGGACCAGGGGCTGGAACGCCTGCTGATGCAGACCCTGCAGGCAGGCCACGACGCCGTCGGTCTGGAGCCGGGGCTGGCCGACACCCTGCTGGCGCGGACCCAGGCCTCGACCCAGCGCCAGGAGGCGCTGGGTCATCCCCCCGTATTGCTGACGCCGGCCGTGCTGCGTCCGCTGCTTGCACGTTTCCTGCGGCGCACGGTGCCGCAACTCAAGGTGCTTTCGCACGCTGAAGTGCCCGAAGGCAAACAGATCAAAGTGACGTCCCTGGTAGGAGGAGCAGCATGAACGTGAAACGTATCGTCGCCAAAACATCCCGGGAGGCCATGCGCCAGCTGCGCGAGGTGCTCGGGCCCGATGCGGTCATCCTCTCCAATCGCGCCGTGGACGGCGGGGTCGAGGTGCTGGCCCTGCCGGCCGAGGACATCGCCGCGATGGCGCCGCCGGCGATGGAGGCGCCCGCGGCGGTTTCGCCGGCCAGGGCACCGGAGCCCAGGGTGCAGCACCGTTCCGAGCCCGAGCCTGCGGTCACCTTCAAACGGCGCCTGATCGAGCGCATCGCCGTGCCCAGCCAGGATGGCAGCCAGCTTGCGCAAAGCGTCATCAGCGAAATCAAGACCCTGCACATGCGGCTGGAAAGCCAGCTTGCCGACCTGACCTGGCGCGACCTGCCGGGACGCGACCCGGCGGGCGCCACCGTGATGCGCGACATGCTGGCCGCAGGCTTTTCCGCCACCCTGGCGCGCGAGCTGCTGGAAACCCTGCCGAAGGGCGAGGAAGAGCAGGTGCGGGCCTGGATGCGCAACACGCTGATGAAACGCCTGCAGGTGATCCAGAGCGAAAACGAATTGCTCGAATCCGGCGGCGTGTTCGCCCTGATGGGGCCGACCGGCGCCGGCAAAACCACCACCACGGCCAAGCTGGCCGCACGCTTCGTGGTGCGCCACGGCGCCGACAAACTGGCGCTGCTGACCACCGACAGCTACCGTATCGGCGGCCACGAGCAGCTGCGCATCTACGGCAAGATTCTGGGGGTGACGGTGCATGCCGTGCGCGACGCCGCCGACCTGCGGCTGGCGCTGTCCGAACTGCGCAACAAGCACACCGTGCTGATCGACACCGTGGGCATGAGCCAGCGCGATCGCGCCGTTGCCGAGCAGGTCGAAATGCTGTGCCAGGCCGGCAAGCCGATCAAGCGGCTCCTGATGCTGAACGCCACCAGCCACGGCGACACCCTGGACGAAGTGGTGCAGGCGTACCGGACGCGCGGGCTCGACGGCTGCATCCTGACGAAAATCGACGAGGCGGCCAGCCTCGGCCCGGCGCTCGATTGCGCGATCCGCCATGAACTGAACGTGCACTACCTGGCCACCGGCCAGCGCGTGCCCGAAGACCTGCACCTGGCCAATCGCCAGTACCTCATCCACCGTGCCTTCAAGACCCGCATCCAGGCCTCGCCCTGGCAGCTGGACGACAGCGAGCTGGCGTTCGCCCTTTCAGGCATTCAGACCCTGCAGCGTGAAAGCGCGGTGGCGCATGGATAAATTCGTCGGCGATCAGGCCGCCGGGCTGCGCCGTTTGCTGGGGCAGACCGGATTCCAGGTCATCACCGTGATGTCGGGCCAGCAGGGCGCCGGCAAGACCGCCGCGACCACCAACCTGGCGGTCGCCCTGGCGCGCTCGGGGCGCGACGTGCTCATCATCGATCAGGATCGGCATGGCCGCGGTGCCTGCGCCACCCTGGGGCTGACGCCGCGCTACGACGTGTCCGATGTGCTCGAAGGCCGCTGCACCCTGGAATCGCTGATTCTCAATGGCCCCGACAATGTGCAGGTGCTGCCGATCGGCGGCGGCTTCAATCGTCTGGGGCGTCTGTCCGAACGCGACCAGGAATGGCTTTCGCAAAGTTTCAACAGCCTGCAATGCGGCGTCGACGTGGTGCTGGTGGACATGGAGGAGGCCACCGATCCCGATGCCCTGCCGCTGGGGCTGGCCGCGTCCGAAATCATGGTGGTGCTGCCACCCGGCAACGCGGCGATCACCCAGGGCTACACGCTGGTCAAACGGCTGGTGCAGAATTTCGGCAAGCGCCGCTTCCGCCTGCTGCTCAACCGCATGACCTCGCCGGAAGACGCGCAGGCCGTGGCGCACAATTTTGCGTACACTGCCGAACGTTATCTGGGGGTGTCGATCGATTACCTGGGGTATATTCCGCTGGACGAGCGGCTGACCCGTGCGGGCGACATGCGGACCTCGGTGGTGGAGGCGTTTCCCGTCGCGCAGTCCACCTCGCAGTTCCGCAAGCTGGCCGACGGCCTGCTGCGCTGGCCGCAGGCCTCCAGCCTCGGCAGTGTCGGCGGATTCATGCAGCGCGTGATTCAGGGCGGCCGCCTGGTGGAAGCCTATAGAAGGGGATAATAAGGACCCATGTATACCGCAACCGGCAAAAGCGAAAAGGGCGAGAAAAGCGACCTGCTGGCCCAATACATGCCCATGGTGAAGCGCCTTGCCCATCACATGATGGGGCGGCTGCCGCCCAGCGTGGAAGAGGACGATCTGGTGCAGGCCGGCATGATGGGCCTGCTTGACGCGATCGGCCGCTACGACGAAGCCCAGAGCGCCCAGTTCGAGGCCTATGCCATCCAGCGCATCCGCGGCTCGATGATCGACGAGCTGCGCCAGTCCGACTGGCTGCCGCGCAGCGCGCGGCAGTCGATGCGCAAGATCGAGCAGGCGATCGGCGCCCTGCAGCATCAGCTGGGACGGCAACCCAGCGAAGGCGAAATTGCCGGGTTCATGAAAATCCCGCTGGCCGAATACCAGGCCATGCAGATCGGAAGAGCGT
>CAMTWC010000100.1:0-15226 GCA_947085345.1 uncultured Gammaproteobacteria bacterium | reverse complement strand
GAGATGACCGGACAGGTCACGGGCCCCTTGATGATCGGCGCGTCGACCACCATCGCCGAATACCAGCTGCCGCGCATTCTCGGCGAATTCAAGGAACGCTTTCCGCAGGTGCAGGCGCGCCTGACCGTTGCCAACTCGGAAACCGTGGCGGCGAAAGTGGCCGATCATTCGCTCGACGTCGGCCTGATCGAGGCGCCCTCACACAATTCCAACCTCACCACGCTGGCATGCTGCGAGGACGAGCTGGTGATGATTTGTTCGCCCAACCATGTGCTGGCCTCGCGTTCGAGCGTGAACGCCATCGATATCGCCGAGCAGCCCTATGTCTCGCGCGAGCACGGCTCGGGCACGCGCGAGGTGGTGGACGGTTTCTTCAAGAGCAACGGCGTCAACCCCGACGACCTGCACATCGAAATGGAACTGGGCAGCCGCGAGGCAATCAAGGGCGCGGTGGAGGCGAACCTGGGCGTCGCCATCATGTCGGCCTCCACCGTCACCAAGGAAATCCAGCTTGGCACCCTGGTCGCCGTGCCGCTGAACCCCCGGCTGACGCGCGAGCTGTCCATGGTCTACGCGCCGGAAAAATTCCGCAGCAAGCTGCTCGACGCCTTCATCAGCTTCGTCGAAAACAAGTTTCAGCAGTGCAATGTCGACATCATTCAGCTGAAACGCCCGGCCAGGGGGCGCAGCCGCTGATGCACGACTGCAAGCGCCTGGTATCCATTTTCAGGAGCTTGTCGGAAACCCGGCAGCAGGCCCTGCTCGAATACGCCGAGTTTCTGGCAGACAAGGAAGGTGTCGAAACCGCTGTGGCGCCGCCCAGCGAACCGTTGCCGATCCCGCGCCCCGAGCAGGAAAACGTAGTCAAGGCGATTCAGCGCCTGATGCAGACCTACCCGATGCTGGAGCGCAAGCAGATTTTCCATGAGGCTTCCGCGCAGATGACACGCCATCTGGTGCACGGCGTGGCGGCGGTCGAAGCCATCGACGAGCTGGAACGGATTTTTGCGCGCCAGTATCAGCAGCACCTCGACGCGCTGAAAAAAAACCTGCAGTCGTCCTGACTCAATCGGGCAGCGCGCTGCCGCACTGCCAGCAACTCAGAAAATTCCCGGGATTCGCCTCGCCGCACTGCGGGCAGGTCTTTTCGTCGCGCGCCGGCGCCTCGTGCAAGCCGGCCAGCGCCTCGCGCGCACGTGCCTCCTGCGCATCGTCGTCGACCCACACCTCGGGCTGCGCCTGCATGAACGGCACCTCGCCCAGCGCGCCGGCGGCGTTGGCGTTGAAGATGTAGGTGACGATGCCGAGGCTGGACAGCGCATCGACGGCCAGCTGGGCGTCGAGCAGAGTGGGGGCGATGTGGACCCGTTTCATCGACGGGCGATGCGGCTTATGCCTTGCGGCGGACGCGCACGATGAGGTCGATGCCTTCGGTCACCATGCCGGCCGGCAGCGGCGGCAGGCCGGAAATCTGCACGTGTTCGGCGTCGATATCGGACAGTTTGCCGCTGTCGACTTCATAGAGATGGTGATGCGGGCTGGTGTTGGGGTCGAAGAACACCTTGCTGGGGTCGACGATGACTTCGCGCACCAGGCCTTTTTCGAGAAACAGCTTGAGCGTGTTGTAGACCGTGGCCTTGGAGGTTTCGGAGTGGCGAGTGTTGACGATCGCCATCACCTGGTCGGCCGAAAGGTGCTCCTGCCGCGAAAACAGCGCGTGCGCAATCTCGATCCGCTGGTGGGTCGGATTGATGTCGTGGCTGCGCAGCAGGCCAGCCATGTTGTCGCGCGTGTAGTGCATGCGCGTCATGATAAGCGGCAATCTGGACTTTGTCTAATATCCGGAATGGGTATGACTATCATCTTGGAAGCCCGTGCAGGGCGCGGCGAAGCGCCAAAAACCGGTACAATCTCAACCAGTCTTTTGGAAACGGAATCCCGTGGTTACCCTCACCCGCCTCGATAGCACGCAGCCTGATTTTCAGGCCCGCCTCGCCCGCCTGTTGCAATTCGACGACGCCGCCGATGCCGCCATCGAGCAGACAGTTGCCGCCATCCTGAACGACGTGAAAACGCGGGGCGACGCCGCAGTGCTCGAGTATACCGGGCGATTCGACCGCCTGTCTGCGACAACGCTGGCCAGTCTCGAATTGAATGCAGCGCAGATCAAGGCCGCGCTCGAAGCTTTGCCCGCCGCCACCCGCCAGGCGCTGGAAGCCGCGGCGGATCGGGTGCGCCGCTACCACGAGAAACAGGTCCAGGGATCGTGGACCTACACGGAAGAGGACGGCACGGTGCTGGGGCAGAAAGTCACCCCCATCGACCGTGTCGGGCTGTACGTGCCGGGCGGCAAGGCGGCGTATCCGTCGTCGGTGCTGATGAACGCGATTCCGGCCAAGGTAGCCGGCGTCGGCGAGCTCGTCATGGTGGTGCCGACCCCGGGCGGCGAGCAGAACCAGCTGGTGCTGGCCGCCGCCGCGATTGCCGGGGTCGACCGCGTGTTCACCATCGGCGGTGCGCAGGCGGTGGCGGCGCTGGCCTACGGCACCGAAACCGTGCCGCAGGTCGACAAGATCGTCGGCCCTGGAAATGCCTACGTGGCGGCGGCCAAGCGCCGCGTGTTCGGCACGGTGGGCATCGACATGATTGCCGGCCCGTCCGAGATCCTGGTGATCGCCGACGGCAACACGCCTGCGGAATGGGTGGCGATGGACCTGTTCTCGCAGGCCGAGCACGACGAAATGGCGCAGTCGATCCTGCTGTCGCCCGATGCGGCGTATCTGGATGCGGTGGCGGCGGCGATCGACAAGCTGATCGAAGCGATGCCGCGCAGTGAGGTGATCCGCACCTCGCTCACCAACCGCGGCGCGCTGATCAAGACGCGCGACCTCGACGACGCCGTGGCGATCTCCAACACCATCGCGCCGGAACACCTGGAACTCTCGGTGGCCGACCCCGACGCGCTGCTGCCCAGGCTGCGCCACGCCGGCGCGATCTTCATGGGCAAGAACACCTGCGAGGCGCTTGGCGATTACTGCGCCGGGCCGAACCACGTGCTGCCGACTTCGCGCACCGCGCGCTTCTCGTCGCCCCTGGGCGTGTACGACTTCCAGAAGCGCAGCAGCCTGATCCACGTGTCGCAGGCCGGCGCGCAGACGCTGGGTCGGATCGCCGCCACGCTGGCCTACGGCGAAGGCCTGCAGGCGCATGCGCGTTCCGCCGAATATCGCCTGATCCATAAATGAGCCGCGCCACTCAATGAGTCAATTCTGGAGCGCCGTGGTGCACGGTCTGACGCCCTATGTGCCGGGCGAGCAGCCGAAGCTGGCCAATCTGGTCAAGCTCAACACCAACGAGAATCCCTACGGCCCGAGCCCGCGCGTGCTTGACGCTGTGCGCGCAGAGGCCGCCGACACGCTGCGCCTGTACCCCGACCCCAACTCGGACCGCCTGCGCGCCGGCATTGCCGCCTATCACGGCGTGACGCCCGATCAGGTGTTCGTCGGAAACGGTTCCGACGAAGTGCTGGCGCATGCCTTCATGGCGCTGTTGAAGCACGAGCGGCCCATCCTGTTCCCCGACATCAGCTACAGCTTCTATCCGGTGTATTGCGGGCTGTACGAGATTGCCCATCGAACGATCCCGCTGACGGAATCGTTCGAGATCAAGATCGACGACTACCTCGCGCCCAACGGCGGCGTGATTTTCCCCAATCCCAATGCGCCGACCGGCCGCCTCCTGGCGCTGGGCGAGGTCGAACGGCTGCTGGCCGGCAACCCCGACTCGGTGGTGGTGATCGACGAGGCCTATATCGACTTTGGCGGCGAATCGGCAGTGGGGCTGGTGGCGTGCTATCCGCAGCTGCTGGTCACCCGCACCCTGTCGAAGTCGCATGCGCTGGCCGGTCTGCGCGTCGGCTACGCCATCGGCCAGCCGCACCTGATCGAGGCGCTCAACCGGGTGAAGGACAGCTTCAATTCCTATCCGCTCGACCGCTTTGCCCAGGCCGGCGCGCTGGCGTCGATGGAAGACCGTGGCTATTTCGAATCCATTTGCGCGAAGGTGGTGGCGACCCGCACCCGGCTGGTGGCTGACATGGAGCAACTGGGCTTTGAAGTGTTGCCCTCCGGTGCCAATTTCATTTTTTCCCGTCATCCGAAACATGACGGCGCAGAACTGGCCGCCGCCCTGCGCGAACGCAGCATCATCGTGCGCCACTTCAAGAATCCGGCCCGCATTGCGCCGTTCCTGCGCATCACCATCGGCACCGATGCGCAATGCGATGCGCTGCTTGCAGCGTTGAAAGCCATTGTGGCCTGCTAGAATCCATTTACAGCCCTATTTTCCGACGCCATGCGCACCGCCCAAGTCATCCGCAACACCCTCGAGACCCGGATCACGGTCAGTCTCAACCTCGACGGCACCGGCATATCCAGGCTTGCCACCGGCGTACCGTTCCTCGACCACATGCTCGACCAGATCGCGCGCCACGGCCTGATCGACCTCGACATTGAGGCGCGCGGCGACCTGCACATCGATGCCCACCACACGGTGGAGGACACCGGAATCACCCTGGGCCAGGCCTTCGCCAAGGCCCTCGGCGACAAGAAGGGCATCCGCCGCTACGGCCATGCCTACGTGCCGCTCGACGAGGCGCTGTCGCGCGTGGTGATCGACCTGTCGGGACGACCGGGGCTGGAATACCACGTCGACTACACGCGTGCGCGCATCGGCGAGTTCGACGTCGACCTGTTCCTCGAATTCTTCCGCGGCTTCATCAACCACGCCGGGGTGACGCTGCACATCGACAACCTGCGCGGCATCAACGCGCACCATCAGGCCGAGACCATCTTCAAGGCGTTCGGCCGCGCGCTGCGCATGGCGGTGGAAGCCGATGCGCGCATGGGCGATATCCTGCCGTCGACGAAGGGTGCCCTGTGAGCGTTGACATCGCCGTCATCGACTACGGCATGGGCAATCTGCGTTCGGTGTCCAAAGCCATCGAGCACGTCGCGCCGGCGGCGAACGTGGTGGTGACCTCCGATCCCGCGGTCATCGCCGAGGCCGGCCGCGTCGTGTTTCCGGGGCAGGGCGCGGCACCCGACTGCATGCGGGAAATCGACGCGCGCGGCCTGCGCCAGGTGATTGTCGACGCCGCCCGCAGCAAGCCCTTCCTGGGTATCTGCATGGGCATGCAGGTGCTGTTCGAGCACAGCGAGGAAGGCGATACCGCCTGCCTCGGCATTCTTCAGGGCACGGTGCAGCGCTTCCCGCACGAGGCGATGGTCGACACGGCCGGCAACAAGCTCAAGGTGCCGCACATGGGCTGGAACAACGTCCACCAGGCAATGCCGCACCCGCTGTGGGTGGGCATCGAGGAAGGCGCGCGTTTCTACTTCGTCCACAGCTATTTCGTGCAGCCGGCAGCGCCCGAGGTGATTGCGGGGTTCTCGCATTACCCCTTCCCGTTCACCTGCACGGTGGCAACGGGGAACATCTTTGCAGTCCAGTTTCATCCTGAAAAGAGCCAGAACGATGGTTTGACGCTGCTGGGCAACTTTGTAACCTGGAATCCGGGTGCTTCCGAGACCGCCTGTGATATGTCCGGCGCAGCCTGCGCCTAATTTTTCACCTGTACGACCCTGCTGATTAGCCATGTTAATTATTCCTGCGATCGACCTTAAAGACGGCCACTGTGTGCGCCTGGAACAAGGCGAAATGGACCGTGCTACCGTGTTTTCCGAGAACCCGGCCGCGACCGCCCGTCACTGGAAAGAACTGGGCGCACGCCGCCTGCATCTGGTCGACCTCAACGGCGCCTTTGCCGGCAAGCCGGTCAACGACGCAGCCATCCGCTCCATCGTCGATGCTGTGGGTGACGAGATGCCGGTGCAGCTCGGCGGCGGCATCCGCGACCTCGCCACCATCGAGCGCTATCTCGACGACGGCGTGCGCTACGTCATCATCGGCACCGCCGCAGTGAAAAACCCCGGCTTCCTGCATGAAGCCTGCGACGCCTTCCCCGGCCACGTGATGGTCGGGCTCGATGCCAAGGACGGCAAGGTTGCGGTCGAAGGCTGGTCCAAGCTCACCGGCCACGACGTCATCGACCTGGCCAAGCGCTTCGAGGGCTACGGCGTCGAGGCCATCATCTACACCGACATCGGCCGCGACGGCATGCTGACCGGCGTCAATATCGAAGCCACCCAGCGATTGGCGCAGGCGCTATCGATCCCGGTCATCGCCAGCGGCGGCGTCACCAATCTCGACGACGTCAGGGCGCTGTCCACCGTTGCCAAGGATGGCATCATCGGCGCGATCACCGGCCGCGCGATCTACCAGGGCACGCTCGACTTTGCCGAGGCACAGAAGCTCGCCGACGAACTGGCGGGCGGCGTGTTCGGAGTCTGAATTGTTAGCCAAGCGCATCATTCCCTGTCTCGACGTCACCAATGGCCGCGTGGTCAAGGGCGTCAATTTCGTCGAGTTGAAGGACGCCGGCGACCCGGTTGAAATCGCGCGCCGCTACAACGAGGCGGGCGCGGACGAGCTGACCTTCCTCGACATCACCGCCTCAAGCGACAACCGCGACCTGATCCTCCACATCATCGAAGCCGTCGCTTCCGAAGTGTTCATTCCGCTGACGGTCGGCGGCGGCGTGCGCGAGGTGAGCGATGTGCAGCGCCTGCTCAACGCCGGCGCCGACAAGGTCAGCATTAACACCTCGGCGGTATTGAATCCTCGGCTGGTGAAGGACGCATCCGACCGCTACGGCAGCCAGTGCATCGTCGTTGCCATCGATTCCAAGCGGGTGGGCGACCACTGGGAGGTCTTTACCCACGGCGGCCGCAAGGCCACCGGGCTCGACGCCATCGAGTGGGCGAAGAAAATGGAAAGCCTGGGCGCGGGCGAGCTGCTGCTCACCTCGATGGACCGCGACGGCACCAAGAGCGGCTTCGATCTTGAACTGACGCGCGCGATTTCCGACGCCGTCGACATTCCCATCATCGCCAGCGGCGGCGTCGGCAACCTGCAGCATCTGGTCGACGGCGTGCGCGAGGGCCATGCCGATGCCGTGCTGGCGGCGAGCATTTTCCACTTCGGTGAATACGGCATCGACGAGGCCAAGCGTTACATGAAGCAGCACGGCATCGAGGTGCGTCTGTGAGCGACTGGCTCGATGCCGTCAAATGGGATGCGCAGGGCCTGGTGCCGGCGATCGCCCAGGATGCCGCCAGCGGCGAGATCCTGATGGTGGCGTGGATGAACCGCGAGGCGCTGGAAGAAACCGCGCGCAGCGGACGCGGCGTGTACTTTTCCCGCTCACGCAACAAACTGTGGCGCAAGGGCGAGGAATCCGGCCACGTGCAGACTGTCAGCGAAATCCGCCTCGATTGCGACAATGATGTGGTGTTGCTGAAAGTTGAACAACTCGGCGGTATTGCCTGTCATACAGGTCGGCGCTCCTGCTTTTTCCAGAAGCTCGAAAACGGCCACTGGGTGACGACCGCCCCGATGCTGAAGAACCCCGACGAGATATACCGCAAATGAGCGACATCCTGAATCGCCTCGCCGAGACGCTGGAGGCGCGCAAGCATGCGTCGCCCGACAGTTCCTACGTCGCCAAGCTCTATGCCAGGGGCACCGACGCCATCCTGAAAAAGATCGGCGAGGAAGCGACCGAGACCGTGATGGCAGCGAAGGACGACCAGCCCGAAAAGATCATCTGCGAAGTCGCCGATTTGTGGTTTCATACCCTGGTACTGCTGGCGCACAAAGGGCTGAAGCCGGCGGACGTGCTGGACGAACTGGCGCGCCGCGAGGGCCTGTCCGGGCTGGCTGAGAAAGCGAATCGACATGAGTGACTGCATTTTCTGCAAAATCCTTGCCGGCCAGGTGCCCTGTAGCAAGGTCTATGAAGACGACGAGGTGCTGGCGTTTCACGATATCCACCCGTTCGCGCGGGTGCATTTCCTTGTCATTCCGAAGGCGCATATCGCGACGCTGGCCGACTGCACCGCCGAGCATGAACGGCTGCTCGGCAGGCTGCTGCTGCTGGCGCCGCGCCTGGCAAAGGAACTGGGGCTTGAAACTGGCTTCAAGACGCTGATCAACACCGGGCGCGGCGGCGGCCAGGAAGTGTTCCACCTTCACGTTCACGTATTCGGCGGGGGCGATCCCGTCAAACGCAGTTAAACCAAAAGGAGAAACATCATGGGTAGCTTTAGCATCTGGCATTGGCTGATCGTTCTGGTCGTCGTGCTGCTGATTTTCGGCACCAAGAAGCTGCGCAACATCGGCAGCGATCTGGGCGGCGCGGTCAAGGGCTTCAAGGAAGGCATGAAGGAAGAACCGCCCAAGATCAGCGACAGCGCCGAACAGGGCGGTCGCACCATCGACGCCGAAGTCAAAGACAAGCAGAACTCCTGAAAGGCAGGATTCTGGGATCGGGGTTCAGGATTCAGGGAATGAGCGACTTTCAGCCGCGCCCCTGACCCCTGACCCCTGACCCCTGACCCCATCCATGTTCGACATCGGCTTTACTGAACTTATCGTGATCGGCGTGGTAGCGCTGATCGTCATCGGCCCTGAGCGCCTGCCCAAGGTCGCGCGTACGGCAGGACATTTGTATGGCCGCATGCAGCGCTACGTGTCGTCCGTAAAATCGGACATCAGTCACGAAATGCAGCTGGATGAAATGCGCCGTGTCGGCCAGAGCTTCAAGGAGTCGGTCGAGTCGGCGGCGTCGGGCATCGAGCAGCAGGCGACGGTGGTCGACGACTATCTGCGCGACGAGGCGAGCAGCGTCAACAAGATGGTGGCGGCGATGGTGGCGACCGAGGGCGAGCGCCCCATTACGGAGACCGCCATCAAGCAGATCGAGACGGATCAAACGCCGCAGCAGCGCCTGCCGCTCGACGAGCCCGACCAGAATGCGGTGACCCACATGCCGTCTGCCGTGGTGGAAACGGCACGCGGCCAGTCCGCCGGAAAGGACGCATGAGCAATACCGAAGACAGCTTTATCTCGCACCTCATCGAAATGCGGGATCGACTGCTGCGCGCGGTGCTTGCGGTCGTGATCATTTTTATCTGCCTGTTCCCGTGGGCGCAGGATCTCTACGCACTCCTGGCCAAGCCCTTGCTTGCCGCCCTGCCCGAGGGCGGACAGATGATCGCCACCGAGGTCACCACACCTTTCTTCGTGCCGATCAAGGTCACCATGATGGCCGCCTTCCTGCTGGCCATGCCGTGGGTGTTCTATCAGGCGTGGGCGTTTGTCGCGCCGGGTCTTTATCAGCACGAAAAGCGCCTGGGCGTGCCGCTGGTGATCGCCAGCGTGATTCTCTTCTTGCTGGGTATGGCGTTCGCCTACTTCCTGGTGTTCCCGGTAGTATTCGGGTTTATCGTCGGGGTGGCACCGGAAGGCGTGGCGGTGATGACCGACATCGGCAAGTACCTCGACTTCGTGATGACGCTGTTCATGGCCTTCGGCATTACCTTCGAAGTCCCGGTTGCAGTGGTGCTGCTGGTCAAGATGGGCATGGTGTCGGTGGCCAAGCTGCGCGAGATCCGCCCCTATGTCATCGTGGGTGCGTTCGTTATCGGCGCGATCTTTACCCCACCCGACGTGATTTCGCAGTTCATGCTCGCCGTCCCGATGTGGCTTCTGTACGAACTGGGCATCCTCGTCGCAGCGATGATCACCAGGCCCAAGCCCGAATTCGAACTCGAACCGGTATACACGCCCATGTCGGAGGCGGACATGGATGCCGAGCTCGACCGCATCGAGGCCGGCGATGCCAACATTGAGCCCCGCGACCCGAAGTGATGCACCATAATGGTGCTTGATGCACTCATGTAGTGCCAACAAGCCCGCTCAAAAAACGGTTCCTCTATTGATATCAGTGGCTTAAATAGCAGGAACGCTGCTTGCTTAAGTCAGGCCGCATTCAATTTGTGGGGACTGAGGCATGGAAGCGTTGAAATCAGGCAGTGATGTATTGTTCGTGTTGCTGGGCGGCATCATGGTGCTGGCCATGCATGCCGGGTTTGCCTTTCTCGAACTCGGCACCGTGCGCAAGAAGAATCAGGTCAATGCTCTCGTCAAGATCCTCACCGATTTCTCAGTGTCGACCATTGCCTATTTTTTCATCGGCTACAGTATCGCCTACGGCGTCAGCTTCTTTTCCAGCGCCGAGGTGCTGTCTGCCAAAAATGGCTACGATCTGGTCAAGTTTTTTTTCCTGCTGACCTTTGCGGCGGCGATTCCCGCCATCGTGTCGGGCGGCATCGCCGAGCGCGCACGCTTCAATCCGCAACTGGCAGCCACGTTCGCGCTGGTGGGGCTGGTTTATCCCTTCTATGAGGGAATCGTGTGGAACGGCAATTACGGCATCCAGGACTGGCTGGTAGCCACCACGGGCGCCAAATTTCATGACTTTGCCGGCTCGGTGGTGGTGCATGCGGTGGGCGGCTGGATTGCTTTGCCTGCGGTGCTGCTGCTCGGTGCGCGGCGCGGGCGCTACACCAAGGACGGCATGATCTCGGCGCACCCGCCGTCGAATATTCCGTTTCTGGCGCTCGGCGCGTGGATCCTGACGGTGGGCTGGTTCGGCTTCAATGTGATGTCGGCACAACTGATCGAGGCGGTATCGGGCCTGGTGGCGGTAAATTCGCTGATGGCGATGGTGGGCGGCACGCTGGCCGCGCTGGTGATCGGCCGCAACGACCCCGGCTTCATCCACAACGGCCCGCTGGCGGGTCTGGTGGCGGTGTGCGCGGGCTCGGACCTGATGCATCCGCTGGGCGCGCTCGCCACCGGTGCGATTGCCGGCGGCCTGTTCGTGTGGATGTTCATGGTGACGCAGAACAGGTGGAAGATCGACGATGTGCTGGGGGTGTGGCCGCTGCATGGCCTGTGCGGCGCGTGGGGCGGGATTGCCGCCGGTATTTTCGGCGCCAAGGCGCTGGGCGGCATCGGCGGCGTCAGCCTGGCTGCGCAATTGATTGGCACGCTGGGCGGCGTGGCGGTCGCTGTGGTGGGCAGTCTGCTGGTGTATGGCCTGATAAAGCGCGTGGTGGGGCTGCGGCTGGACGCCGAAGCGGAATTCAACGGCGCCGACCTCAGCATCCACAAGGTGTCGGCAACCGCCGAACGCGAGACCAACTGGTGATTGGCCTGAATCTTTACTGTTTTTTCTGCAGTTGTCGGAGATGCCTGCGGCGCTCGATGCCGAGTTGCTCGAGTTGCCGGTCCACTTGCACCACGTCGGGATGCTGCTCGGTATATTGCAGCAGCAGTTCGGTGCGCTTGATGCGTAGCTCAACCTGTTTTTTGTCGAGGCCGGCAAGGTAGGCGTCCGGTTCAACGGGCGGCCTGTACGCAGGAGGGCGGGCTTTGGCGGTCGCTGCCGCAGATGGGCTGTCCGGCGCTGCGTCTGTTACGGATTGCCGGGCAATGTTCTGCGTGATGCTCGGAATTGGCGGGGTCGGTGCAGGCGCGACTTGCTGAGCGGGGGGCAGGAAGTGCTCGATGACGATGATGCCGATTCCGATCAGCAGGAACACGCCGAGCGGCGTGCCGAAAGCCAGCACCGGCAGCAGGCGCGGGATGCGGTTGGAGGGCAGCGGCGCAGGCACGTGCGCTGCCGCGGGTGCCAGTGCATGGAGGGCGTTGACGAGGGCGCGCGCATCGGGCCGGATCTGCGGATCCTTGTCCAGCATCCGCGTCAGCAAGCTGGCCAGTCCGGCAGGCAACTGGGGGCGCAGGGACGATGCCGCCGCCGGCGTTTCATTGATCACCCGATACAGGATCGTCGGCAGGCTGTCGCCGTCGAAGGCGTACTGCCCGGTGATCATTTCGTACAGCACGGCGCCCAGCGAAAAAATGTCGGAACGGCCATTCACCTGGTGCCCCATGGCCTGCTCCGGCGACATATAACGGGGCGAGCCCAGCATCTGCCCGGTCTGGGTGTGGTCGCTGTTGACCACATGCGCGATGCCGAAATCGGTCAGCTTGATGTGCCCGCGTTGTCCGGTAACGACGACGTTGGAAGGCTTGATGTCGCGGTGGATGACGCCATGCTCGTGGGCAAACGCCAGCGCCTCGGCCATCTGCGTGACGGTATCGAGCGTTAGATCGAGCGGCATCGGGCGCCTGTTCATGAGGTCGCGCAGCGTCGCGCCGGACAGATACTCCATGGCGATGTAGGCGAGTCCGTCGGCTTCCCCCACGTCGTAGATGGTCACGATGTTGGGGTGCGACAGGCGGCCGGCGCTCTGCGCCTCGCGCAGGAAACGCGCTTCGGCGTCGGCGCCTTCCTGCTGCAGTTGCGCGATGGATACGGTCTTGATGGCGACCGTGCGTTCGATCAGCGGGTCGCGCGCCCGGTAAACCGTTCCCATCGCACCCTGACCGATTTCATCGAGGATTTCGTAACGGCCGATTTTCATCGGCACGCGAATATCAGGACTGGCATTCAATAATCTGGCCTTGCACCGTGCGGCTGTCCGCGCCCATCAGATACAGATAGCAGGGCATCAGGTCGTCAATGCCGGCTACGGTTTCGGGCGCAAGCCCGGGATGGGTGCGCGAGCGCAGGGTGGTCGCCACCTGGCCGGGGATGAGGGTGTTGATGCGCAGGCCTTGTTCCGTACCGAGCTCGTCGCCCCAGATGCGGGTGAGCGTTTCCAGCCCCGATTTTGCCACCGCATAGCCGCCCCAGTACGCACCGGGATGGTGGCCGTGGGTTTCGCCGGTGAACACCACCGAGGCATCCGGCGCCTGTTTCAGCAGTGGCAGGCAGGCGCGGGTGAGTGCAAACGGTGCAATCAGGTTGACCCGCATCAGGGTCTGCCACTGCTCCAGGGTCTGCAGTTCAAGCGGAGTCAGGCTGTAGAACTGATGCGCGCTGTGCAGCACGCCGTCGAGCCGCTTCAGGTGATGCGCGAGGGTGCCGGCCAGGGTTTCCAGACTGCGGTCGTCGGCGGCACCCAGGTCATACGGAAACATTGCCGGTTCGGGACCACCGGTGACAACGATTTCGTCGTATACCGCTTCAAGTTTGGCTTCGTCGCGCGCAAGCAGGGCGACGGTGGCGCCATGGCGCGCAAACGCCAGGCTGGCGGCGCGGCCGAGGCCCGAGCTGGCCCCGGTGACGAGGATGACGCGGCCTGCGAGCAGGTCAGGGCGGGGGAGATAATCTTTCATGGCTGTTCGAGTAAGGCGCCTGCAGATTGTACCCCGCTCCGGGTGGCGCTTTCGAGAGTGGCGGGGTAAGGCCCGGCGGTGTAATCGCCTGCCAGGAAAATGCGCGGGTGCGCGGTGCGGACGGCGGGTCGCGCCACGCCGGGAACGCAGGCGTAGGTCGCCTGCTTTTCGACGATGCTCTTGCACCAGCGCGGCGGACCGGGACGGGCTATGCGCCGCAGTTGGGCTGCGGCCTGGCCCATCCAGTCCGCAGCCAGCTCCGCTGCGGCGCTGGCCACAAACGCCAGCAAGCCCGGCTGGCCATGGCTCTGGCCACGATCGAACACAAACTGCGCCGGGCCGTCTGCCAGGGCGTAGAGCGGTTTGGGCAGTCGAAAATCCGGGTCGTACTGGAAATAGGCGGTGGCAATTGGCTGATAGGCGTAAGCCGCGACCATCTGCGCAATGGGTTCGAGCGCTGGCACCTGCGCCGCCAGGGCGGGCAGGTGCTGCGGCGCGACGGCAAGGATGACGTGACTGTAGACTGCCGTTTCGTCGCGCGTGCCCAGGGTGACGGCATCCGCTGCGGCATCGACGGTGGACACCCGGCTGGCCAGGCGCACGCTGCCACCGAGTTCAAGCAGGCGTGCGGCAGCGGGCGCAGGGAACAGTGTCGTCAGGTCGCGCCGGGGCAGCAGCAGATCGCTGTGGTGACGGCGTCCGCCAAAGGCGGCGCGGATCACGTCGCGGAAAACCTGGGCGCTGGCGATTTCAGGCGGCGTGTTCATAGCCGACACGCACAGCGGATGCCACAGCAGCGAGCGCAATTTTTCCGGCTGGCTGTGCGTGAGCTGGCTGACGCTCAGCGGACCCGGCGTGTCCGCATGGTGCAGCAGAGCATGGGCCCAGCGGGCAGCGGCCAGCTTCTCGCCCCAGCTCAGTCCGCGGGCACCGAGCAGCCCTGCCAGCAAGTGCAGCGGCGCCGGCAGGCGCGGGCAGGCGAGGCTGAAATCCGGCGGCTGGTTGAGGCTGAGCGGCAGGCGCCACAGGCCCTCGGGCGATGCGGCGGGACGCAGACGATCGATCAGCTGCAGCGTCTGTTCATAGGCGCCGAGCAGAATGTGCTGGCCGTTGTCGAGCGGCTGGCCTTCGAGTTCGACCGCCCGTGCGCGCCCGCCCAGGGTGCGGCTGGCCTCATACAGGGTGACGGCGAGCCCCGCTTCGGCCAGGGTCAGGGCGGCGGCGCAGCCGGCCCAGCCGCCGCCGACGACAGCCACGCTCGGCTTCATGGAAACAGCCAGGTCCTGCCCGCGAGCCAAAGCTTGCGCAGCGGCGTCAGCGCCACGCGCGCGCGCAACACGGGAAAATCGCCGTGCCGGATCTCGTTCAGCAGGGTGCGGTAAATCGCCGCCATCACCAGCCCCGGGCGCTGCGCACGGCGCGCACGGGCGGGCAGGGCGGCCAGCGCGCTGTCGTAATGCGCGCTGGCGCGTTCGAACTGGAACTGCATCAGCGCCTGGAATTCGGGCGTGTCCCGACTATTCAGGATGTCGGCCTCGGCGACGCCGAAGCGCGCCAGTTCGTCCTGCGGCAGGTAGATACGTCCGCGCCGCGCATCCTCGCCGACGTCGCGGATGATGTTGGTGAGCTGGAAGGCGAGACCTAGCTCGTGTGCGTAGCGGCGGATGTCGCGGTCGTCCTCGCCGCGCGGCCCGCCGAAAATCGCTGCCGCGATTTCGCCCACCACACCCGCCACGCGGTAGCAGTAGAGATTGAGCGACTTGAAATCGGGGTAGCGCAGCGCGTCGAGATCCATCGCCATGCCGTCGACGATTTCCAGCAACAGGGCGGCGGGCACGTTGCGGCCCTGCGGGGTATCGAACAGCGCGCGCGTCGTCGGGTGCTCCGGTACGCCGGCGGCAAACCGCGCGATTTCCCCGCGCCACCAGTCGAGCTTGGTTTCGGCGATCTGGCGCTCGTGGCATTCGTCGACCACATCGTCGAGTTCGCGGCACAGCGCATAGAACGCGGTGAT
>CAMTWC010000099.1:0-3510 GCA_947085345.1 uncultured Gammaproteobacteria bacterium | reverse complement strand
CCCATCAGCACGCCGGTGGCGCCGTCGCGGTCGCCCGCCAGGGTGATCAGCGTGTGCATCGGGGTGCCGATCAGCACCTCGAAATTCTGCGGGCGCAGCACATGGCCGGTGACGGTGACCAGGCGCGAGATCAGCGGTTCGCCGTGGTGCACCGCGCGCGCCAGGGCATACGCGGTGCCGACGTTGAACACCTGGATGCCGATGTCGGTGGAAAGCTTGCCGGACGGCACCTGCTTGCCGGTCAGCGTTTCGATCATCTGCTTGGCGCCGCCCGCGGGATAGATCGTCGGCACCGCGATCACTTCGACCGCGAAATCCATTTTGGCGGCAGCAGCCTGCATCGCGGCGATGGCCTCGGGCTTGTTGTCCTCGATGCCGACCAGGATTTCCATACTGCCCAGAAGGTGGCGCATGATCGCCACGCCATGCAGGATGTCGTCGGCGTGGTGGCGCATCAGCACATCGTCGCAGGTGATCCACGGCTCGCATTCGCCGCCGTTGACGATCAGCGTGGGGCAGGAGTGGGTCGCGCCGGGGTCGAGCTTGACCGCGCTGGGAAACACCGCGCCGCCAAGGCCGGCCAGCCCCAGGTCGCGCAGCCGCATGCGCAGGTCAGCCGCGGCCATCGCGCGGTAGTCGAGCGGGGCGTGGTCGATCCATTCGTCGCGGCCGTCGGTTTCGATCGTGATGCATTCGTCCGGCAGGCCCGAGACGTGCGGCACGACAGCCGGGCCGATTGCGCTGACGGTGCCCGAACTCGATGCATGGACGGCGGCGGAAATATAGCCGTCCGCCGCGCCGATCAGCTGGCCTTTCAGCACCCGCTCGCCGACGCTGACCACCGGCTTGGCCGGGTTGCCAATGTGCTGGCGTAGCGGGATGACCAGCTTTCTGGGCAGCGGCGCGGGGTGAATCGGACGCGTGTTCGATTCGGACTTGTGTTCGGGCGGGTGAACGCCGCCCTTGAACGTGAAGAGTTCGCGGCTCATGAAACTTGTTTCAGCATCACCACAGGAGCCTTCCATTTCCAGTGCGGCAGGTCTTCGGCGATCGGCACCATGGTGATGCAGTCGACCGGGCAGGGGGGGATGCACAGCTCGCAGCCGGTGCATTCCGAGGCGATGATGGTGTGCATCTGCTTCGCCGCGCCGACGATGGCATCGACCGGGCAGGCCTGGATGCACAGGGTGCAGCCGATGCAGGTATTCTCGTCGATGAAGGCAACCGATTTAGGCTTGGGCGTGCCGTGGGTTTCGTCGAGCGGCTTGGGCTCCACGCCCAGCAGTTCGGCCAGCTTCTTCACCCCGTCCTCGCCGCCCGGCGGGCACTGGTTGATGTCGGCCTCGCCCTTGGCGATCGCCTCGGCATAGGGCCGGCAGCCGGGAAAGCCGCACTGGCCGCACTGCGTCTGCGGCAGGATGGCGTCGATCTTTTCCGCCAGCGGGTTGCCTTCCACCTTGAAGCGGATCGCCGACCAGCCGAGCACCAGGCCGATCACGACCGCGATGGCGACCATCACCACAATGGCCGTTAGCATCACTTGACCAACCCGGAGAAGCCCATGAAAGCGAGCGACATCAGGCCCGCGGTGATCATCGCGATGCTGGTGCCCTTGAACGCTGCGGGAACGTCGCAGGTATCGAGGCGCTCGCGGATGCCGGCAAACAGGATCAGCACCAGGGTGAAGCCGATCGCCCCGCCCGCGCCGAAAAACAGCGACTCGACAAAATCATGCTGCGCCTGAACGTTGAGCAGCGGAATCCCCAGTACCGCGCAGTTGGTGGTGATGAGCGGCAGATAGATCCCCAGCACCTGGTACAGCACCGGGCTGGTCTTGTGGATGAACATCTCGGTAAATTGAACAATCCCTGCGATCACCACGATGAAGGACAGCGTGCGCAGGTAGAACAGTTCGGTACCGAGCAGGTATTCGTTGATGAGGTAGCTGGCGCCGGACGCCAGCGTCAGTACGAACGTCGTCGCCAGCCCCATGCCGATCGCCGTTTCCAGTTTCTTCGACACGCCCATGAAGGGGCACAGGCCGAGAATCTTGGCCATCACGATGTTGTTCACGAACACCGTGGAAATGAGGATGAGGAGGTAGGTTTCCAAAATGGGCTGATCCGGCGCAATGCTGCATTATCCGTCGCCGGGGGTGTGCGATTCAAGCTATTGCGGACAGGGGTATTGGCAATTCGAATTTAGTGAACTCGCAGATGGAAACCGAGAGAGTGCCGATAACCAAGGCCAAGGGCTGGAAGCCGACCGCGACGAAGTTTGAATCCGCGCCCGGCCGTGAGGCCGGGCGATGCTGGATCTGCGCAATACTACGAATTGCGCTGGCGTGTTTCAATCCGCGCCCGGCCGTGAGGCCGGGCGATGCACGCGCCGCACCATGCGATAGACGGATGATCGATGTTTCAATCCGCGCCCGGCCGTGAGGCCGGGCGATGCACTCAGTCTGGCATGGGCAGCGTGACTATGGATTGGTTTCAATCCGCGCCCGGCCGTGAGGCCGGGCGATGCCTAGCCGGTGCGCCTGCCCACGCGAGGTGCAGCCGTTTCAATCCGCGCCCGGCCGTGAGGCCGGGCGATGCCGTACGTCAGCGATCACCATCAAGCCGTCAATCAGTTTCAATCCGCGCCCGGCCGTGAGGCCGGGCGATGCACGCGCAGCAAGATCAGAGTCAGCGGAGGCCATGTGTTTCAATCCGCGCCCGGCCGTGAGGCCGGGCGATGCAGCACAGTCACCGATGCCTGGCGCAAGCTTGAAGAGTTTCAATCCGCGCCCGGCCGTGAGGCCGGGCGATGCGACGCGCCGCACCATGCGATAGACGGATGATCGATGTTTCAATCCGCGCCCGGCCGTGAGGCCGGGCGATGCATCGGTCGTATGCGATTGCTTGAACGTCCAGCCCTGTTTCAATCCGCGCCCGGCCGTGAGGCCGGGCGATGCAGAACACTCTGCCGGACGCTACTGGCGACTCGCATGTTTCAATCCGCGCCCGGCCGTGAGGCCGGGCGATGCCGACGCTCACTCAGGCCACCATCGGATTGTAAATAGTTTCAATCCGCGCCCGGCCGTGAGGCCGGGCGATGCGAGATAAACGCGCTCAGATCATTAGTGCGTTTGTTGTTTCAATCCGCGCCCGGCCGTGAGGCCGGGCGATGCCAACGCGCTGATGAGTTGCTGATCGAGATTTGCAAAGTTTCAATCCGCGCCCGGCCGTGAGGCCGGGCGATGCCCTGCTCGATGCGCTCAAGCTGTGGTCGGATCGTGTTTCAATCCGCGCCCGGCCGTGAGGCCGGGCGATGCGAGATGTCCGATTCGGACAGCGATAACTTCACTAAGTTTCAATCCGCGCCCGGCCGTGAGGCCGGGCGATGCTAATCTGCGCCTGTGTCGCCTCGACTTCCTGAACTGTTTCAATCCGCGCCCGGCCGTGAGATCGGAAGAGCACACGTCTGAACTCCAGTCACTGTGGTCCGGATCGCGGTTGCCGTCTTCTG
>CAMTWC010000098.1:0-10453 GCA_947085345.1 uncultured Gammaproteobacteria bacterium | reverse complement strand
TGTCGGGTGACTGGAGTTCAGACGTGTGCTCTTCCGATCTGGTGTCCTCGATCACCTGGCGTTGCGCACCAGCATGACCACGCCGACGTAGTTGTCGAACCACGAATCGATGATCAGCGCCTTCAGCGGCGCGTCCTCGTTGCCGCGCGGCGGCGGCACCTGCTTCACCACCACCTCGAGGATTTCGGCAATGCCGATGCCGGTTTTGGCCGAGGCGCGCACCGCGTCGCTCGCATCCAGCCCGACGATGTCCTCGATTTCTTCCGCCACGCGGTCGGGATCGGCCGCCGGCAAGTCGATCTTGTTCAGCACCGGGATCACCTCGACGCCGAGGTCGATCGCGGTGTAGCAGTTGGCCACGGTCTGCGCTTCCACCCCCTGCGAGGCGTCGACCACCAGCAATGCGCCTTCGCAGGCGGACAGCGAGCGGCTGACCTCGTAGGAAAAGTCGACGTGGCCGGGGGTGTCGATCAGGTTCAGCCGATAGGTCTGGCCGTCCTGCGCCTTGTAGGTCAGCGCCGCGGTCTGCGCCTTGATGGTGATGCCGCGCTCCTTCTCCAGGTCCATTGAGTCGAGCACCTGCGCCTCCATCTCGCGCTCCGACAGCCCGCCGCAAAATTGGATCAGGCGGTCGGCCAGCGTGGACTTGCCGTGGTCGATGTGGGCGATGATGGAAAAATTGCGGATCAGATTCTGCGACACAACAAAACGGGCACGTTTCCGTGCCCGGTCAGGGATGAGATAACTAGCCGAATTTTAACGGATTTTAGGGGTTGGCGCGCAGCCATTCCTGGAGCGCCGGCAGATTGAGCTGATGGCGGCAGATTTCGGTGCCGCCATCGTACAGCAGCGGCACGTCCCAGCCGTAGCGCGCCTTGAGTGCCGGATCGGCATCTACATCCACCGGTACCAGACGATGCCCGGTTTCCGCGATCAGCGCCCCCACTTCTGCCGCCATCTCCTCGCACAGCGGGCAGCCGGCCCGGGTATATAAAGTGAGTGCTCTACTCACCCGAAATCTTCAGCGGGATATAGAGCGAACCTTCGCCGCGCCGCACCAGGATGGCCGCGCTCTTGCCCTTTGGAACGGCGGCGATCGCCTTGCGGAAGGCCTCGACGGTGGCGACCTTGCCGTTGTTCACCGCCAGGATCACGTCGCCGACGCGGATGCCCGCGCGCGCGGCGTCGCCGGTCACCTCTTCCACCAGCAGGCCGTGGTCGATCCTGAGCTCGCGCCGCTGGTCGGCCGTCAGTTCGGACAGGGCCAGCCCGCCCCGCGAATACGTCCTGCCGTTCTTGCCGGCAAGCGTCTCTTCCACCGGCAATTCGCCCAGTTCGACCAATAGCGCCTGCGTCTTGCCGCGGCGCCACACCTGCAACGGAATCTTCGCCCCCGGCTTGGCCATGCCGACCATGCGCGGCAGGTCGCCCGAGTTTTCCACCGGCTTGCCGTCGAACATCAGGATCACGTCGGATGCCTGCAGGCCGGCCCGGGCCGCCGGGCTGTCCGGCTGCACCTGGGCAATCAGCGCACCGCGCGGGCGATCCAGCCCGAACGAATCGGCGAGGTCGGCGGTGACCTCCTGGATCACCACGCCCAGCCAGCCGCGCGAAACCTTGCCCCCACGTTTCAACTGGTCGGCGACCTCCATCGCGACGTCGATCGGGATCGCGAACGACACGCCCTGATAGCCGCCGCTGCGGCTGTAAATCTGCGAATTGATGCCGACCACCTCGCCACGCATGTTGAACAGCGGCCCGCCCGAGTTGCCGGGATTGATCGGCACATCGGTCTGGATGTAGGGCACGTAGCTTTCCGACGGCAGCGAACGCCCCTTGGCAGAGACGATGCCCGCGGTGACCGAGTTTTCGAAGCCGAACGGCGAACCGATCGCCGCCACCGCTTCGCCGACGCGCAGCTGGGCGGGGTCGCCCAGCTTGACCGCCGGCAGGCTGCTGGCGGTGATCTTGATCACCGCGACATCGGTACGGCTGTCGGCGCCGATCACCTTGGCGGTGAACTTGCGCTTGTCGATCAGCTTGACCTCGACCTCGTCGGCACCACGCACCACATGGGCGTTGGTCAGGATGTAGCCGTCGCTGCTGACGATGAAGCCGGAACCGGCGCCCCGCGCGGGAATTTCCTGCGTCGACCCGCGTCCGCCGGGTGCGCCCGGGAAGAAGCGGCGGAAGAACTCCTGCATCTCCTCGTCCTCGGGCAGGGCGAAGGGAAAGCCCTCGCCGCGCTTCACCATTTTGGTGGTGCTGATATTGACCACTGCGGGGCCGTGTTTCTCGACCAGATCGGCCACATCCATCACCTCTTTTGCCAGGGCGGGTGTTGACAAGGCAAACACCAGCGCGGTTGCTGCCAGAGCCTTTCTCATCATGCTTGTCCTTTCATCGGATGAAACGTGGATTTGTCCTCACGCCGAAGCACGACCGGACGCGCCGTCCGGTCGCCACGCGCAGCCAGCCATCCCGTCACGCCGCCCAGCAGCATGCCAATCAGGGCAGGCCCGTCGCCGGGCTGAACCGCCTGCGCCAGTAGCGCCCCCGCAAGCATCAGACCCAATGGCATGCCATAGGCACGCAATGCGCTCTTCAGCACGCTGCCGTCGGCAATGCCCACCACGGCGCGGTCGCCCGGCGCGAGCGACAGGTCGCAATCGACCCGAAAAAGACGTGGTTTGCGCTGGAAAAGTTCGGCAATGCGGCGCGACGAACAGCCCTGGCCACCGCAGGTGCCGCAGCCCGATGGCTCGACCGCCCTCACCCAGATTCCGTCCGGCGCGGTTTTGATGACCTCGACGGTTTGCTCCAGCATGGGGATCCCTACTTTCTTTGCACCGAGTTGCCGGTTTCGATCAATGCCATGCTCGGCACCTCGCCCATGGTCGTCACGGTGTAGCCATCGACCTCACGCCCATAGGCGCCGATCGCGCCTTCGGCCGACAGGCCACGCAGGCGTTGCGCCTTGGGATCAGCGGGCTCGACGAACAAGGACAGCACGGAGAGGCCATCCGAGAAAATCAGGTGGGTCACCGGCATCTTCTTGCCCGGCAACGGGCGCACGGCTTTCTGCACCACCTCAAAACCCGGCGGCGGCGTCACGCTCCAGCCAATATCGGCTGGCATGTCAAGGCTGGCTTTGTGGATGCGTTTGCCCGTCAGATCGTTGCGAAACAGCTGGATATCGGGCGCCTTGCCGATCTGGATTTCGGAGAACACGAACATCGACACCACGCTGCCATTGCTGTTGACGATGCTCGTCTTCAGCGGCAGGCCGGTCTGCTTGTCCAGCCACAGGTTGTAGGCGTAGCGATAGCCGTCGCGCGGCTCCAGCGTCACCACCTGGCAGGGCCGCCCCGCCACGCGTTCGGTCCCGCCGAGTTTCGCCTCGTAATAATCGAGCAGGCCGGCCGGCTGGGCCGGCAGCAAGGCCGGGAAGAAACGGCGCGACGTATTGCGCTCCATGCGCACATTCTTGCCATCCTGCAGGTGACAGTACACGTCATTATTGATGCGAAGAAACTGGCGCGGCGCACCGTCCAGCACCTCGACTTTTTCCTGCTCGCCGGTCGCATCGATGCGGTACAGCACCCGCAGCACCTCGACGTGTTCGCCCTGGTGATACACATAGACGCCGCTGTAATTCTGCTGCTTGGCAGCGGCAGCGGCGCGGTTGAGCCAATCGAGCGCGGTATCGGCGTGCGCCGCACCGGACAAGACCAGCAGCCCGGCAAATCCCGCGAGCAGCCAGCCTCGCCGCCAGACAGAGGCCGTCTGCATCAGCGCGGCTCCACCACAACCGCCACCGCGCGCTGGTAGGGCGACGCCACCGCCATCGGCGCGAACTCCTGATGCGCCACGAGATACGGCGTAAGGTGACTATCGTCTGATGCTTGCTGCCCCTCCAGCGCGGCTTGCTGGAAGCCGGGCGCCACCGCCATCGGCGGGCTGGACGGCACCTCTGTCATCCAGTCGGTGATCGAGATGATTCCCCACACCGCGAGCGAGGCAAACGACGCCACCGCCACCCGTTGCGGCCATGCACTGCGACGCGGCGCCAGCACGGTCGGCTCGGCCGCGAGCTGCGCCGAGAAGCGCGCCATGAAATCGTCCGTCGCCGGCGCTACCCCGCGCATCAGGTCGCCGATGAGATGGTATTCAGACCAGTTTCGCCGCAGGGCGTCGTCGCGTTTCAGGGTACTGATGCAGGCCTCGATTTCGGCGCGTGCCGTTTCGCCGTCCAGCGCAGCAGATAGCAATTGCATGTCATGGTCGGGCTCTTGAGTCTGGGGAAGCGTATCGGGTTTGCGAAGTGCTGACATGATTACCACCTTTTATCCTGACTGGTGCCCAGCATCGGGCGTATCTTTTCCGCAATGGCCTCGCGCGCCCGGAAAATCCGCGACCGCACGGTACCGATCGGGCACACCATCATCTGCGCGATTTCCTCGTAGCTCATGCCCTCTATTTCGCGCAGCGTGATGGCCGTCCTCAATTCCTCGGGCAGGGCATCGACTGCCTCGTTGACTGCTTTGGCGATCTGCTTGCTCTGGAGTTCCGCATCCGGCGTCGCGATATCGCGCAACAGGTCGCCCTCCTCATAATTCTCCGCGTCTTCCGCCTGCACATCGCTCGACACCGGCTGGCGCTTGTGTGCCACCAGGTAGTTCTTGGCGGTGTTGACGGCGATGCGATACAGCCAGGTGTAAAAGGCACTCTCGCCGCGGAACCCGGGCAATGCACGGTAGGCCTTGATAAAGGCCTCCTGCGTAATGTCCTCCACCTCCGCCGGGTCGCGCACCATGCGCGACAACAGCCGCCCGAGCTTGCGGTGATACTTGATCACCAACAACTCGAAAGCGCGCTTGTCGCCCTGCTGGGCGCGTTCGACCAAAATCTGATCCAGTTCGCGGTCCGACATATCTCCCTGCGGCTTTATGTTTATGCTGAAAGTATACGTGACCGCACCTTTCAGCGTGTGTGAGCCGCCACGGGTAAAAAAGTTCACCCCGAATAGGGTTATTCGGGCATGGCCCAAGCCTGCTATCATCCCGCGACACCATGCATAGACACGACGTCCTGATCCTCGGCAGCGGCCTCGCCGCGCTGACCACCGCGCTCAAACTGGCCGACCAGCGCCGCGTTGCCATCGTCACCAAGCGCCTGATGACTGACGGCGCCAGCGACTGGGCGCAGGGCGGCATCGCCGCCGCGCTGGACAGCGGCGACTCGATCGAGGCCCACGTCCACGACACGCTGGTCGCCGGGGCGGGACTGTGCGACGAGGCCGTCACCCGCATGGTCGCCAGCCAGGCGCGCGAAATGATCACCTGGCTGACCCAAAGCGGCGTCACCTTCACGTCTGACCCGCAGGCGCCCGGCGAGCTGCATCTGGCGCGCGAAGGCGGGCATTCCAGGCGCCGTGTGGTGCACGCGGCCGACGCCACCGGGCATGCGGTGCAGACCAGCCTGCTCGACCGGGTACGCGCGCACCCCAATATCGACACCTTCGAGCAGCACGTCGCCATCGACCTCATCACGGGCAAGCGCGCGGGCGGCCAGGAGCGGCAAATCCACGGCGCCTACGCGCTAAACAAGGGCACCGGCGAGGTCGAAACCTTCGCCGCCGGCCACACCGTGCTGGCCACCGGCGGCGCCGGCAAGGTCTACCTCTACACCACCAACCCCGATACCACGACCGGCGACGGCATCGCGATGGCGTGGCGGGCCGGCTGCCGTGTCGCCAACCTGGAATTCGTGCAGTTCCACCCCACCTGCCTGTATCACCCGCACGCCAAATCCTTTCTCATCAGCGAGGCAGTGCGCGGTGAAGGCGGCCACCTGCTGCTGCCGGACGGCAGCCGCTTCATGCACCTGCACGACGAGCGCGCCGAACTCGCGCCGCGCGACGTGGTGGCGCGCGCAATCGACTTCGAGATGAAAAAGCGCGGCATCGACTGCGTCTATCTCGACATCAGCCACAAGCCGGCTGACTTCGTGCGCGAGCATTTCCCCACCATCCACCGCCGCTGCCTCGAACTCGGCATCGACATCACGCGCCAGCCGATCCCGGTGGTGCCGGCCGCGCACTACACCTGCGGCGGGGTGGTCACCGACATCCACGCGCGCACCGACCTGTGCAACCTGCATGCGGTGGGCGAAGTCACCTTCACCGGCCTGCACGGCGCCAACCGGCTGGCGTCGAACTCGCTGCTCGAATGCCTGGTGTTCGGCCACGCCGCCGCGCGCGACATCCTCGCCACGCCGCCCGCTCCCGCGCTCGAACTGCCGCTGTGGGATGCCTCGCGCGTCACCGACCCCGACGAGGAGGTGGTGATCTCGCACAACTGGGACGAACTGCGCCGCTTCATGTGGGACTACGTCGGCATCGTGCGCACCAACAAGCGGCTGGCGCGTGCGATGCACCGCATCCGCCTGCTGCGTTCCGAAATCGACGAGTTCTACCGCAATTTCAGGGTGTCCAACGACCTGATCGAACTGCGCAATCTGGTGCAAAGCGCCGACCTCATCATCCGCTCGGCCCAGTTGCGGCAGGAAAGCCGCGGCCTGCACTACAGCCGCGACTACCCCCAGACACTGCCGATCGCCGGCAACACCGTGCTCAACCCGCGCCCGGGGACGCTGTGTCCGAGCGTGTGCGGCGTGCCCAGCGAAGCGACACCCTGAGGCGGCGCAAGTCGTCGGCGCTCGCGCTGTCGGCCAGCAACGTGAGCGTACGCACCTGGGGCCTTGCTGTCCGGTAGCGCAGCACGATCAGGCCGTTCGACACGAAGCTGTCGCCCAGCACCTCGGCATCGCGCCATTCCATCGCGTCATCCAGGCATTGCAGCCGGCCGTCTGCAGCAATCCGCAGCCCTGCCCTCGGGCGCGCCCGCAGCCAGCCCCAAACGGCCAGCCCGGTCACGGCAGCCCCCAGGGTCAGCCGCACCGCCACCGGCAGGGCAGCCAGCCCGATGGCAACCAGCGCCAGCGCCGCCATGCCCGCCAGCAACAGCCCCAGCCACAGTGTGGGTTTGGGCTCAATCTCGCGCATCAGCGTGTACACTTTTGGGCTTCATCGCATTCCCTTTTGAACGGACCGCATCGTGATCGAATCCTGGAAAACCTTTCTGCAAACGCAAGGCGCGGTCATCGACCACGCCACCGTGCTGAATTATGGCGACCCTGCCGCCGAGCGCGCTGCCGCTGCGGACGGCACCATTGTGGCGGATTTGTCGCAGCTCGGCGTCATCGCGTTCCGCGGCGAGGAGACCGCCACCTTCCTGCAGGGCCAGCTCACCAATGACGTGCGCAGCCTGCACGCCGATGCCGCGCAGTGGAGCGGCTATTGCAGCCCCAAGGGGCGCCTGCTCGGCAATTTCCTGATGTGGCGGCAGGGCGAGGATTATTGCCTGCAGCTATCGGGCGACATTCTTCCCGGCGTGCTGAAGCGCCTGTCCATGTTCATCCTGCGCGCCAAAGTGCAGGGCCGCGACGCCAGCGACGAAACCGTGCGGCTGGTCGTCGCAGGCAGGCAGGCGCAGGCGGCGGTCAGCGCCGCGATGGGCGCCGTGCCGGACGCCGCGATGCGCTCGGCCGCCAGCGACGCCGGCCAGGTAATCCGGGTGGGCGACGACAAGTTCGTGCTGTCGATTATCCCCGAGCGCGCCGCCGCGGTATGGCAGGTATTGCGCCAGTCGGCCACCCCGGTCGGCGCCCCGGTGTGGGACTGGCTGCGGCTCAATGCCGGCATTCCGATGATCGTCGCCGCCACCCAGGAGCAGTTCGTGCCGCAGATGGTCAACCTCGAAGCCATCGGCGGGGTCAGTTTCCAGAAGGGCTGCTACCCCGGCCAGGAAATCGTCGCGCGCAGCCAGTACCTAGGCAAGCTCAAGCGCCGCATGTTCCTCGCACATGTCGATGCCGAGGCCGCCCCCGGCGACAGCCTCTACAGCGCCGACATCGAAGGGCAGGCCACCGGCACCGTGGTCAATGCCGCCCCGGCGCCGGCCGGCGGCTTCGATGTGCTGGTGGTGGCGCAAGTCGAAAGCGCCAACACGCAAACCCTGCACCTGAAAGCGGCCGACGGCGCTGCACTGCATCTGAAGCCCCTGCCCTACACACTGCCCGAATAGGTGAAGTCCGCCTACGTGTATTACCGCATCGATTCCGCGCAGGCGCCGCTTGCCGCCGACCGGGTCGACGCGCTGCTGAGCGCGATGGCTCCGCACTGCGGCAAGCCGCCGCGACGGCTGTGCCGCTGCGACGATCCGGCGACCTGGATGGAGGTTTACAACGACATCGCCGACTGGCCGGCCTTCGAGTCCGCCATGCAGGCCGCGTTGGAGGCAATGCCGATCGGCCGGTTCATTGCGGGCGACCGGCACCTGGAATGCTTTGCCGCGCCAGAGCACGGCGCATGAAAAAAAGCCGGGCATGCCCGGCTTTTTTTCATTGGCAGGGCCATCGATCACTTTTTCATCATGATCTTTTCCACCCAGCCTTCGCCGCCCTGGCCCTGGACGTGCATGAAGCCGCCTTCGTCCTTGCCGGTGTAGATCACCTCTTCTCTTCGCCACGCGCGAGAGTGGCAACCACCTTGGCGGTTTTCTTCGGCTGGGCATAGATCTTCAGCCCGGCGATCTTGCCGGTGACCGCGTCGCCTTCCTCGAACACCATGCCGGCCTTGGTCGGCTGTCCGGACTTGCCTTTGAGATTGATGTCCTGGCGCGCCATTTCCGGATTATTGCGGATCGACCGCACGATGTTGTTCCAGTTGTCCAGATAGCTGGCCGCGATCACCTTGCCTTCTGGCGTGCTGGTGTAACCGCCCAGCGCGCCTGCTGCGCCAACGCCGACCAGCAGGCCGCCGGCGCTCCAGTCTGTTTTCTCGGCATTGCCGGTGGCCGAGGCCAGCTGCAGCGAGGTGCGCGAATCCGACAGGATCACGGTGGTCTGCGCCGACTTGAACTTGAGGCCGGCGGCCACCAGACCGGCCACCGCGCCGAACATGCCCAGTCCGCCGAGCGCACCGCCCACCCCGCCTGAATCCTTGCTGGAGAACACGGCATCCGGGGTCAATACGTAGTCGGCCGTCACCATCTGGCCCTTGCCCATATTGGAGCCACGGCGCAGTTCGCCGGATTCGGCCAGTTGGCGTTTCTGCATCAGGTTTTGCATGGCACGGCCGCGCTCCACCAGCACGAAGCAATTGGACTGCTGCACCCTCATGCGAATCAGGCCGGTCGGCGATTGCAGGCCGTACTGCAGGAGATGCGATACCACGGCATCCTGCGGCTCCACCACCGCCAAGGTACCGTAGGATTTTTCGCATTTCTCCAGTTCCTTGGCCTCACCCTGGGCGCCGTCAGGCCCGGCCGAGCCGGACGGCTGGCCCTCTTCCTGCTTATCCCCGCCCAGCTTGAAATCGAACAGACCGGCATATGCGGATTGATCGCCTGGGCGAGAAACAGGCCCGCGACGAGTGCGTGTACGATGGCTTTCATGTTGGCTCCCGGGTCAATTTCAATAAATTATTGACACGCTGGCGAGCATCAAAAGCGGCGGGAGGCCTTGGGGGTTTTCGCGCGCGTCCTGTAGAAAGTTGCATTCAAGGCCACTACCGTCCAAAACAAGTGTCAAATGGGCCTTTGACGGTTCTATCTGATTGATTCTTAACAATGCAAATTCCGCCCATCCAATCCAGCCCCTCGCATCGGAACATGCTGTCCAAGACAGCGGCGGATTGCTTCATGCTTGCCGAAGCCCCCGGATTTGCCGAAATTCAGGCTCCCAGAGCCGTTTTCTGGCCTTGTCGTATGTCAAGGCCGTCATCCAAACCCGCAGATGCTGTCCAACACCGGCTTTCGTGAAACCTGTTTTGGACAAGAGTGATTCAAGGCAAAGAAAGCCTCATGCTGGCCATCGGGATGGCGCGGCCTCAGTCGGCCTCGATCACCGGCACCCGCGCCGCCAGCGCGCACAGCAGTTCATAACTGCTGGTGCCGGCGGCGGCGGCCACCGCGTCCACCGGCAGCCCCTCTCCCCACAGCACCACCGGACTGCCGATCCCGGCGTCGGCGCACTCGCTCAGGTCCACGCACAGCATGTCCATTGATACCCGCCCCAGGGTTCGGCTGGGGCGGGTATTCACCAGAACCGGCGTTCCCGTCAGCGCGTGGCGCGGGTAGCCGTCCGCATATCCGCAGGCCACCACCCCCACCCGCATCTCGCGCTCGGCGCGAAACAGCTGACCGTAGCCCACGCCCTCGCCTGGCTGCAGGATCTGCACGCTGATGATTTCCGATTGCAGGGTCATCGCCGGACGCAGCCCCAATTGCCCGGCCGGCATATCGGCAAACGGCGAGGCGCCATACAGCATCAGCCCCGGCCGCACCCACGCCCCCAGGGTATCCGGATAGCGCAGCAGCGCAGCCGAATT
>CAMTWC010000097.1:0-39326 GCA_947085345.1 uncultured Gammaproteobacteria bacterium | reverse complement strand
TCGCCATCGTCTCGGACAAGCCGCAGACGACGCGCACGCGGATCCTCGGCGTCAAGACCACGCCGGCGGCGCAGGTCGTGTTCGTCGACACGCCGGGATTCCAGACCCGCCACACCAGCACCATGAACCGCGCGATGAACAAGCGCGTGCGCGAAACCCTGTCGGATACCGACGTGGTGATGATGCTGGTGGAAGCGGGCCGGTTGAAAAAGGAAGACCGTCAGGTGATGGAACTGCTGCCCAGGGATCGCCCGCTGATCCTGGTGGTGAACAAGATTGACTACGTCAAGGACCGCGCCGAACTGATGGCGTATCTGCAGGAAGCTGCTACGGCGCATGCGTTCACCGAGATCGTTCCGGTGTCGGCCAAGCAGGGCAGCAACCTCGACGAACTGCTGAAGACGTTGCAGGCCCATCTTCCGGAAAACCCGCCGCTGTTCGAGGAGGACGACGTCACCGACCAGACCGAGCGCCAGCTGGCCGCCGAACTCATTCGCGAGAAAGTCTTCCGCCTGTGCGGCGAGGAAATCCCCTACGCGGTGGCGGTGACCATCGACAAGTTCGAGGAGGAAGGCAAGCTACGCCGAATTTTCGCCACCATCCTGGTCGACCGCGACAGCCACAAGCCCATCATCATCGGCAAGGGCGGCGAAAAGCTCAAGGCCATCTCTACCCAGGCGCGCCTCGACATGGAGCGCGCGTTCGACAGCAAGGTGTATCTTGAAGTCTGGGTCAAGGTCAAAGGCGGCTGGGCCGACGACGTGCGCATGCTGAAGTCGCTGGGGCTGGATTGACAATATTTATCCGCGAAGGACGCGAAGGAACACGAAGGAAATCCAGGTCACAAAGATGAATGCTTCACCCTTCGCGGATAACGCTTTTTTCAATGTCTTCTGACGCCCGCATCAACAACGAGCCCGGCTTCATCCTCCACACCTATCCTTTCAAGGAAACCAGCGTGGTGGCGGAAGTGTTCACCCGCAGCCATGGACGCGTGGCGCTGATCGGGCGCGGCGCGCGCCGGCCGGCGTCCATGCTGCGCGGCCTGATGCAGCCCTTCACCCCGCTGCTGCTGTCGTGGTTCGGAAAATCCGAACTGAAAACCCTGCACGCCGCCGAATGGCAGGGCGGCCTGATCGCGCCGCAGGGACGCGCGCTGATGTGCGGGTTTTACCTCAACGAGCTGCTGCTGCGCCTGCTGGCGCGCGGCGACGCGCACGAACTGCTGTACGACCGCTACGTCGACACCCTCGACCAGCTGGCGGGCGAGTCATCCAGCGTCGATTACGAGCGTATCCTGCGCCGCTTCGAGAAAAACCTGCTGTCCGAGATCGGCTACGGCGCCACCTTCGACGTCGACGCTGAAAACGGGTCGCCCATCCAGGCCGGGATTCGCTATGTGTTCCAGCCCGAGCGCGGCGCGCTGCGTGCGAGCGGGCAGCCGGGCTGCCCGGTCTCGGGCCAGACGTTGATCGACCTCGCGGCCGGCCGCTTCGAGCAGCCGGCGACGCTGGCCGAGGCCAAGGCCTTGATGCGCACCCTGATCAACCACACCCTGGGCGCCAAGCCGCTTTATACTCGCCAGCTGTTGCGCGAACTTACCGACCTTACTCCATGAGCATCTACCTCGGCGTCAACATCGACCATATCGCCACCCTGCGCCAGGCGCGCAAGACCCGCTACCCCAGCCCGGTCGAAGCCGCGCTCATGGCGGAAACCGCCGGTGCCGACTCGATCACCCTGCACCTCAGGGAAGACCGCCGCCACATCCAGGATGCCGACGTCGCGATCCTGCGCCAGGTGCTGAAAACCAGGATGAACCTGGAAATGGCGGTGACCGAGGAGATGCTCGCCATCGCCTGCGTCACGCGGCCGCGGGACGTCTGCCTGGTGCCCGAAAAGCGCGAGGAGCTCACCACCGAAGGCGGGCTCGAAGTCGCCGCTCAGCTACCCAGAATCAAGGCCGCCTGCGCGCGGTTGGCGGATGCCGGGATCCGGGTTTCGCTTTTCATCGACGCTGATTTTGCGCAGCTCGACGCGGCTCACGCGGCCGGCGCGCCGGTGGTCGAAATCCACACCGGCGCCTATGCCGACGCCGCATCCGATGCTGATCGCATCGCCGAATTCGAGCGCATCCGCAAAGCGGTGGCCTACGGCCGCAGCATCGGTTTGACCGTCAACGCCGGGCACGGCCTGACTTACCACAACGTGCAGCCGATTGCGGCGCTGCCCGGCATCCATGAACTCAATATCGGCCATGCGATCGTCGCGCAGGCCTTGTTCGTGGGCTGGAAGGATGCGGTGGCTGAAATGAAGCGGCTGATGGTGGAAGCGGCGCGCTGAGCTCCAGCGGCGCCGGTTCCACCACCAGTAGCCGCCGATGATGAGTGCGGCGAAGATGATCACGTCCGCGGTGATGTGGTGCTGGTATTGCTGGATGAGCGCTTCGTTGCCACCCAGAAAATAACCGAACAGGGTGAGGACGAGCGACCACAGTCCCGCGCCGAGGCTGGTGTAAAAGCGAACGTGCCGAGATTCATGCGTGTCAGCCCGGCGGGGATGGAGATCAGGTGGCGGATGCCCGGGATCAGGCGGCCGCTGAAAGCGGATACCCGCCATGCCGGAAGAAGAAGGCATCGGTCTTGTGCAGCAGTTCGGGCCGCACAAAAAAATGACGACCCCAGCGTTCAAGGAAGGGCCGCCCCAGCCGCATCGCCACAGCGTAGTTGACCGGTGCGCCGACCAGGCTGCCGACGGTGGACGCGAGCAGGATCAGCCAGAAATTCATCTGCCCCTGGTGCGCCAGATAGCCCGCCGGGATCAGCACCAACTCGCTCGGCAGCGGCAGTATCGTGGATTCCAGGGCTATCAGGATGAAAATGCCGGGATAGCCGCCGCAGTCGTGGACGGTGGCGAGAATCCAGGTGATGAAATCGTGGAGCATCTGGGTGAGGGGTGAGGGGTGGATTCTCACGCCTTACCCCTATCGCCTCACGACATCACACAACCGCTTCTTCCTTCTTCTCCACCGGCTTGATGAAGTGTTCGCGCTTGACGCCGAACATCAGCAGCAGTGGGCTGGCGACCAGCACCGACGAGTAGATGCCGAACATGATGCCGATGGTGAGCGCGAGGGCGAAGTTGTGGAGCGCCTCGCCGCCGAAGAGCAGCATCGACAGCACCATGATTTGCGTCGAGCCGTGGGTGATGATGGTGCGGCTCATGGTGCGGGTGATGGCGTCGTCGATGATGTGCGGGATGGTGGCGCCGCGCATCTTGCGGATGTTTTCGCGGATGCGGTCGAACACCACCACCGACTCGTTGACCGAATAGCCCAGCACCGCCAGCACGCCCGCCAGCACGGTGAGGGTGAACTCCCACTGGAAGAAGGCGAACACCCCGAGGATGATGACGATGTCGTGCAGGTTGGCGAGCATGCCGGCCACCGCAAAACGCCATTCGAAGCGGATCGCCAGGTAGGCCATGATGCCGAAGGCGACCACCAGCAGCGCCAGCGCGCCGCTGTCGTAGAGTTCCTTGCCGACCTGCGGGCCGACGAAATCGACCCGCTTGAGCTCGATCGTGGGGTCGGCGACTGTTAGCGCTGCCATCACGATGTTACTGGTTTGCGCGGCGTTGGCGCCGTCCTTGACCGGCAGGCGGATCAGCACGTCGCGGCTGGTGCCGAAGTTCTGCACCGAGACCTCGGGCAGGCCGGTCTTTTCCAGCGCCGCCCGGATTGTGTGCAGATCGGCAGGCTGGCTGCTGCGCACTTCCATCACCGTCCCGCCGGTGAAGTCGACGCCCAGGTTGAGGCCCTTGTCCCACAGCGCCCAGACGGAAAAGAGGAAGGTGAGCAGCGAAATCGCAGTCGTCGCCTTCCCCCAGCTCATGAAGGGGATGGTTCTCCTGAACGGGAAAAATTCCAGCATGACTAAACCCTTAGATCGAGACTTTGGCCAGCCGAGCCTGGCGGCCATAGGTGAGGTTGACCATGGCGCGCGACACGGTAACGGCGCTGAACATGGAGGTGAGGATGCCCAGGCACAGCACCACGGCGAAACCGCGCACCGGACCGGAGCCCAGCCAGAACAGCGCAACGCCGGCGATCAGCGTGGTGAGGTTGGAGTCGAGAATGGTGCCCCAGGCGCGGTCGTAGCCGGCATGGATGGCGGCCTGCGGGGTGGCGCCGTTGCGCAGTTCTTCGCGGATACGTTCGTTGATCAGCACGTTGGCATCGATCGCCATACCCAAGGTAAGCGCAATCGCCGCCATGCCGGGCAGGGTGAGCGTGGCCTGCAGCATCGACAGCAGCGCAATCAGGAAAAATCCGTTGATGGCGAGGGCGATCGATGAGAACAGCCCGAATACGCGGTAGTAGATCACCATGAAGGTGACCACCGCAAAGAAACCCCAAATGTTGGAGTGGAAGCCTTTTTCGATGTTCTCGGCGCCCATGCTGGGGCCGACGGTGCGCTCCTCGACGATCTGCATCGGCGCGGCAAGCGCGCCGGCGCGCAGCAGCAGGGCGACGTCGGAGGCCTCCTGCGCGCTTTCCATGCCGGTGATCTGCACCCGGCCGCCGCCGATTTCCTCGCGGATCACCGGCGCGGTGATCGCCTCGGCGCGGCCTTTCTCGATCAGCAGGATGGCCATGCGCTTGTTGACGTTTTCGCGCGTCACGTCCTTGAAGATGCGTGCGCCCTTGCCGTCCAGGTTGATGTGCACCGCGGCCTGGCCGCTGGCGTTGTCGAAGCCCGGCGAGGCGTCGGTGATCGAGTCGCCGGTCAGCACCACGTCCTTTCTCACTGCGATCAGGCCGCCGTCGCGGCTGGGCACGATTTCCGCTCCGAACGGCACCTGGCCCTGTGCCAGTGCCAGCGGATCGGCCAGTTCGTCCACCATGCGGATTTCCAGCGTGGCAGTGCGCCCGAGGATGTCCTTGGCCTTGGCGGTGTCCTGTACGCCGGGCAGCTGCACCACGATGCGGCTGGCGCCCTGCTGCTGGATCACCGGCTCGGCCACGCCGAGTTCGTTGACGCGGTTGCGCAGGGTGGTGATGTTCTGCTGCAGGGCAAATTCCTGCACCCTGGTTTCGGTTTCCGGCTTCAGGCGCGCAGTCAGGGTAAAGCCTTCGGCCTGGTCCTCGGGGGTGAATGCCAGTTCGGTAAAAACCGTACCCAGCTTGTTGGCGGCGGCATCGCGCTGGTCGCGGGTGGCGAAATGCACGGTGACCGCATTGCCTTCGCGGCTGATGCGGCCGTAGCGGATCTTGTCGCTGCGCAGTTCTGTGCGGAAATCGTTCTGGTAGCGGATGGCGGCCTTTTCCAGCGCCGCCTTCATGTCGACTTCGAGCAGGAAATGCACGCCGCCGCGCAGATCCAGGCCGAGGTACATCGGCATCGCATTGATGGAGGACAGCCAGGCCGGCGAGGCCGACACCAGGTTCAGCGCCACCGTATAGCGTTCGCCCAGTCCCTTCTGCAGCACGTCCTTGGCCTTGATCTGCACATCGGTGCTGGCAAAGCGCGTCTTGATGCTGTTTCCTGCCAGTTCCACCCCGCTGTAGGCCACGTTGGATGCCTTGAGCAGCGATTCCACCTTCCCCAAGAGCGCGGTGTCGACTTTTTCAGTGGTACGGACCGGCGACACCTGCACCGCAGGCACTTCGCCGAAGAAGTTGGGCAGGGTGTAAAGGAAGGCGACCACCAGCGTGATGCCGATGAGCACATATTTCCAAAGCGGGAAGCGGTTCATTGTTTAGGTTAGGCGTTAGGGGAGAGGGGTTAGGGAGGAGGGGCGGGGTCAGCAAGGGTGCCTGACCCCTTACCCCTTTCGCCTCACAAGCCTTTAATGGTGCCCTTGGGCAGCAGCGTCTGGATCGACTGCTTCTGTACGTGCGTGATCACGCCGTCGGCGATTTCCAGCGACACGTACTGCTCGCCGATTTTGGCGATCTTGCCGACCTGGCCGCTGCTGGTGACGACCTCGTCGCCCTTGGCCAGTTCGGACAGCATTCTTTTTTGCTCCTTGGCGCGCTTCATCTGCGGGCGGATGAGCATGAACCAGAACAGGATGAAAATGATGATGAGCGGCAGGAAGTCGGTGATGCCGGGGGCGGCTGCTGCGGCCGATTGCGCGTGGGCAAGAGAAATCATGGGTAGAGCTCCGAATCAGGCTTGATCAATTAAAACCCAGCGATTCTACCATCCGCGCGTTTGCATCCCGTGAAACCCGGCAGCAAAGTCGGCAAAGCGGTGGGCCTCGATTGCGGCGCGCATGTCGGCCATCAGGCGGTGGTAGTAATGCAGGTTGTGGAGGGTGGCGAGCCGCGCGCCCAATATCTCGTTGGCGCGGATCAGGTGGTGCACATAGGCGCGGCTGAAATGGGTGCAGGTGTGGCAGGTGCACTCGTCGTCGATCGGCGCGGTGTCGGTCTTCCAGCGCGCGTTGCGGATGCGCATTTCGCCGCGCCGGGTGAACAGGATGCCGTGGCGCGCGTTGCGCGTCGGCAGCACGCAGTCGAACTGGTCGATGCCGGCAGCCACTGCCGCGACCAGGTCGGACGGTGTGCCGACGCCCATTAAATAGCGCGGCTTGTCGGCCGGCAGTTGCGGCGCGGTGTGGGCAAGGATGCGCGTCATGTCGCCCTTCGGTTCGCCCACCGACAGGCCGCCGATGGCGTAGCCGTCGAAGTCCATGGCGATGAGTTCGCGCGCCGATTCGTCGCGCAGCGTCTCAAACATGCCGCCCTGCACGATGCCATAGAGCGCATTGGGGTTGCCGGCGTGGGCCGCCCTGGAACGCTCTGCCCAACGCAGGCTCATCCGCATCGAGTCAGACGCTTCTTTTTCAGTGGCGGGGTAGGGCGTGCATTCGTCGAAAATCATCACGATGTCGGAATTCAGCGTGCGCTGGATCTGCATCGAGATTTCGGGCGTCAGAAACAGCTTGTCGCCGTTGATCGGCGAGGCGAACTTCACGCCTTCCTCAGTGATCTTCCTGAGCTTGCCCAGGCTGAACACCTGGAAGCCGCCCGAATCGGTGAGGATGGGCTTGTCCCAGCCCATGAAGCGGTGCAGCCCGCCAAATTTCCCGATCACCTCCAGCCCCGGGCGCAGCCACAGGTGGAAGGTGTTGGACAGCACCATCTCGAAGCCAATCTCGGTGAGTTCGGCCGGCGACATCGCCTTCACCGTGCCGTAAGTGCCCACCGGCATGAAAGCCGGCGTCTGCACGGTGCCGTGGGCCAGCGTGAGTTGGCCGCGTCGCGCGCCGCCATCGGTGGTCAGGAGTTCGAATTTCATTCGGGCGGGCGCTTCTCTAATAGCATCGCGTCGCCATAGCTGAAAAAGCGATAGCGTTCCTGGATGGCATGGGCATACGCCGCGCGGATGGCGTCCATGCCGGAAAATGCGGAGACCAGCATCAACAGCGTGGATTTGGGGAGATGAAAGTTGGTGATCAGGGCGTCCACCACTTTGAATTGATACCCGGGGGTGATGAAAATGTCGGTTTCGCTCGCCCCTGCGGCGAGCGGCCCGGATTGCGTTGCCGCTTCCAGGGTGCGCATGCTGGTGGTGCCCACCGCTACCACACGGCCACCGCGGGCGCGCGTTTCGTTGATGGCGTCGACCGTGGCCTGTGGAATCGTGTAACGCTCGCTGTGCATCTTGTGGTCGGCAATATTGTCCGTCCGCACTGGCTGGAAGGTGCCGGCGCCCACGTGCAGCGTCACTTGAGCGGTGCCCACACCGTGTCGACGCAGCGTATCCAGCATGGCGTCATCAAAATGCAGGCCCGCGGTGGGTGCAGCGACCGAACCTGGCTCGTTGGCATACACGGTTTGATAGCGCGCTTCGTCGTCCGCCGTCGGCGAGTGCGCGATGTAGGGCGGCAGCGGCAGCTGGCCGAGTTGGTCCAGCACCGCCAGCACCGGGCGCGGGAAGCGCAGCTGCGTCAGGTCGTCCTGCCGCGCCAGCACTTCGAGGGTGGTGTCTTCGGCAAGATGAATGCGCGAACCCGGCTTGGGTGCATGGCTCGCGCGGATGAAGGCCAGCGCATCGAATTCGCCCGTTACCCGCTCCACCAGCAGTTCGACCTTGCCGCCGGAATCCTTGGTGCCGAACAGCCGCGCCTTGATCACGCGCGTGTCGTTCATCACCAGGAGGTCGTCCGGTCGCAGCAGCGTCGGCAGGTCGCGAAAATCCCGGTCGTGCAAGGTGCCGGACGCCTCGACATGCAGCAGCCGGCTGCTGCCGCGCACCGCGGGCGGAAACTGGGCAATCAGTTCGTCGGGGAGGTCAAAATCAAAATCGGCGACACGCATGGGGCGCGATTATAGCCGCCGCCAGCCTTGCGGGGGCTCGTCCGATTCGGCGATAATGCGCGGCTTCTGTCGCCTAACACGTTCGTGTTAGGCCCCTTGCCGGGATGGCGGAATCGGTAGACGCAGCGGATTCAAAATCCGCCGCTGGTAACAGTGTGGGGGTTCGAGTCCCCCTCCCGGCACCAAGTAACAATATCAAGCAAGTGCAACCCATAGCGAAAACCCATGTAAAGCTTGGCTTAATGGGTTATCGGCGAAGCTGCTGCTGGCATTGAAACCATATACCTCCGAGGTCGAGGCGATGACGACCTGCGGATTCCAGCCGCCGAGGTGGATGGCGCGCAGGACCCGCTCAGTGCCGGTCATGTTGGTCGCCTTCGCCAAATGGCGTTCCGCCAGATGCGATCCGATGAAGCCTGCACCCTGCCCGTGAGCAAAACATGCATATCGCACCCCTCTCCGGGTTTTCGCCAGTCGCTGCCGAACGATGAACCGGCCGGCAGTGAGGTCTGATTTAGAATTCCAGTAAAAACAATCGGTTGCCTTATCTTTTTTGGGGGATCAGGCCGTCATGACTCTTCCTGACCGGGTAGCGGCAAATAGCGTACCAATTCGCGATGTATGACGGCCTGCACGTCAACGGCACCTTTGGGTACGCTGCCGCCCTGTTTTTGCGTGTCCCGGATTTTTTGGCGCAATTTCGGGGCGTCGTTTGGGCTTGTCATCAACTCATCACCATTTTTTCCTATTGTTAAATAAGGGATGACGCATTTTTTCGTCAATGGCATGGCCATTGCTTGATGAAGATCGAGTGGCCTCGAATGCCGCGCTGGCCTTGGTGGCGCGGCACTTTCACGGGAATCAGGAGGAAACGCCGCATGGCTTCGTCGGTATTTGCGCAAGAGAAACAGAATGAGATGCCGGGCCCCTTGCACCGCCCGGTATGCCGGCAGCTGAGGGCGCATCGGGCCGCGATGGAGTCGGTGCATATGCGGGACCTGTTCGCGTCCGATCCGCAACGCTTCGAGCGTTTCTCGCTGCAGGTGGGCGAGTTGTTGCTGGATTATTCGAAGAACCGCATCACCGACGAGACCATGCGTCTGCTGGTTCGGCTGGCCGAGGAGGCCGAGGTGATGGGTTGGCGCGAGCGCATGTTCGGCGGCGAGAAGATCAACAACACGGAAAACCGTGCGGTGCTGCATGTGGCCTTGCGCAACCGCAGCAATCACCCGGTCATCGTCGACGGCGAGGACGTGATGCCGAAGGTGAACGCGGTGATCGAACGCATGGGGATTTTTGCGGAAAAGGTGCGCAGCGGCGAGTGGCGCGGCTATACCGGCGAGCGCATCACCGACGTGGTGAACATCGGCATCGGCGGTTCCGATCTCGGGCCGCAGATGGTGTACCAGGCGCTGAAGCCCTATCGCCACCCGCGCCTCAAGGTGCACTTCATTTCCAACGTCGACGGCGCTCACGTGAAGGAGGCGCTGGAGGCGCTGAACCCGGAAACGACGCTGTTCATCGTGTCGTCCAAAACCTTCACCACGCAGGAAACGATGACCAATGCGCACTATGCGCGCGAGTGGTTTCTGGCGCAGTCGCAGGCCGTCAAGCACATCGCGAAGCATTTCGTGGCGGTGTCGACCAACCGCGAGGCGGTCACCTCTTTCGGCATCGACCCGTCCAACATGTTCGAATTCTGGGACTGGGTGGGCGGGCGCTATTCGCTGTGGTCGGCGATCGGCCTGTCGATCGTGCTGGCGGTGGGGGCGGAGCGTTTCGGCGAACTGCTGGAAGGCGCGCACGAGATGGACGAGCACTTCCGGCACGCCCCGCTGGCCAGGAACATGCCGGTGATCCTGGCCTTGCTGGGGGTCTGGTACAACAACTTCTTCGGCGCCGAGTCCTACGCGATCCTGCCCTACGACCACTACCTGCGCAGCCTGCCGGCCTACCTGGAGCAGGCCGACATGGAGTCGAATGGCAAGTCGGTGGACCGCGACGGCAAGGTGGTCGACTATCCCACCGGCGCCATCGTCTGGGGCGCCACCGGCATCAATGGCCAGCATGCCTTCTACCAGCTGCTGCACCAGGGCACCAAGATGATTCCGGCCGATTTCATCGTGTCGGTCGAGCCGCATACCGAGCTGCAGGAACACCACGACATCATGATTGCCAATTTCCTGGCGCAGACCGAGGCGCTGATGCGAGGCCGCACGCGCGAGGAGACGCAGCGTGAAATGGGCTCGCTTGAAGGAGGCTCGGCGCAGAGCGGCCAGTTCGTGCAGCACAAGGTGTTCGACGGCAACCACCCCAGCAACGCGATCCTGCTGCAGAAGCTGACGCCGCACGCGCTCGGCATGCTGGTCGCGCTTTACGAGCACAAGATTTTTGTGCAGGGCGTGATCTGGAACCTGAATTCCTACGACCAATGGGGGGTGGAACTCGGCAAGCAGCTTGCCAGCCGCATCCTGCCGGAACTGCACGCAGCCGCGCCGGTGGGCGGTCACGATGCCTCGACCAATGCGCTCATCAACTACTACCGGCGCATGGGCCACCGGACGGGCCTATAGTCTAAAAATGGAGTGGATTGCAGGGGACATCGGTGGAACGACGTGCCGGCTGGCCTGGGTGACGGGCGAGGCGGAGGACGTTCAGCAACGCCGTTTCGAGCACGAATACCCGAGTGCGGCTTTTGCGACGGCGGATGATCTGGTGCGCCAGTTCATCGCCGATGCGCGCTTGCCGGTTTCCCCGGACGGCCTGCTGCTGGCGCTGCCGGGGCCCATGCAGGCGCAGCATGTCGCGCTGACCAATCTGGACTGGGTGCTCGATTCCGCCGACATGGGGGCATCGCTCGGGATATCAAAGGTCCGGTTCATCAACGATTTTCAGGCCGCAGCTGCCGGCGTGGCGACGCTGAGTGCGGCCGATGTCGTCGCGCTCAATCCGCAGCCGGCGGAGCCGGGTGGCGTGCGTGCCATCACCGGCGCGGGCACCGGGCTGGGGCTGGCCTTCATGCTGGCCGACGGCAGCGGCCGCTATCGCAGTTACGCCAGCGAAGGCGGACACATCGACTTTGCGCCGGCCAATGAAATGCAGGCGCGCTTGCTGCAACGCTTGCGCGCCGAGCATGGCCATGTGTCGTGGGAGCGCGTGGCGTCGGGGCTGGCGATGGACGCGCTGTACCGTTTCTGCTGCGCCGAGCAAAGCGCTGCCCTGCCCGATGAGCCGGTCGACGGCGCCGACCTGGTCGCGCGCGCCGAGTCGGGCGATCCGGTGGCCGGAGCCGCGCTCGATCTGTTCATCGACTTATACGGAGCCTGGGTCGGCAATGTGGCGCTGATGATGCAGCCGCGCGGCGGGCTCTATGTCGCGGGCGGCATTGCCATCCATCTGCAGGCGCGCATGCAGTCGCCGCGCTTCATGGCCGCCGCCGCCAACAAGGGGCGGATGCGCAGCGTGGTCGAGCGCACGCCGATTTTTCTGGTCATCAATCAGCGGCTGGGCGTGCTGGGTGCGATTGCGACAGCATTTGCCCCGCCTTGACCCACCATTCGAATCACCTTTCATTTCCATACAGCAGCAAACCGGAGCGGGACATGACGATTTCAAAGGACGAGCAGGAACGGCTCTACCGTTATTACACCGAGCCCAAGATGGTGACCGATCTCACGCGCCGGACCCTGGCGCTGGTGCTGGCGGGCGGCGAAGGCTCGCGGCTGAAGGACCTGACGGCGTGGCGCGCCAAGCCGGCGGTGCCGATCGGCGGCAAGTACCGCATCATCGACTTTGCGCTGTCCAACTGCGTCAACTCGGGCATCCGCCGCATCGGCGTGCTGACCCAGTACAAGTCGCATTCGCTGATTCGGCATTTGCAACGGGCGTGGGGCTTCATGCGCGCCGAGATCGGCGAGTTCGTGGAAATCCTGCCGGCGCAGCAGCGCACCCACAAGAAGGAGTGGTACCAGGGCACGGCCGACGCGCTGTTCCAGAACATCGACATCGTGCAGCGCCACCACCCCGAGTACGTGCTGGTGCTGGGCGGCGATCACGTCTACACCATGGACTATTCGGAGATGCTGCTGCATCACGTGCAGACCGGCGCGGATTTCACCGTCGGCAGCATCGAGGTGCCGGTGGCCGAGGCGAGCGGATTCGGCGTGATGTCGGTCGACGCGAACATGCGCATCACCCGCTTCACCGAAAAACCAGAACACCCCGACAGCATTCCCGGCAAGCCCGGTATCGCGCTGGTGTCGATGGGGATTTATATTTTCTCCAAGGACTTTCTCTACAAGACGCTGATCGACGACGCGGGCAATGCAAGGTCCAGTCACGATTTCGGCAAGGACATCATCCCCGACAATATCGGCACCGCCCGGGCAATCGCTTTCCCCTTCCGCAACAAGGACGGTCTGCCCGCCTACTGGCGCGACGTGGGGACGCTGCATTCCTACTGGAAGACCAATATGGAATTGTGCTCGGTGGAACCCGAGCTCAACCTGTACAACCGCGAGTGGCCGATCTGGACCTATCAGCCACAGTATCCGCCGGCCAAGTTCATTCTCGACGACGAGGGTAGGCGCGGCGAGGCGATCGACTCGCTGATCGCCGGCGGCTGCATCCTGTCGGGCGCCCGGGTCAAGCGCTCGGTGCTGTTCTTCGCCACCACGGTGGAAAACTACAGCCTGATCAAGGACAGCGTGATCCTGCCCAAGGTCAGCATCGGCAGCCATTGCCGCATCAGCCGCGCCATCATCGACAAGGGCTGTGTGATCGAAGACGGCACGGTGATCGGCGAGGACCCGGTCGAGGACGCCAGGCGCTTTCACGTGACCAGGGAAGGTATCACCCTGGTGACCCCCGCGATGCTCGGCCAGAACCTGTACGCGAGGCTGCAGAACGACTATGACGGCTAAATCGCTCAACGTGGTGCTGTGCTGGCACATGCACCAGCCGTATTACCGCGAAGGACTCAAGGGCGCCTATCACCTGCCCTGGGTCTACCTGCACGGCATCAAGGACTACAGCGACATGGCCGCGCATCTGGAGCGGCATCCGGCGATGCACGCGGTGGTGAATTTCGCGCCGGTGCTGCTGGAGCAGCTGGGCGACTACGCGCAGCAGCTCGACGTGCTGCTGAAGCACGGCAAGCCCACCCAGGACCACATGCTGAACCTGCTGTCCGGCATCGAGCGCATTCCGTCCGATGCCGCCAGCCGCCAGCGCATCATCCAGGATTGCCAGCGCTGCCACGCCCCGCGCATGATTCATCCGTATCCCGCATTCCATCGCCTGATCCGGCTGACCGCCGCCGAGGCCGGCAGCACCGATCTGCAGTGGCACCTGGGCTACTTGTCCGAGCAGTATTTTCTCGATCTGCTGACCTGGTATCACCTCGCCTGGCTGGGAAATTCGCTGCGCCAACTGCCGCTGGTGCAGCGTTTGATGGCGCAGGAAAGGGACTTTTCCGCTGCCGACCGCCACGAACTGCTGCACCTGATGCAGCACTGCATGGCCGGACTGATTCCGCGCTACCGCGCGCTTGCCGATCGCGGACAAATCGAATTGTCGATGACGCCTTACGGCCATCCCATCGTGCCGCTGCTGAACGATTTCGCCAACCTGCGCGACGCGCTGCCCGACGTACCCGTTCCCGAAGCGCCCGCCTACCCGGGGGGGGCGGCGCGCGCGCGCTGGCATCTGCAGCATGGCGTCGCGGTGTTCGAACGTTACTTCGGCAGGAAGCCGGCGGGCGTCTGGCTGTCCGAAGGCGGGGTGAGCGAGGATGCGCTGGCCCAGCTCGACGAAATGGGATTTTCCTGGACCGCCTCGGGCGAGGGCGTGTGGCGCAACAGCTGCGCCAAGTCGGACTGTCCGGAGGCGGAGCTGCAGAGCAGGCAGGCGCTGTTCTCGCCGGCACGCATCGACGGCTTCAAGGTGCGGGTGTTTTTCCGCGACGACGGCCTGTCGGACCTGATCGGCTTCAAGTACAGCGACTGGCACGCCGACGACGCGGTGGCCGATTTCGTGCAGCACCTGGAAAACATCGCCAGCTTCTTCGGCAAGGACGCCAACCGCCATGTGGTCTCGGTCATCCTCGACGGCGAAAACGCCTGGGAGTATTACCCCGACAACGGCCATCACTTCCTGGATGCGCTCTATACGGCGCTGTCCCGCCACCCCACGCTCAGGGTCAGCACCTTTGCCGAGCAGGCGACGCACGCGCCCGCCAGGCCGATGAAGCGGCTGGCGGCCGGCAGCTGGGTCTACGGCAGCTTCTCGACCTGGATCGGATCGGCCGACAAGAACCGCGGCTGGGACTACCTGGTCGCTGCCAAGCAGACCTACGACAGCGTGATGGCCTCAGGCAGGCTGAACGCCGACCAGCAGGCGCTGGCGACCCGCCAGCTTGCCGTGTGCGAAGGCTCCGACTGGTTCTGGTGGTTCGGCGACTACAACCCGGCGGGCAGCGTCAGCGACTTCGAGCAGCTGTATCGCACCCAGCTGCGCGAGCTGTACCGCCTGCTCGGCGTGGCACCGCCTGCCTTGCTCGACGTGCCGCTGTCGAGCGGCGGCGGCTGGGCGGAAAACGCCGGCACCATGCGCAGGAATGCCTGATGAACTGGATAAAAACCCTTATCCGCGAAGGGCGCGAAGAAACGCGAAGAAAAACCGGAATATACGGGAAATCATGTTTTGCCCAATGGTTGACGCGCTGCACGCCGAAATCCTTGTGGACCCCTTCGCGTCCTTCGCGGATCGCTCTTGATATTCGAAAATGAATTTCGACACCCATCGCGCCGGCCTGCTGCTGCATCCGACCTCGCTGCCGTCCGGCACCCTGGCCGATGCCGGGCGCTGGCTGGATTTCCTGCAGGCGGCTGGATTCAGCGTGTGGCAGATGCTGCCGCTGGGGGTGCCGCTTGCCGGCCTGTCGCCCTATCAGTGCGCGTCGGCCTTCGCGGTCAACCCCGGGCTTTTCCCCGCGGCGCCGGTCGATCTGCATGGCTTTTCCGACTGGCGCCGCCAGCAGGCGCATTGGCTCGTGGACTTTGCCCGCTTCATGGTGATCAAGGCGGAGCTGGGCGACGCTTCCTGGACCGACTGGCCGCTTGCGCTGCGCGACCGCGACGCGCAGACGCTGTCCGCGTTCGATGTCCGCCACGCCGACAAGCTGAACGCGGCGATGGTCGAGCAGTATCGCGCGACCCTTTACTGGCAGCGCATTCGCGCCCAGGCGAAGGCGCGCGGCATTCAGCTGTTCGGCGACATGCCGATTTTCGTTGCCCACGACAGTGCCGACGTGTGGGCGCAGCGCAACCTGTTCCTGCTGGATGACGAAGGCCATCCCACGGTGGTGACCGGGGTGCCGCCGGATTATTTTTCCGAAACCGGGCAGCGCTGGGGCAATCCGCATTACAACTGGGGGGTGATGCAGGCCGACGGTTTCGCCTGGTGGCGGGCGCGGCTTGCCGCGCACTTCGAGTGGTTCGACCTGGTGCGCATCGATCACTTCCGCGGCCTGGCGGCAGCCTGGGAGATCCCCGCCCATGAACCCACCGCCATCCACGGCAAATGGGTCGAGGCGCCCGGCGCGGCGCTGTTGCAGGCGATTGCCGACGAAATGGGCGAGCTGCCCCTGGTGGCCGAGGACCTCGGCATCATCACGCCCGACGTCACCGCGCTGCGTCACCAGTTTGGCTTGCCCGGCATGGCTGTGTTGCAATTCGCGTTTGACCAACATGCCGACAACCCGCACAGGCCCGAAAATGTGCAGCCCGACACCGTCTATTACACCGGCACCCACGACAACGACACCACGCTGGGCTGGTGGCGCGCGTTGCCCGATGAGGTGCGTCAGCAGGTGATGCAGCAGCTGGATGTTCATGATCCCGGCGCGGTGCCGGATGCGATGATCGACACGGTGCTGCAAAGCCGCGCCGCGCTGGCGATTTTGCCGATGCAGGATGTGCTGCGCTTGGGCAGCGAGGCGCGCATGAACACCCCGGGCACGGACAGCGGCAACTGGACCTGGCGCTTTGAATGGTCGGCAGTGCCGCCCTGCCTGGAATCCCGTTTGCTAGAGAAAAACCAGAAAGCCCACCGATGCGAGAATCAGCCCCACCCATGAATGCGCCCCTTAAAGATCCGCTTGACGCCAACCTGCCCGCAATCAGTCCGCCGATCCTGCGCGTGCAGACCGGCACGCATCACGACCCGTTCGAGGTGCTGGGCGTGCATGTCCAGCCCGATGGCAGCACCCTGATCCGTGAATTTCTGCCGGCGGCCGAAGCGGTCGAGGTGGTCGGCGGCCGCATGACGCGGGTGACCGGAACCGACTGTTTCGAGCGGCTGCTGCCGGCAGGCAGCACGGTCGAGCCGCATCCGGTCATGCGCTGGCAGGACAAGGGCACAGGTGACTGGCACACTTCGCAAAGCCCCTACTGCTTCGCGCCGCAGCTGGGCGAGATGGACCTCTATCTGCTCGGCGAGGGGCGTCATTTCGAAGCGTGGAAAGTGCTCGGCGCGCGCCTGAAGACCATCGACGGCATCGACGGCTGCCTGTTCGCCGTGTGGGCGCCAGCGGTGCAGCGCGTCAGCGTGGTCGGCGACTTCAACGACTGGGACGGCCGCCGCCACCCGATGCGCTGCCGCGGCACCTCCGGCATGTGGGAACTGTTCATTCCGGGGCTGGCCGCCGGCCACGCCTACAAATACGAAATCCTCGGCCGCCACGGCCAGCTGGTGCGAAAGACCGATCCTTACGCGCGGCAGATGTTCCTGCGCCCCGAGACCACCAGCCGCGTGCCCGACGACGGCGCATACGCCTGGCAGGACCGCGCGTGGCTCGACGCGCGCGCCCGCTTCGACTGGCAGCATCGCCCGGTCAGCATCTACGAACTGCATCCCGGTTCCTGGCGCCGCCACGACGACGGCAGCTTTTATACCTGGGGCGAACTCGCTGCCGAGCTGATTCCCTACGTGCAGGACCTCGGCTATACCCACATCGAGCTGATGCCGGTGGCCGAGCATCCGCTCGATGCCTCGTGGGGCTATCAGGTGTCGGGCTATTACGCGCCGACCGCGCGCTTCGGCTCGCCGGACGCCTTCCGCGCCTTCGTCGATGCCTGCCACCAGGCGGAACTCGGCGTGCTGCTCGACTGGGTGCCGGCGCATTTTCCCCGGGACGACTGGGCGCTGGCGCGCTTCACCGGCGAGCCGCTGTACGAGCACGCCGACCCGCGCCGCGGCGAGCACCAGGACTGGGGCACGCTGATCTTCGATTTCGGCCGCAACGAGGTGCGCAATTTCCTGGTCGCCAACGCGCTGTACTGGCTGGACGAGTTCCACATCGACGGCCTGCGCGTCGACGCGGTCGCCTCGATGCTCTATCTCGACTACTCGCGGCGCGACGGCGACTGGGTGCCGAACCAGTATGGCGGGCGCGAGAACATCGAGGCCATCCATTTCCTGCGCGAAATGAACACCGAGGTGCACGGCCGCTTCCCCGGCGTGCTCACCATCGCCGAGGAATCGACCGCCTGGCCGGCGGTGTCGCGCCCGGTCGAACTCGGCGGCCTGGGCTTCTCGATGAAGTGGAACATGGGCTGGATGAACGACAGCCTCGCCTACATCGAAAAGGAACCGGTCTACCGCAAGTACCAGCACAACCAGCTGACCTTCAGCCAGATGTACGCGTGGACCGAGAACTTCGTGCTGCCGCTGTCGCACGACGAAGTGGTGCACATGAAGAAGAGCCTGCTCGACAAGATGCCGGGTGACGCCTGGCAACGCTTCGCCAACCTGCGCCTGTTCTATGCCTGGCAGTACGCGCATCCGGGCAAGAAGCTGCTGTTCATGGGCGGCGAATTCGGCCAGTGGAACGAGTGGAAGGAATCCGGCCAGCTCGACTGGATGCTGCTCGATTTCCCCGCGCACGACAGCGTCCGCACGCTGCTGCGCGACCTCAACCACCTGTACCGAAACGAGCCGGCGCTGCATGACTTCGACTTCAACCCGCGCGGCTTCCGCTGGATCGACTGCCACGATGCAGACCAGTCGGTGCTGAGCTTCGTGCGTCAGGGGCAGGACGAATCGGCGCAGCTGGTGGCGCTGTTCAACTTCACCCCGGTGCCGCGAACCGCCTATCGTATCGGCGTGCCGTCGGGCGCGGCGTGGTGCGAAGTGCTGAACACCGACTCGGTGTATTACGGCGGCAGCAACCTCGGCAACGGCCAGCCGCTGCACCCGCAGAACCTGCCGTGGATGGGGTACGCGTATTCCATGGAGGTGACGCTGCCGCCGCTCGGCGCGATTTTCCTGAAACCATGTTGATAAACAATGGATTAGGATTCAGGACTCAGGGGCTAGGGGGGCTTTGTGCTTCGCGCTTTTATATATGCGCGGCCATGGCCGCACCAATCCTGACCCCTGGCCCCTAACCCCTGACCCCTAAAATAATGAAGCGCGGAACAATGAAAATCCTGTTTGCGGCCAGCGAAGCCTACCCGCTGGTGAAGACCGGCGGGCTGGGCGACGTGCTCTACAGCCTGCCGCACGCCCTGCATGCGCGCGGCGCCGATATCCGCCTGGTGCTGCCGGGCTATCGTGCGCTGCTGCGCCAGCTCGATCAGGTGCGCATACTCGGCTGGCTCGACGTACGCGGTGCCGAAGGCATCGTCAGCGCGCGCATCCTGGAAACGCGCCATCCCGATTATGCGTTTCCGTTGTGGGTGGTCGACTGTCCACCGCTGTTCGACCGTGCGGGCAACCCCTATGTCAGTGCCAGCGGTCAGGACTGGCCGGACAATGCCGAGCGCTTCGCGGTATTTGCGCGGGTGGCGGCGCTGTTGGCGCAGGACGCGCTGGACCTGGGCTGGCAGCCGGCGGTGGTGCACACGCACGACTGGCAGACCGGGCTGGTCGCCGCGTTTCTGGCCGACCAGCCGCTGCGCCCGAAAACCGTGTTCACCATTCACAACCTGGCCTACGGCGGCCATTTTTCCCACAGCGACTTCATTCGCCTGCAGTTGCCCAGCCACTGGTGGTCGCCCGAAGGGGTGGAGTTCCACGGCGGCTTTTCGATGCTGAAGGCAGGCATTATTTACGCCGACGCCGTCACCACGGTGAGCCCCACCTATGCCGCCGAAATCTGCACACCCGAATTCGGCTACGGACTCGATGGCCTGCTGCTCTCCCGGCAGCACAAGCTGCACGGCATTCTCAACGGCATCGACACGGCGACCTGGAACCCGTCCACCGACCCGCATTTGCCCGCGCATTATTCGATGAGCCGCATCCAGCCCGGCAAGCGGCGCAACAAGCAGGCCCTGCTCGAACGTTTCCTGCCGCATGCCGACGATGCGGCGATGCAGGCGCCTCTGCTGGGGCTGGTCGGGCGGCTGGTCGAGCAGAAGGGTGTCGACTGGGTGCTGGCGGCCATTCCGGTGCTGCTTGCCGAGACCGGCGTGCGCTTTGTGATGCTGGGCAGCGGCCAGGCGATGTACGAACAGAAATTCGCACGACTGGCCCAGCAGCATCCGGATCGGCTGTTTGTTGAAATCGGTTATGACGAGCCGCTGGCGCACCAGATCGAAGCCGGCGCGGACCTGTTCCTGATGCCCTCGCGCTTCGAGCCGTGCGGGCTGAACCAGATGTACAGCCTGCGCTACGGCACGCCGCCCGTCGTGTACAAGACCGGCGGACTGGCCGACACCGTGGTCGATGCGAACGCGGCCACGCTGGATGACGCCAGCGCCACCGGTTTCGTGTTCGATACGCCCGGTGTGGCGGCTTTTCTGGAAGCTATCCGCCGCGCGCTCGACCTGTACCGCCAGCCTGCGCAGTGGCGGCGCCTGCAGCAGACCGGCATGCGCCAGTCGTTCGACTGGTCGGACAGCGCCGGCCATTATCTTGCGCTCTATTCCCTATGACCTCAGCGGGAGCCACCATGCCAGCCAATCAAACCGCCGATCCCTGTTTCGTCGCCCTGAAGCCGTTGCCGAGCAGCAGCGAGGCATTAGCGCGGGACTTCGAGCGTTACCAGCTCTATCATCTGGGCCGCCTTCAGGGCAGCCCGCCGATCTACACCTATCAGGCCCTGGCCTGGACGCTACGCGACCGCCTGATGTCGGACTGGATGAATACCTACATGGCGCGCGACCAGCCGGGCAAGCGGCGCGGCTATTACCTGTCGCTGGAGTTTCTGATCGGCCGTGCGCTGGCCAACCATGTGCTCAACCTGGGGCTGGACGAAGTGGCGCGCGAGGCCCTGAATGGGTTTGGCCTGACGCTGGAGGCGGTGGCGGAGCTGGAACCCGATGCCGGCCTGGGCAACGGCGGCCTGGGCCGGCTCGCCGCCTGCTTCATGGACAGTTGCGCCACCCTGAACCTGCCGGTGATGGGCTACGGCATCCACTACGAATATGGCATGTTCCACCAGCACATCGAAAACGGTTATCAGATCGAGGACCCCGACCACTGGCTGCGCGAGGGCAATCCGTGGGAGATCGAGCGATCCGAATTTACCTGCCGCGTGTCGTTTGGCGGCCACGTCGAACACTTCCATGATAAGAACGGGATTCCGCGTGCACGCTGGGCGGACACCAACGATGTGCTGGCGATCCCGTTCGACATGCCGATCTCGGGCTACCGCAACCGCGCCGTGAACACCCTGCGCTTATGGAAGTCGGCCGCCACCGACGAATTCGACCTCAATGAATTCAATGCCGGCAGCTATTCGGAGGCGGTGCAGGAAAAAAACCACGCCGAGCATATTTCCATGGTGCTCTATCCCAACGATGCCAGCGAGAGCGGCAAGGAGCTGCGCCTGCGCCAGCAGTATTTCCTGGCATCGGCCAGCCTGCAGGACGCGCTGCGGCAGTGGATTTCGGCTGGCAACAGCGATCTGTCGAAATTCGCCGAGCACAACGTGTTCCAGATGAACGACACCCACCCGACCATCGCGGTGGCCGAATTGATGCGCCTGCTGCTCGACCAGGCGCGCATGCAGTGGGACGAGGCCTGGGCGATCACCTCGCATTGCATGGCCTACACCAACCACACGCTGCTGCCCGAGGCGCTGGAGCGCTGGCCGGTGGCGCTGTTCGAACGCCTGCTGCCGCGCCCGCTGGAGATCATTTACGAAATCAATGCGCGCTTCCTGCGCGAAGTGTTGATGAAATGGCCGGGCGACATCGATCGCCAGCGCCGCATGTCGATCATCGAGGAGGGCGAGGTGCGCCAGGTGCGCATGGCCTACCTCGCCATCGTCGGCAGTTTCTCGGTCAACGGCGTGGCCGCACTGCACTCGCGGCTGTTGAAGGAGGGCCTGTTCCGCGACTTCGTCGAACTGTGGCCGGGCAAGTTCAACAACAAGACCAACGGCGTCACCCCGCGCCGCTGGGTGGTGCATGCCAATCCCGGCATGACCGCGCTCATCAGCCGGCAGATCGGCGAAGACTGGATCGTCGACCTGTCGCAGCTGGAAAAGCTGAAACCGCTGGCCGCCCCGGGCCATGAGGCATTCCACGCCGAATGGCGCGCGGTGAAGCGCGCCAACAAGGAACGCCTCACCGAACTGGTCGATGCCGAGTGCGGGGTCGAGTTCAACCCCGACGCGCTGTTCGACGTGCAGGTCAAGCGCATCCACGAATACAAGCGGCAGCTGCTTAACGTGCTGCACGTGATCCACCTGTACAACCGCATCAAGCACGGCCGTCTGGATGGCTGGGCGGACCGCTGCGTGCTGATCGGCGGCAAGGCCGCGCCGGGCTATGCGATGGCCAAGCGCATCATCAAGCTCATCAATAGCGTGGCCGAGGTGGTCAACGACGATCCCGACGTCAACGGCCGGCTGAAGGTCGCTTTCCTGCCCAACTACCGGGTGACCAGCATGGAGATCATCGCGCCGGCGACCGACCTGTCGGAGCAGATCTCGACCGCGGGCAAGGAGGCCTCGGGCACCGGCAACATGAAATTCATGATGAACGGCGCCATCACCATCGGCACCTACGACGGCGCCAACATCGAAATCCTCGACGCCGTCGGCGAAGGCAATTTTTTCCTGTTCGGCCTGCATGCCGAGGAGATCGAGGCGCTGCGCCCGCACTATCGGCCCCTGTCCTATGTGGAGAACGATCCTGCGCTGCGCGAAGTGATCGACCTGCTGGCGTCGGGCCACTTCAACTCCTGCGAACCGGGCATCTTCGACATGGTCCTGGATGCGCTGATGAGCCCGCACGATCCCTGGATGGTGCTGGCCGATTTCCGCAGCTATGTCGACGCCCAGGAGCGGGTATCGAAGGCCTGGCAGGACGAAGCCCGATGGACGCAGATGAGCATCCTCAACACGGCATCGAGCGGATTTTTTTCGACCGACCGCACCATGCAGGAATACAACGCCGACATCTGGAAGCTGAAATAGGCGAGGGTACCTGCAAAACGCGCAGCGACAAGAAGGCCGGGTTTCCCCGGCCTTCTTGACTGGGTGGGCGCGGGCTTAAGCCGCTTGCACCGGAATGGCGTGACGGGTGTGCATGATGCGGTTGTCCGCGTCCACGTACACCAGCTCGGGCGCGTAGCGCGCCAGCTCCAGCTCGTTGTACACCGCATAGGTGGCGATGATGACGAGGTCACCCGGGTTCGCCTTGTGCGCGGCGGCGCCGTTCACCGAAATGATGCCGGAATCGCGTGCGGCGCGAATGGCATAGGTGGTGAAACGTTCGCCGTTGGTGACGTTGTAGATCTGGATCTGCTCGTATTCGTGGATATTGGCCGCATCCAGCAGGGTTTCGTCGATCGCGCACGAGCCTTCGTAGTGCAGTTCGGAATGCGTGACGGTTGCCCGGTGCAGCTTGGACTTGAGCATCGTTCTTTGCATGACGGTGCCCTCACAAAAAAAGGACAATCATTATAAAACTTCAGGGCAAATTGCCCAAGGCCAGCTCGATATTGTCGATCAGCCGGGTTTTGCCCAGCCAGGCCGCGCCCAGCACCACCAGCTGGGTGCTGTCGGCGCTGGGCGCCTGCAGGGCGGCGGCGTCGCGCAGCGCGACGTAGTCGACGCGCCAGCCCGCCATGTTCAGGTGGCGTGCGGCGTTGGCGGTGAGCGCCTCGAAATCGCGCTCGCCCGCCTGCACGGCCGCGGCGATGGCGGCGAGTTCGCGCTGCAACTGCGCCGCCTGGATGCGCTCGGACGCGCCGAGATAGGCGTTCCGCGAACTCATCGCCAGGCCGTCTGCCTCGCGCAGGGTGTCGCCCGCCACGATGTCGATCGGCAGGTTGAACTGCCGTACCAGTTCCCGGATGACCAGGAGCTGCTGGAAATCCTTTTTGCCGAACGCGGCCACGCGCGGCTGCACCAGGTTGAAGAGTTTCAGCACCACGGTGGCGACGCCGCTGAAATGGCCGGGGCGGAACGCACCGCACAGGTCGTTCGCCAGGGCCTCGGGCGGCTGCACGGTGAAGGTCTGCGGCACCGGATACATCTCGGCGACGGCGGGCGCGAACACCAGGTCGCAGCCGGCGGCGGCGAGCTTTTCGCAGTCGGCGGCGAGCGTGCGCGGATAGCGCTCGAAATCCTCGCCGGCGCCGAACTGCAGCGGGTTGACGAAGATGCTCGCGACCACCGGGTTGCCGTGCTGGCGCGCCAGTTCGATGAGCGACACATGCCCCGCGTGCAAATTGCCCATGGTCGGCACGAACGCGGTGCGGGTCTCGCCGGCAAGCGCGGCGCGCAGTTCGGCGGCGGTATGCAGGACCTGCATCAGAACGCGTGTTCGGCGGCGGGGAAGCTGGCGTCCTTCACAGCTGCGACGTAAACACGCACGGCCGCCTCGATGCCGTCGGCACCGGCGAGAAAGTTCTTCGAGAATTTCGGCGCGCGCGGGTATAGCCCCAGCATGTCGTACAGCACCAGCACCTGGCCGGAGCAGTCGGCGCCCGCGCCGATGCCGATGGTGGGAATGCTCAGACTGTCGGTGACGGTTCTGGCCAGCGCAGCCGGCACCATTTCCAGCACGATCAGTCCGGCGCCGGCGGCTTCCAGCGCGCGAGCGTCGGCGACCAGTTGCGCCGCGGCGTCCTCCTCGCGACCCTGCACCTTGTAGCCGCCGAGCTGGTTCACCGACTGCGGCAGCAGGCCGATGTGCGCGCACACCGGGATGCCGCGCCGGGTGAGGAAGGCCACCGTGTCGACCATGACCGCGCCGCCTTCCAGCTTGACCATGTGCGCCCCTGCCGCCATCAAGCGTGCCGCAGACGCGTAGGCGCGCTCGGGCGAGGGCTGGTAGCTGCCGAAGGGCAGGTCGGCGACGATGAAGGCGCGCTCGGTGCCGGCCGCGACGCAGCGCGTGTGGTAGGTCATTTCGGCCAGCTTCACCGGCAGGGTCGAGGCGTGGCCCTGCACCACCATGCCGAGCGAATCGCCGACCAGCAGCACGTCGACCCCGGCGGCGTCGAGCACGCGCGCAAAGCTGGCGTCGTAGCAGGTGAGCACGGCGATTTTCTCGCCGCGCTCACGCATTGTCTTGAGGGTGGACAGCGTGACTGCCATTTTTACGCTGCCCGGCTGAAGAATTCGCGCGGCCCGCGCATCTTGCTCACGCGTTCCAGCAGCAGTTCGAAGTCGGCTTCGCTCTGCGCGAAGTTGAGGTTGCCGGTGTTGACGATGAGCAGCGGCGCGGCTTCATAGCGATGGAAGAACTCGCTGTAGCTGTTGGCCAGGCGCTGCAGGTAGCCTGTATCCATGCTGCGCTCGAATTCCACGCCGCGGCGTCGGACGCGCTCCTGCAGCGCGTCGATCGGTGCCTGCAGGTAGATCACCAGATCGGGCGTCGGCGCCTGCGGCGCGAGGTCGGCGTAGACCTTCTGGTAGAGCTCGAACTCGTCGTCGTCGAGGTTCATGCGCGCAAACAGCATGTCCTTGTCGATCAGGAAATCCGACACCGTGCCGGCGCTGAACAGGTCGCCCTGCGCCAGCTCGCGCAGCTGGCGCGTGCGGTCGAACAGGAAATGCAGCTGCGTCGGCAGCGCGTAGCGTTTCGGTTCCTGATAGAAGCGCGGCAGGAAGGGATTGTCGTTGGCGTTTTCCAGCAGGGTGTCGGCGCCCATGCGCTCGGCCAGCTTGTGGGTGAGGCTGGTCTTGCCGGCACCGATCGGGCCTTCGACGACGATGTAGCGGTAACGGGACAGACTCATGCGTTGACGGCGGCGGCGGGCGGAGGAAGGACGGCTACATTCTGGCCGGCGCAGGCGGCGAGCCAGTCGGCGGCGCGGCCGCGGCCGGGAATCGTCGCGGCGGGGGCGATTTCCAAGAGCGGCAGCAGCACGAAGGCGCGTTCGGTCATGCGCGGATGCGGCAGCGTCAGGCCGTCTTCATGGAAGTGCGCGTCGCCGTACAGCAAGAGGTCGAGGTCGAGCGTGCGCGGGGCGTTGCGGAAGCTACGCTCGCGGCCGTGGCGGTGTTCGATGTCGAGCAGTGCGGCGAGCAGGGCGCGCGGCGCCTGTGCGGTTTCCACCTGTGCCACCGCATTGATGAAATCGGGCTGGTCGACGTAACCCACCGGCGCCGAGGCGTACAGGCTGGAGCGCGCGACGAGGCGGGTGGCGGGCAGGCGGTCGAGCTCGGCCAGCGCGTATTCCACCTGCGCCGCCGGGTCGTTGAGGTTGGCGCCCAGCCCGATGGTGGCGATCACCTTCATGCGGGCGGTGCCTCGCCGGCGGTTTCCCCCGGCTTCCTGCGCTTGCGCTTGCGGCGCGGTTTGGGCGAACTGTCGGCCTTCAGCATGGATGCACGTTCGTCTTCGTCCGCGTCCTGGAAGCGCGTCCACCAGTCGCCGAGTTCGGCGTCGACCTCGCCGGATTCGGCGCGCAGCAGCAGAAAGTCGTAGGCGGCGCGGAAGCGCGGGTGCTCCAGCAGGCGATACGGACGCTGGCCGCCGCGCTGTGCAAAGCGCGGCTGCAGCGCCCAGATTTCCTTCATCATGCCGTCGTAGCGGCGCGGGATGGCGAGCTGGCCGCGCTGCGCGTCAAGCACCTCGTCCATCGCTAGAAACAATGCGGGCTGCGGCTTTTCGCCGGCCGCTTCGAGCGCGCGCCAGCGCTGCAGCACCTGCGGCCACAACAGCGTGCCGAACAGGAAGGCGGGTGAAGCCGGCTTGTCCTCGGCGATTCGTGCATCGGTGGTCTTCAGCGCGGCATTGATGAAGCGCTCGCCGGCGGGGTCGTCGAGGATGGTATCGAGCAGCGGCAGCATGCCGTGGTGCAGGCCCTCGGCGCGCAACTGGTGCACGCCGCGCAGCGCGTGGCCCGACATCAAGAGCTTCAGCGCCTCGTCGAAGATGCGCGCGCGCGGGATGTTGGACAACAGCGGCGCCAGCGTGGCGACCGGCCTGCGGGTGTCGGGGTCGATGTGGAAATCGAGCTTGGCGGCGAAGCGCGCGGCGCGCAGCATGCGCACGGGGTCTTCGCGGAAGCGCGTCTCGGGGTCGCCGATCATGCGCAGAACGCGCTTCCTGCAGTCGGCCACGCCGCCGAAGTAGTCGTGCACTTCCTCGCGCGCCGGGTCGTAATACAGCGCGTTGATGGTGAAATCGCGGCGCGCGGCGTCGTCCGCCATGCTGCCGAACACGTTGTCGGACAGGAGCCGCCCGTGCTCGTCGGTCGGCCGTTCGTCTTCCTCTTCCGCTTCCTTCTGGCCGTTGGCGCGGAAGGTCGTGACCTCGATGGTCACGCGGCCGCACATCACGTGCACGATCTGAAAGCGGCGCCCGATGATGCGCGAACGTCGGAACAGCCGCCGCACTTCTTCCGGGGTGGCGTCGGTGGCAACGTCGAAGTCCTTGGGCGTCTTGCCCAGCAGCAGGTCGCGCACCGCGCCGCCGACGACGTAGGCCTTGTATCCGGCCTGCGCCAGGGTTTCGCAGGTTTTCAGCGCGCAGTCGTCGAGCTGGTCGCGGCGGATGCCGTGTTTGGACTGCGGCAGGATCTTCGCGTCCGAGGCGGCGGCGCGCGGCTTGCGGCCGAATACTTTATTGATGATGCGACGGATCATGGGTGCGCGAGGGCAGTTGTATGCGAAACAGACCGCGATTATACAGGCTCGGCCCGGTCGCCCTGTCGCCACAGCGCCGCCGTGCCGGGACCGTACAGGGCTTCCAGTGCGTCCGGGGTGAGCAGCTCGGCGGGGATGCCCAGCCGCCAGCGGCCGTCGCCGAAGAGAAACAGCAGGCGATCGCAGTGGCAGGCCGCCCAGTTGGGGTCGTGCAGGGTCAGCACCACGCTGTGACCGGCGTCGGCCTCGCTGCGCGCCCAGGCCAGCAGCCGGGCCTGATGCGCGGGATCGAGATGGGTCAGCGGCTCGTCGAGCAGGGCGATGCGCGGCGCCTGCACCGCCAGCTGGGCCAGTCGCGCGCGCTGGCGCTCGCCGCCGGACAACGTAGCAAGCGGGCGATGCGCCAGTTCAGTCAGTTCCCAGGCCGCCAGATGCGGGGCCAGGTCGCCGGGCGCATGGCCGAATGGGTAATGTCCGAGCGCGACAAAGTCGGCAACACTGCCGAAGAAACCACCTTCATCGCCCTGCGGCAACAGGCCGATGTGCTGCGCGCGGGTGAGCGGCGGCAAGGTGTCGAGGGCGTTGCCGTCGAGCGTGACTCGACCGTGCGCCGGGGCGGCCAAGCCGGCCAGCACCGTCAGCAGCGTCGACTTGCCGGCGCCGTTGGCGCCGAGGATGCCGAGCACTTCACCGGGTTCGAGCGTCAGGTCGAGCGCATCGAGCAGGGTGCGGCTGCCGGTTCGCAGGCTGAGCTGATGCGCGATCAAACTCATGGCTTGCGCAACAGCCACAGCATCATCGGCACGCCCAGCAGCGCAGTCAGCACGCCCACCGGCAATTCGCGCGGCTCGATCACAGTGCGCGCCAGCGCATCGGCCAGCACCAGTAGGCTGCCGCCGGCCAGCGCGGCGGCGGGCAGCAGCACGCGGTGCCCGGCAAGTCCCAGTTTTCTCAGGGCGTGCGGCACCATCAAGCCGACGAAGCCGATGCTGCCGGCCTGCGCGACGACCAGGGAGGTGCAGGCGCCGGCCAGCGCAAACAGCGCCCAGCGCGTGGGGGCGACCGCCACGCCCAGCGACGCGGCTTTCAGCGGTGCCAACTGCAGCACGTCGAGCCGCCTCGAAAGCCCCAGCGCGGCGGCCACCGCCAGCAGCAGCGCCGCCCACAGCAGCGCGGGCTGGCTGGTCCACGCCAGATCGCCCATCAGGAAAAACAGCATGCCCGGCAGGCGCTCGGCCGGGGTCACGGAGAGCACCAGCGCGATCAGGGCGCCGAAGCCGGCTGCCAGCATCACGCCAGCGAGCAGCAGCGGCGTGTGGTCGCGCGCCAGCAGCCGCCCGCCGAGCGCGGCGGCAAGCATAAGCGCCAGCAGGCTGCCGGCGAACGCCAGCGCCGACACCCACGGCCACGCCAGCCCCGCCGCCATGCCGAGCAGCGCCAGCAGGCCGGCGCCACCGGACACGCCGAGCAGATAGGGTTCTGCGAGCGGATTGCGGAACAGCGTCTGCATCAGCGCCCCTGCCAGCGCCAGCAGGCCGCCGCAGGCGAAGGCCGCCGCCACGCGCGGCGCGCGCAGGTCGGCGAGGATCTGCTGCGCCAGCTCGCGGTCGGCCGGCAGCGCGCCGGCCAGCAGGCCGAGCGCGATGGCCAGCGGCGCGGTCAGCCCGAGCAGCAGCAGCTTGGTGGCAGGTTTCAGGGCTGGGCCGCCTCGGGCAGCAGCGTCACGCGCTTCATCACGATGGGATCGATGGGGACATCGCCGTGCGGGCCGCGATTGCCGCGCGGCACCCTGACGATGGCGTCGACCACCTCCATGCCGTCGACCACCTGGCCGAACACGGCGTAGCCCCAGCCCTCGAATGTCTTGCCGCGATGGTTGAGGAAGGCGTTGTCCTTGACGTTGATGAAGAACTGCGAGGACGCCGAGTGGGGGTCGCCGGTGCGTGCCATCGCCAGGGTGCCGCGCAGGTTCTTCAGGCCGTTGTCGGCCTCGTTCCGGATCGGCGCGTTCTTGGGCTTTTCCACCATGTCCGCGGTCATGCCGCCGGTCTGGACCATGAAGCCGGGAATCACGCGATGGAACACCAGGCCGTCGTAAAACCCTGTCTTCACATAATTGAGGAAGTTGCCGGCCGATTGCGGGGCCTGGGCGGGGAACACTTCCACCGTGATGTTGCCCTTGCTGGTTTCGATCAGCACGCGCGGGTTGGCCGGCTGGCCGGCGGCGGGTGCGGTGGACACGGTCTGCGTGCCGGGCTCGCTGGCGCCGCAGCCGGAGATGGCGAGCATCAGCGCGCCGAGAAACAGGGTGGCGGAAAACAGGGACGAGCGGGTCATCGGGATACTCCGGATAAAAGGTGGGGGGATTTTACTGGCGGGCGCCGTGCGGCAGATAGCGGTCGATTCCCTCGCACACCGTGTCCAGCGGCAGGCAGCCGCTGGACACGGTGTGCAACTGCGTGCCCAGTTGCAGGATCAGCGCTGGAAAGCCGCGCACGCCGGCCTGGCGCGCTTGCCTGAAATGCGCCTGGGTTCTGGCGCGTGCGGCGTCGCTGTCGAACGCCTGCGCAAACGCATCTTTGTCGACGCCGAGCCCGGTTGTCAGATCGGCCAGGACGCCGGGCTGCGTGACGTCGCGCCCCTCGGCGTAGAACGCGCTCTGGATCGCCTTGAACAGGGGAAAGATCAGCGCGGGGTCGATCCCGCCTATCGTCACCACTGCGCGGCTGGCGGGCTCGGTGTCGTACACGAAGCCCGGCGGCAGTGCGTTCTCGAAACGGAAGGGCTGGCCGGTGCGGGCGTGTATCTGGTGCCAGTGATGCAGGATTTCTTCCCGATTCGCTGCCGTCATCGGCGCGGTTACACCCGGCCGCAGGCCGCCGAGCACCAGCGCGATCTTCATGCGCTCGCGGTATGCGTCGCGCAGCGTCTCGATCACCGGCGAAAAGCCCCAGCACCACGAGCACATCGGGTCGGCGAAATACCAGAGGAGGGGTGTGCTCATGTGGAAACCACCAATACGGAGGTACACGGAATACGCGATGGGCGGACTAGGGCTTGGGTGTGTCGTCCGGTGTGGGCGGGCTGTCGTCGTCCATGATGACGCTGTGCCCTGGGCCTTCGAGGTCGTCAAACTGGCCGCTTCTGGCCGCCCACAGCATGACCCAGGCGATGACGCCAACGAGGACGAGGCTCAGGGGAATGAGCAGGATGAGGATGTCCAATGTAGGGCTAGGGGTCAGGCGTTAGGGGTTAGGGAGGCCGGCCGGGGCTGGGGTGTTTCCGTCGGGGCCGGGGACGGGCTGGACTTAAAGTCGGTGAGGCGCAGCGCGTTCAGCACCACCAGCAGCGAGCTCGCCGACATGCCGATGCCGGCGATCCATGGCGTGACGTAACCCAGCGCGGCGGCGGGGATGGCGATAAGGTTGTAGCCGAGCGCCCAGCCGAGGTTCTGGCGGATAATGCGCTGCGTCTTGCGCGCGAGTTCGACGCCTTCGCCCAGTGTGGCGAGGCGGCTGCCGAGCATCACCATGTCGGCCGCCGCCTGCGCGACGTCGGCGCCTTCGCCCATGGCGATCGAGACCTGTGCGCCGGCCAGCACCGGGGCGTCGTTGATGCCGTCGCCCACCATGGCGACGATGCGGCCCTGCTGCTGCAGCGTCTTGACATAGGCGAGCTTGTCTTCCGGCAGCGCGCCGGCGTGCCAGTCGGTGATGCCGAGTTGCTCTGCCACCGCCTTCACCGCAGGCTCGGCGTCGCCCGACAGCAGGTGCAGGCGCACGCCCAGTTTTTGCAGCGCGACGAGTGCGGCGGGGGCATCCGCGCGCGGCGTGTCGGCCAGCGCGAACCAGGCGATGGTTTCGCTGCCTTGCGCCAGCGCCACCCAGCTCTCGTGCCCGTTTTCTGGATGCTCATCCCCACCGGATTCGGGCGGCGTCACGCCGGCGGCGGCGTAGCGCGGCGAACCCAGGCGATAGGGGTGGCCGTCGATCGTGCCCTCGACGCCGCGCCCCGGCGTGTTGCGGATGTCGCTGGCAGTCATGCCGCCTGAACCGGCTTCGCGCAGCGCGCGCGCAATGGGATGCTCGGAACCCGCCTCCAGCGCGGCGGCGATCTTGCTCACGTCTTCGGCGCTGCGGCCGCCCAGCGGCAGCACGCGGCGCACGGAGAGGCGGCCGTGGGTGAGCGTGCCGGTCTTGTCGAACACCAGGTCGGTGGCGCGTGCCAGGGTTTCCAGCGCGTGGCCGCGCGTGGTCAAGAGGCCCAGCCGGGTGAGCCGGCCGGTGCCGGTGGTGAGCGCGGCGGGGGTGGCGAGGCCCAGCGCGCAGGGACAGGTGACGACCAGGATCGACACCACGATCCACAGGGTGCGCGACGGATCGATGAAGTGCCACGCCAGGCCGACGAAGAACGTGATCACCAGCAGCAGGCCGACGAACCAGGCGGCGGCGCGGTCGGCCAGCTGGCCGATGCGCGGCTTCTCGCTCTGCGCGCGGTCCAGGAGGCGCACGATGGAGGCGAGCCGCGTGTCGGCGCCGAGCTTCTCCACCCGCACCACCAGTGGGCTCGCCTGGTTGAGACTGCCGCCGACCACTTTCGCGTGCACGCTCTTCGACACCGGCAGCGATTCGCCGGTCAGCATCGCCTCGCTCACCGCGCTGTCGCCTTCGACCACCTCGCCGTCGGCGGGCAGGGTTTCGCCGGGGCGCACCAGCACGTGGTCGCCCACCGCCAGCCGCGCCACCGGCACCTGTTCCTCGTCGCGCGCTGGCCAGTTGGGCAGCCGCGTGGTGGCGGCGGGGATGAGCTTCACCAGTTCCTCGACCGCGGCGCTGGCGCGGCGGCGCGCGTTCATTTCGAGGAAGCGCCCGGTCAGCAGCAAAAAGACAAACATGGTGACCGAGTCGTAATACACCTCGCCCTCGCCGGAAAAGGTGCTGTAGACGCTGGCGACGAAGGCGGTGCCGATGCCCAGCGCGACCGGCACGTCCATCCCCAGCATGCGCCGCCTGAAATCGCGCCAGGCGCCGATGAAGAAGGGCCACGCCGAATATCCCACCACCGGGATGGTGAGGATCAGGCTCGCCCAGCTCATGAGCAGCCGGATGTCGTCGGTCATGTCGGTGGCGGTGTAGGTCGGCAGCGCGTACATCATCACCTGCATCATGCCGAGGCCGGCGATCGCCAGCCGCTTGATCGCGGTGTTGCGCTCGCGGCGGTGGATGTCGTCGGAGCGGCCGGGGTCGAACGGGTGGGCGATGTAGCCGATGTCGGAGACGGCTTTAAGAATCGCCGACAGCTGGATGCGGCTGTTGTCCCAGCGCACCCGCGCGCGGCGGGTGGCATAGTTGATGTCCACCGACAGCACACCGGGCAGCTGCGCGATGTGGCGCTCGTTCAGCCAGATGCAGGCGGCGCAGACGATGTTTTCCAGGATCAGCGCGGCCTCGCGGACATTTTCCGCTTCCACCCGCACAAAGCTTTCCTGGATTTCTGGCAGGTCGTACAAGCCAAGCTGCGCGAGCTCCGCTTCAGTCTGCTGCGGCGTCGCGGGCAGCGCGGTGCGGTGGGTGTAATAGGCGCCCTGGCCGCTGTCGATGATGGTCTGCGCCACCGCCTGGCAGCCGCGGCAGCAGGCCTGTCGGGTTTCGCTTTCGAACTGGATGGGGTAGTGCGCGCCGTCCGGCACCGGCAGGCCGCAGTGAAAGCAGCCCGAAAAAGACGGGGCGTCCGCGAGCCCAGGAGAGTTGCTCATGAATCGCCCCGCAGGGGAACGCTGCGCGGCAAGCACGGGAGAGAGATCGTGCCGGCCGCAGGCGTCAAACCGTGATTGTTTTTAGAACCGGAACCCGTAACCGATACCCCAGACCACCGGGTTGATTTCCAGATCGGTGACCGTGGCGCCCGCGGTCGTTTTGACCGTGGTGTCGATCCAGATTTTCTTGACGTCGAGGTTGATATAGCCATTCTTGGTGACTGCAATGTCCACGCCCGCCTGCAGTGCGCCGCCGAAGCTGTTGCTGTCGACCTTGAAGCCGGGCAAATCGACATTATAGAAGCGGGTGTAGTTCAGACCGGCGCCCACATAGGGCTTGATCGTCGGCGTGGGGTTGAAGTGGTACTGCACGGTCAGCGTGGGCGGCAGATGGCTGAGCTTGCCGAGGCTGGCGCCGTTCAGCGTCACTTCGTGGCGCGCGGTGCCCAGAATGAGTTCCACGCCAACGTTGGGCGTCACGAAATAGGTGAAATCGACTTCCGGGACCCATTCGTCGGAAACGTCGACCCCGGGCAGGCTGGAGGACTTGACGTCGGGGGCGATATCGATGGCGCGTACGCGCATCATCCAGTCGTCGGCGAAGGCGGAGGCGGGCAGCGCGGCAATCATGGCCAGGGTGAGCAGGGTCTTTTTCATGTTCAGGGCTCCAGTGGGTGAAAAGCAATATATGCAACAAACATATCCGGTAAAAGGATATGCATATCGTAATAAAGCAAAAGAAAAGACGCAAGCAAAATAGAATCCGATACCATCGGCCCGATGAGCGAACGTCTCCAAAACGCCACATTCTTTCCGCCGGTCGAGACCGCGCTCGCCGACCCCAACGGCCTGCTGGCGATGGGCGGCGACCTGTCGGTGGCGCGCCTGCTGGACGCCTATCGCCACGGCATTTTTCCCTGGTTCAACCCCGGCGAGCCCATCCTGTGGTGGAGCCCCGACCCGCGCATGGTGCTGGTGCCGGGCGAGATGCGCGTCACCCGTTCGCTGGCCAAGCGCATCCGCAACGCCGGCTTCGAGGTTCGCGTCGACACCGCCTTCGCCGAGGTGATGCGCGCCTGCGCCGCGCCGCGTGAAGACGCCTTCGGCACCTGGATTTCCCCGGCGATGGTGGCGGCCTACACCCGCCTGTTCGAAGCGGGCTTTGCCCACTCGGTGGAAACCTGGCACCACGGTGTGCTGGTCGGCGGCTTGTATGGCGTGGCGATCGGCCGCATGTTCTACGGCGAATCGATGTTCAGCCGCGAACCCGATGCCTCCAAGGTGGCGCTGGTGCGGCTGGCCCGGCAACTTCAGCGCTGGGATTTCGGTCTGATCGACTGCCAGATGGAAACGGCGCATCTGGCCAGCCTGGGCGCGCGCACCCTGCCGCGTGCGCTGTTCGTAGACCGACTCGCGGAATTGGTAAACTTGCCGCATCTTCCTGGTCCGTGGACATTAGAGCCTTAATGCACCCGACTGAACTGCCATTCCAGCGCATCCAGTTCTACCTGACCGCGCATTACGACTGCAGCTACCTGCCGGGGCGGCAGGCGCGCTCGCAGGTCGCCAGCCCCACCCACCTGATCGATGGCGAGGCCTACAGCGCGCTGATTCGCGCCGGCTTTCGCCGCAGCGGCCAGTTCACCTATCGCCCGCACTGCGAGCACTGCCAGTCCTGCGTGCCGGTGCGGGTCGAGGCCGCCCGTTTCGTGCCCAATCGCACCCAGCGCCGCTGCCTCAAGCGCAACCAGCATCTGAGTGCGCGCTTTCTGCCGCTCGATTTCAAGGAAGAACATTACGCGCTGTATCGCAGCTATCTCGGCAGCCGCCATGCCGGTGGCGGCATGGACCGCGACGGTCCCGAGCAGTACACCCAGTTCCTGCTGTCGTCCAACGTCGACAGCGTGCTGGTCGAATTCCGCGACGGCGATGAACTCGTCATGGTCTCGGTCATCGACCAGATCGACGACGGCATTTCCGCCGTCTACACCTTCTTCGATCCCGCGCGCGAGCAAATGAGCCTCGGCGTCTACGGTGTGCTGTGGCAGATCGAACTGGCGAAGCGGCTGGAACTGCCGTATCTCTACCTCGGCTACTGGATCGCCGAGAGCCGCAAGATGGCCTACAAGAAGCAGTACCCGCCGCTGGAGGGGCTGACGGATGGGCGCTGGCAGCTTATTCAGGTGGATGAGTCCACGGCGCGTGCTTGATCCTGGCGCGCGCGGCACCAGGAATTCTCATTGTTTTAGTGTTCTCAGCGCTTCCCAGGCGTCGCCCTCGACTGGAGCGCGCCGCAAGGAACGGCTCGCGGTACGCGAGCCGTCGTGGCGCCAATCCGCTTAGTGGCGGATGCCGGGTGCGTTCACTTTCTGTCCCTGATTGAGGACCGCCAGGGCGAGTTCAATGTCACCGTATTCAACTGCGTCAGGCGGTAGCTCGTTGGCACGGATGGCGACATTGCACCATTGGAAACGTTTGCGCAAATCCCAGATTTCGCCGCGACTGGTGCGGAAAGTGGGGAAGTGGGCGATTTGCCCTTTGGTTTCGGTCAGCCACTGGCCGCGGATCCACTTGTTGGCACCTCGTTCGGGGCTGTGGCAATCCAGGCAGGCAAAGTTGAGTTGCCCGATTTTTCGCGCCATCAAGGCGTTGCCGCGCTTGATCGCCGCGGCCGAGTCTTTCGACTTGGTATCGACCTTGATCGGGGTACCGTTGGCGAGGTAGCGCAGATAAATCGCCAGGTCGATATTGTCCGCGCTTTGCATCAGCAGGTTGTCCCCGGTGGTGCTGCGCGCGTGGCGCGTGATGAACTCCTCGACGCCGATGACTTTCTTCAGCCGCGCTTCATACCGGGGCATGGTGGCGGCCCAGGTCTTGAAGCTTTTTTCCGGCGTGGCATGGCACGAAGCGCAGGATTTTCCGTTGGCGCCAACCCGCGAATAAACCAGCCTGGCGCGTTCTACCGCAGCCATGCCGTCATTCACAAAGGGGTCCAAGTTGTCACGGGTTTCGACCGGCACTGGACGCGTGGCGGGGTTCTCCAGGTCATCCTTGAAAACGTGGGGTTCCTTGAGGGTTTTCATGAACGCCACGATGTCCTGGATCTCTTGCACGCTGAAGAGCTTGTGGGCGCCCCAGGGCGGCATCATGGAATTCGGGTTGACGCCGCGCGGATCGTACACATAATCGAACAGCCATTGGTCGGTTCGTCCCCAGGTGCCGACCGTGGATAAGTCGGGGCCGATGTTGCCGGGCAGCGCGGGGGTGGTCTTGCCCATGACGTGACACGCCACGCAACTGCCGCCCCGCCCCCGGTCGAAAGCCAGTTTTTCGCCGTTTTTGGGGTCGCCGGCAATCGGGCCATCCAGTTTCGGCGGCGGTTCATAGGCGGGCGATGCGATATTGGCCAGCGTGTTGTAGTCTTTCCAGTCGGTGGCAGGCCAACCGCTGTAGCGTGACCAGGGCGTGGCGGATGCCGGCTGCTGCAGTTCCATCGGCACGGATGCCCGCGCGACTTTCTTCTGCTGGGCGCTGCTGTCGAGCGGAAAAGCTGCAAATGCCATCACGCCAAGCAGGGTGGATAATGAAAGGCGCGCTGCTTTGGCGGGCAGGAAGGCTGGATTCCCCATCTTTTAGATTCCTCTTTTGTGGCGATTGAATGAGATTGTGGATGAAACCCGCGTCGGTGACAAACCCAAGTCAAATATAGACAATATCCCGGAAAATGAACTGCCCGAATTCCAATACGAGATGGTCGCGCCAAGGCTTTTTTCTGGCCGCTGTGTGCATGCTGTTTTCCGGCTGTGCCATGACCGTCAGCCATCCCAGGGCGCTGCATCCGCTTGAAAACTTTGTTCCCCTCGCGGCCGATTCGCGTGTCCTGGTCGAGCCCGGTTACGAAGCGTATGGCGAGCGCGTGGCGGCGGCACTGCCGGATGCCATCGCACGCGTCGAGGCAGCGCATTACCTGCCGTTTGCACGCCCGCCGCGCGTGCATGTGTGCGGCAGCGACGCCTGCTTCAAGCGTTATGTGCTGACCCCTAAACTGTCGGCGGCCGTGATCCCGGATAACCGCCTGATCCTGTCGCCCAATCTCGACGGTCGCGAGAAGCACCGGCTGCCCGCACTTCTTACGCATGAATTGGCGCACCTGCATTTGGGCCAGCGCATCGGCCACTATCACAGCACCCTGCCGGTCTGGTTCCATGAAGGCTGGGCTTCGCTGACGGCCGACGGCGGCGGCGCCGAATACGCGACCGATGCCCAGGCCTATGCGGCCATCCGTGGCGGACGCCAGGTCAATCTCAATGCACGCGACACCCCCGACAAACGCCACCGCGCGGACGCGTCCGGGCTCAACATCCATGAGTTCTATCGCCAGTCCATGCTGCTGGTCGGCTGGCTAAAGGCGCAGGACGAAGCGCGTTTTCGTGAGCTGGCGCTCGCCGTGCAAGACAATGCCGACTTCGAGATTGCGTTCTGGGATTTCTACGGCCAGGCGCCCGCTACCCGGCTGGCGGGATTTTTCGACGGCGCGCTGAACGAAACGATCGCATCGAACGATAATCAGGCGGTCCAGGCCGCACCCGAAAAACCCTGAATCCACTTCACCATGAAACCCTACCTCGATCTGATGCGCCACGTGCTCGAGCACGGCACCCGAAAAGACGACCGTACCGGCACCGGCACCCTGTCCGTGTTCGGCTGGCAGATGCGCTACAACCTCGCCGAAGGCTTCCCGCTCGTCACCACCAAGAAATGCCACCTGCGCTCCATCATCCACGAACTGCTGTGGTTCCTGCAGGGCGACACCAACATCAAGTATCTGAAGGAAAACGGCGTCTCGATCTGGGACGAGTGGGCCGACGCGAACGGCAACCTCGGCCCGGTGTACGGCTACCAGTGGCGTTCATGGCCCAAGCCCGACGGCGGGTCGATCGACCAGATCAGCGAAGTGGTCAAAACGCTCAAGACCAACCCCGATTCGCGCCGCATCATCGTCTCCGCCTGGAACGTCGCCGACCTCGACAAGATGGCGCTCGCGCCCTGCCACGCCTTCTTCCAGTTCTACGTCGCCGACGGCAAGCTCTCGTGCCAGCTGTACCAGCGCAGCGCCGACATCTTCCTCGGCGTCCCGTTCAACATCGCCAGCTATGCCTTGCTCACGCTGATGATGGCGCAGGTCACCGGACTCAAGCCCGGCGACTTCATCCACACCCTGGGCGACGCGCACCTGTATCTCAACCACCTCGACCAGACGCGCGAGCAGTTGAGCCGCGAGCCGCGCCCGCTGCCGACCATGACGCTGAATCCGAAAGTCAAAGACATCTTCGCGTTCCGCTTCGAGGACTTCACCTTGAGCGGCTATGACCCGCACCCGGCGATCAAGGCGCCGGTGGCGGTTTAAGCGAGTGGAGAGCCGCGAGCCGAGAGCGGTGAGTAGGGCGCAGCAAAATATCGAAATCATGAATCAGAAAAAACCACGCGTGAGCGTCATCGCCGCCCTCGCCAAAAACCGCGTCATCGGCATTGAGAACCGCCTGCCCTGGCGGCTGCCGGAGGACCTCGCCCACTTCAAGGCGTTGACGCTCAACCACCCCATCCTCATGGGCCGCAAGACCTTCGAATCGCTCGGCCGCCCGCTGCCGGGGCGCACCAACATCGTCATCACCCGCAACCCCGACTATTGCAAGGACGGCTGCCTGGTCGCCGTCTCCATCCCCGCCGCGATCGCGCTGTGCAAGGATGCCGACGAAGTCTTCTTCATCGGCGGCGCCGATCTCTATGCCCAGGCCATCCCGCTCGCCGATCGTTTGTATCTCACCGAAGTGGACATCGAACCGATGGGCGATGCCTGGTTCCCCGACTACGACCGCAGCGCGTTCAGGGAAGTCTCGCGCGAGTCGCACACCGGCGAGAAGGGCGATGCGCTGGGGTTTGATTTTGTGGTGTATGAGCGGGTGGCAACTTTGCCGTTGAAATAGCCCGCGTAATCTACGACTTTTGATGAATGGCTAAAGGAAAATAGAAAAGACGGTAACGGGCTCTTCACGGTTTTCCTACGGTAGACAAGCGTGTTAGCGACGGTGCTGTCGACACGCGGTTGTAGAGGAATGACGGCGTGTCCTTGGTGTTTAACTGGAATATCTTGAGCTTGAAGTACGTCATATCGCGGAAGCCTC
>CAMTWC010000096.1:0-3014 GCA_947085345.1 uncultured Gammaproteobacteria bacterium | reverse complement strand
GCTTCCGCGATATGACGTACTTCAAGCTCAAGATATTCCAGTTAAACACCAAGGACACGCCGTCATTCCTCTACAACCGCGTGTCGACAGCACCGTCGCTAACACGCTTGTCTACCGTAGGAAAACCGTGAAGAGCCAAATCATTTCTGCTTCACTTAGGGGTGAGCCTTCGAGATCTACGATTGGAATATGGGCACGATCTCGGCAAACTGTTAATTTCATGGCGAAATAAGCATCAACAGGGATGGCGTGATTCTAAAATACGGGGGACCTGTTCAGGGCTTCCTTAAGGGCGGTTGGCGCGGGCAGGCGGGTTTTGATAGACTGGCAGCCATGAACTTGGCCGCTGTGTTCTTTTTTAGCCGCTTTTATCCCACGCCCTAGGCGGTCGGGAGGCGCTGAGACGAACAGCACAGCCTTAACGAAACCGCCAGCCTGCTGGCGGTTTTTTGTTTAGGCCGCTGCGGATCCAGGCACACCCATACGGAGCCCGAAAATGACAGCCATCCGAACCGACGATACCCGCATCGAGCAAAGCGGCGAACTGCTTGCCCCGATGCAGATCATGCGCGAACTGCGCGCCAACGACGCCGTGCATGCGCACGTGGCGCATGCGCGCAGCGCCATCCACGACGTGCTGCGCGGGGCGGACGACCGAATGTTCATCGTCGTCGGCCCGTGTTCCATCCATGACCCTGCTGCCGCGCTGGATTACGCGCGCAAGCTGAAGCCGCTGGCCGACGAACTGGCGCACGACCTCATCATCGTGATGCGGGTGTACTTCGAAAAGCCGCGCACCACCGTGGGCTGGAAAGGCCTGATCAACGACCCGCATCTGGACGAGAGCTTCGACATCAACGAGGGCCTGCGCTTGGCGCGGAAGTTGTTGCTGGAGATCAACGAAATCGGCCTGCCCTGCGCGACCGAGTTCCTCGACCTGATCTCGCCGCAATACATTGCCGACCTGGTGGGCTGGGGCGCGATTGGCGCGCGCACCACCGAGTCGCAGTCGCACCGCCAGCTGGCGTCCGGCCTGTCGTGCCCGGTGGGGTTCAAGAACGGCACCGACGGCAGCCTCCGGATCGCGGTGGACGCGATCAAGGCGGCGGCGGCGCGCCACCATTTCATCTCCATCACCAAGTCGGGCCATGTCGGCGTGTTCAGCACCTCGGGCAACGAGGATACCCACGTCATCCTGCGCGGCGGCAAGGCGCCCAACTACGACGCCGCCAGCGTCAACCTGGCGTGCAGCGAACTGGCCGCGGCCGGCCTGCGCCAGCAATTGATGATCGACTTCTCGCACGCCAACTCGAGCAAGCAGTACCAGCGCCAGATCGATGTCGGCGCCGACGTGGCCGCACAGGTGGCCGGCGGCGATACGCGCATCATCGGCGCCATGATCGAGAGCCACCTCAACGCCGGACGCCAGGATCTGGTCGCAGGCCAGCCGCTGGAATACGCCAAGTCGATCACCGACGCCTGCATCGGCTGGGACGACACCGTCCCGCTGCTGCGGATGCTGGCCGGTGCGGTGAGAAAACGCCGGCTGACCGTGCCGGCGGATGAGGAATAAGCCCGCTTCCGAGGTAAAATGCACGTGGCGGGCCTCCCCGCATGGCTAAGTCGTGAATCGGGTCAGGTCCGGAAGGAAGCAGCCCCAGCGATCGATGCCAGTGCCGGGGTTCTGGCTCGCCATTCCAGGCTGCTTTCAAACGGATACTGCGTTGTCGAGCCTTGCCGTACTGTGATGTACTGTCTGCGGCTCTCCGTCTTGTCTCCGTTTGAAAGCAGCCTGGAATGGTTCCGCCTCCCACATAACCCATGACTGATCTCTTCGGCGACTCTGCTTCTCCCGCACTTGCGCTGGCGCGCAAGTGGCGGCCGCGCGCGTTTGCCGATCTCAAGGGGCAGGAGCATGTGGTGCAGGCGCTGTCCAACGCGCTGACGCAGGGGCGGCTGCATCACGCCTATCTGCTGACCGGCACCCGCGGCGTCGGCAAGACCACGCTGGCGCGGATTCTCGCCAAGTGCCTCAACTGCGAAACCGGCGTGACCGCCACCCCCTGCGGCACGTGCTCGGCCTGCACCCAGATCGACGCCGGGCGCTTCGTCGACCTGCTCGAGCTCGACGCCGCGTCGAACACCGGCGTTGACAACATGCGCGAAGTGCTCGACAACGCGCAATACGCGCCGACGGTGGGACGCTACAAGGTCTACATCATCGATGAAGTGCACATGCTGTCGAAGCCGGCGTTCAACTCCATGCTGAAGACGCTGGAAGAGCCGCCCGCGCATGTGATGTTCATCCTCGCCACCACCGACCCGCAGAAGATTCCGGTGACGGTGCTCTCGCGCTGCCTGCAGTTCAACCTGAAGCCGATGCCGCCCGCGCTGGTGGCGCAGCATCTGGGCGAGGTGCTGGCGCAGGAAAACGTCGACGCCGAGCCCGCCGCGCTGAATCTGCTGGCGCGCGCCGCTGCCGGCAGCATGCGCGATGCGCTGTCGCTCACCGACCAGGCCATCGCCTACGGCAGCGGGCGCATCGAGGCGGCCGCAGTCGAGGCCATGCTCGGCACGGTGCGGCGCGACTACCTGTTCGACCTGCTCGATGCGCTGGCGGCGCAGGATGGCGATGCGCTGCTGGCGCAGGCGCGCGCGCTGGCCGAGCGCGGCATCGCCTTCGACGCCGCGCTGCAGGACCTGGGCAACCTGCTCACCCAGCTGGCCTTGCTGCTGCATGCCCCGGGGGCGGTGGAAGCCGGCATGGACGCCGAGCGCATGCAGGCCGCCGCCGCGCAGTTGGACGCCGAAACGGTGCAGCTGTATTACCAGATCGCGCTGAACGGCCGCCGCGACCTGCCGTATGCGCCGGACGAATTTTCCGGCTTCAGCATGACGCTGCTGCGCATGCTGGCGTTCGCTCCCGGCTCGGGCGCGCCGCGTCCCGTGTCGGCCGCGCGCCCGGCGCGTGCCGAGCCTGCGCCGCGCGCCGCTGCGCCGGTGGCGGCGCCCAG
>CAMTWC010000095.1:0-35559 GCA_947085345.1 uncultured Gammaproteobacteria bacterium | reverse complement strand
GCGCTCGGCGGCGGGGGTGAGGCGATATTCAGCCATGCGAGGCGAGCATTTTCTGCTTGAACGCGCCTGCATCGAAGGGTTTCGCTTCGCCGCTGGCTTCGCCTTCAATCAGCGCCGCGCGCAGTGCCTCGATCTCGGCGCTGCGCTCCTGTTCGCGCCGGATGAGGTCGCGAATATATTCGCTGTCGTTGGTGTAATGCCCAGCGTCAATCTGTGCCTTGATCCAGCTGTCCTGCTTATCGGTCAAGGTGATGGTTTTGCGCACGGTTGCCATGTGTAAGCCCTCAATCAACATCAAAAGCATGCTAAGCACATACTATTGGTGTAGTTTAGCGCGGAATACTCACTTTGTCAGGGCTTAACCTGCACTGCCCGCTGCCGCACCGTCTCGTACAAACACAGCGCCGCCGACACGGAAACGTTGAGGCTTTCCTCCGTGCCGCCGATCGGGATGCACGCGACCTGATCGCAGCTTTGTTTGACCAGGCGGCGGATGCCCGCGCCCTCGGCGCCCAGCACCCAGGCGATGCCGGTTTTGGCGTCGACGCGGGACAGCGGCTGTTCGCCGTCCATGTCGGCGGCGATAACCCAGATGTTGTGTTCCTTGAGTTCTTCGATGGTGCGCGAAAGATTGGTGACCATGATGTAGGGCACGGTCTCCGCCGCACCCGAGGCGACCTTTTCCACCGTGGCGTTGATGCCGACGGCGTTGTCTTTTGGCGCGATGACGGCGTGCACGCCGAAGGCATCGGCCGAGCGCATGATGGCGCCGAGGTTGTGCGGGTCGGTGACGCCGTCGAGGATGACCAAGAGCGGCGGGCCCTTGATGTTTTCCAGCACTTCGTCGAGCGAATGCGTCAGCGCGACCGGTTTGACGCGGGCGACCACGCCCTGGTGCCTGGCGGCCTTGCCGACCAGACGGGTCAGCCGGTCGGCTTCGACCTGCGCCAGCTTGACCCCATTGTCCCTGGCCTGATGCACCAAATCGCGCGCGCGCGCGTCGCGGCGGGTGAGGTCGAGATAGATTTCGAAGATGCCCGCGGGGTCCTGGCGCAGGCGGGCCAGTACGGGGTGAAAGCCGTAGATGAGTTTTTCTGCGGCGTGTTTATCGGCAGACTTCTCGCTCATTTCTTCTTGGCGCCTGTTCTGGACTTGGCCGTTTTCTGTTTCAGTTCGAGCGCTTCAGCCACCGACCCGAAATCTTCAACCAGGCTGAAATCGATCTTGCTGGTTTCGATGTCGGCGCGCATCACCTTGATGCGCACGCGATCGCCCAGGCGATACCGTTTGCCGGTGCGCTCGCCGAGCATCATGTGCTTGGCCTGGTCGTAGTGGAAGTAGTCCTGGCCGAGCTCGGACACGTGAACCAGGCCCTCGATGAAGATGTCGTCAATCGCGACAAACATCCCGAAGCTGGTCACTGCGCTCACCGTGCCGTTGTACTCGTCGCCAATGCGGTCTTGCATGAAATAGGTTTTCAGCCAGGCGTCGACGTCACGGGTGGCGTCGTCAGCGCGGCGCTCGGTCATCGAGCAGTGGACGCCGATTTCCACCAGCCCCTTGGCGGGCAGCTTCTCGCCGTTCAGCACGGCCTTGATGCCGCGATGCACGAGCAGGTCGGGATAGCGGCGGATCGGCGAGGTAAAGTGGGTGTAGGCCTCATAGGCCAGGCCGAAGTGGCCCTTGTTGTCGGGGCTGTAGACCGCCTGCCGAAGCGAGCGCAGCATCACGGTCTGCAAGAGGCCGTGGTCGGGACGGTCCTTGATCTTCTCCAGCAGCGCGGCGTAATCCTTGGCGTGCGGCTTGTCGCCGCCGCCGAGGTCGAGACCGAATTCGGCGAGGAAGCCGCGCAGCGCGGCGAGCTTTTCCGGGGTAGGACCTTCGTGGACGCGGAACAGTGCGGGCTGCTTGTTCTCGTGGAGGAAGTCCGACGCACAGACGTTGGCCGCCAGCATGCATTCCTCGATGATGCGGTGCGCGTCGTTGCGGATCACCGGCACGATCTCCTTGATCTTGCCCTGGTCGTCGAAAATGATCTGCGTTTCGGTCGAGCCGAAATCGATGGCGCCACGCTTGGCGCGCGCCTTCAGCATGACGCGGAACAGCTTGTCGAGCGCTTCCAGATGCGGCATCAGCTCGGCGTGCTTCTTGTCCGGCTTGGCGGCGCCGGAGAGCCAGTCCCACACCTGATTGTAGGTCAGCCGCGCGTGCGAATAGATCACCGCCGGATAAAAGCGGTATTCCTTGATGCTTCCGGTGCTGGTGATGCGCATGTCGCACACCATGGACAGGCGGTCGACTTCCGGATTGAGCGAGCACAGGCCGTTTGACAGCGCCTCGGGCAGCATGGGGATGACGCGGCGCGGGAAGTACACCGAGTTGCCGCGGTTGAAGCCTTCGGTGTCGAGCGCGTCGCGCGGCTGCACGTAATGGCTGACGTCGGCGATGGCGACCACCAGGCGGAAGCCGCTGCGACCGAGCGGCTCGCAGTACACGGCATCGTCGAAGTCACGCGCGGTTTCACCATCGATGGTGACGAGCGGCAGATGGCGGATGTCCTCGCGTCCGGCCATGTCTTTCTTCAGCACCTTGTTCGGCAGCTTGGACGCCTGCGCTTCGACGTCCGGCGGAAACACGTAGGGCAGATCGTGTTTCCTGAGCGCGATCTCGATTTCCATGCCGGGGCCGGTGAAGCTGCCCAGCACCTCGGTGACGCGACCCACCGCCTCGTTGTGCGCGCCAGGCTGGGTGACGATCTCCACCGTCACTACCTGGCCCGACTTGGCATTCCCTGCGTTTTCTGGGGGCACCAGGATGTCCTGGTTGATGCGGCGGTTCTCCGCGATCAGGAAGCCGACGCCGCCTTCGAGGTAGTAGCGGCCGACGACGAACTTGTTGACGTGCTCCAGCACCTCGACGATCTTGGCCTCGCGCCGTCCGCGGCGGTCAAATCCCGCCACCCGCACCAGCACCTTGTCGCCGTGCAGCACGCGGTGCATTTCCTTGGGTGACAGGTAGAGATCGTCGCCGCCCTCTTCCGGCACCACGAAGCCGAAGCCGTCCGGGTGGCCTTCGACGCGGCCCTTGATCAGGTCGATCTTGTCCGGCAGGCACAGCTGGCGCTTGCGGTTGAGCATCAGCTGGCCGTCGCGCTGCATCGCGCCGAGGCGGCGCTGGAACAGGTCGCGCTCGGCCTCGGTAATCTGAAGCTGCTCGGCGAATGCATCTGCATCGACCGGGCAGCCGGCCTCGGTCAGCAGCTGCAGGATGTATTCGCGGCTCGGCAGCGGCGACTCGTAGCGCTCGGTTTCTCGCTCGTAGAAGGGGTCGGCCAGGCGAATTGCGGGGATATGGTGTTTGCTTGCGCGACTGCGCGTTTTCTTCGTTGACAATTTATTCTCGGCTCTCTAAAATGCGCGCCTTCACTGCCCAGATGGCGGAATTGGTAGACGCACTAGGTTCAGGTCCTAGCGGTGGCAACACTGTGGAGGTTCGAGTCCTCTTCTGGGCACCAAACGCTGTAAGCAAAAAGCCGACCTCGTGTCGGCTTTTTGCTTTTTCGGACTTTATTTTAATTTTAACCATCAAGCCTCGTAGGGGTGACGACGCACGATCGTCTCCACCCGGTCCGGTCCGGTCGACACCACGTCCACCGGTACTTCGCACAGGGCTTCCATCCGCTTGAGGTAGGTCTGCGCCTTCTGCGGCAGCTTGTCGAATTCCTGCACGCCCACGGTGGTGTCGCTCCAGCCCGGCAGATCCTCGTAAATCGGCTCGACGTCGGTGATCGACTCGGCGCCCACCGGCAGGATGTCGCAGATCTCGCCATCGATCTTGTAGCCGACGCACACCCGCACGGTTTCCAGCCCGTCCAGGACGTCGAGCTTGGTCACGCACAGGCCTGATACGCCGTTGATCTGGATCGAACGCTTGAGCGCTGCGGCATCGAACCAGCCGCAGCGGCGCGCGCGCCCGGTGGTGGCGCCGAATTCATGGCCCTTTTCGCCGAGATACTGGCCGACGTCGTCGAACAGTTCGGTGGGGAACGGCCCGGAGCCGACGCGGGTGGTGTAGGCCTTGGTGATGCCGAGCACGTAGTGCATCGCGGACGGGCCGACGCCGGAACCGGTGGAGGCGCCGCCGGCGGTGCAGTTGGACGAGGTCACGAACGGGTAGGTGCCGTGGTCGATGTCGAGCAGCGTGCCCTGCGCGCCTTCGAACAGCAGGTTGCCGCCCGCCTTGTTGACTTCGTACAGGCTGCGCGGCACGTCGGCCACCATCGGCTTGAGGCGTTCGGCCATGGCCATCATGCTGTCGAGCGTCTGGTTGAAACTCACCACCTCGGCCTTGTAGTAGTTCTTCAGCATGAAGTTGTGATGGTCGAGCACTTCGCCCAGCTTGGCGGCAAAGCGCTCGCGGTGGAACATGTCCTGCAGGCGCAGCGCGCGGCGCGCCACCTTGTCTTCGTAGGCGGGGCCGATGCCGCGCCCGGTAGTGCCGATCTTGCCGGCGCCCTTGGCGATCTCGCGCGCCTGATCCAGCGCCACGTGATGCGGCATGATGAGCGGGCAGGCCTCGCTGATTTTCAGGCGGCTGGCGACATCGACGCCGGCTGCGATCAGCATGTCCATTTCTTCCAGCAGCGCGTCGGGCGACAGCACCACGCCGTTGCCGATGTAGCAGGTGACGTTGTCACGCAGGATGCCGGACGGGATCAGGTGCAGCACCGTTTTCTTGCCTGCCACGACCAGGGTGTGGCCTGCATTGTGACCACCCTGGAAGCGCACCACGCCCTGCGCGCGGTCGGTCAGCCAGTCGACGATCTTGCCCTTGCCTTCATCGCCCCACTGGGTGCCGATGACGACGACGTTTTTTGCTGCCATGGTGCAATCTCCCTTTATTGTGTGTCCGAGCTCGCAAGAACCAGCTCGCGCAAATCCAGACTGAAACCGGTGGCTGGGCGCGCCCGGCCGAACACCCGTCCCACCTCGTCGTAGCGCCCGCCCTGTGCGATCGCATGGCTGCGCCCGCCAGTGTAGGCGGCAAACACGACCCCGCTGTGATAGCCGTAGCCCCGCAGCTCGGCCAGATCATAGGCGGCCTCGACGTGGGCCAGCCCCTGGTCGAGCACCTCCAGGGTGTCCAGTGCAGCCGCGACCGCCACCAGCTGCGGCAGGCGCGCACGCGCCTCGACCAGCACGCTGCGGTCGCCATACAGCTGCGGCAGCGCGGCGAAGGCGTCGCGCAGGGCAATCGGCAACCCAGCGGTGAGGACGGCCACGGCGCTGCTGTCCTTGGCCTGCAGCGCACCGAACAACTGATGCTCGACCTCGCCGGAGAGGCCGGCTTCCTGCGCCAGCGCGCGATAGACGCCGACGTGGCCGATGTCGAGCTGCACCGTTCTGACGCCGCACGCAGCCAGGCCCTGCAGCATCAGCGTGAGGATTTCGAGATCCGCTTCGGCACCGGCTTCGCCATACAGCTCGGCACCGACCTGGATCGGTTCGCGCGAGCGGTGGAAACCGTCGGACTGGGTGTGCAGCACGCTGCCCGCGTAGCACAGGCGGTTCACCGCATTGGCGGCAAGCAGGTGGGCATCGATGCGCGCCACCTGCGGCGTGATGTCGGCGCGCACCCCCATCAGCCGCCCGGACAGCTGGTCGACCAGCTTGAAGGTCTTGAGGTCGAGATCGGCGCCCACCCCGGTCAGCAGCGAATCGACGTATTCCATCAGCGGCGGGATCACCAGTTGATAGCCGCGGCTGCGGAACAGGTCGAGCAGCGCGCGCCGCATGTCCTCCATGCGCCAGGCCTGCGGCGGCAGCACATCCTCGACGTTTTCAGGCAATAACCAGGCAGTCATGTCAGTTCAGCATCAGCAACAAAAAAACGCCGCCCAACATCGAGGCAGCGCCAATGAAACGCAATTGGCCGTCGCTGAGTTCCAGCATCCGCCGAAACCCGTCCCGCCACACGGCAGGCGCGGCAAACGGCAGGATACCTTCAATCACCAGCAACAAGCCGATTGCCGTCAGCCAGTCGGAGCCGGTCATTGACCACCGGCGGCACGCGGATTCTTCATGTACTTGAAGAAGTCGGCGCTGGGGTCGAGCACCATCACATCGCTCTTGCTCTTGAAGCTCTCGCGATAGGCCTGCATCGAACGATAGAACGCATAGAACTCGGCGTTCTTGCCATAGGCGGCGGCATACACCGCCGAAGCCTTGGCGTCGCCCTCACCCTTGACGCGCTGGGCATCGCGGTAAGCCTCGGCGACGATCACGTCCTTCTGCTTGTCGGCGTCGGCCCTGATCTTTTCGGCCTCGGCCGCGCCGGTCGAACGCAGCTCGTTGGCCACCTGCTTGCGCTCGGCTTCCATCCGGCGGTAGACGTTTTCCGACACGGTTTCCGGCAGGTCGACGCGCTTGATCCGCACATCTACCACCTGCACGCCGATCTTGCGCGCGTCGGTATCGGCCTTGGCGCGGATGATGCTCATGATTTCCTCGCGACGCCCCGACACCACCTCATTGATGGTGCGCTTGCCGAATTCGGCGCGCAGGCCGTCGTTGACCGTCTGGTTCAGGCGAATCTGCGCGCGCGTCTCATCGCCGCCGACCGACACATAAAACTGCCGCGCATCGATCACGCGCCACTTGATGAAGGAATCGACCAGCACGTTCTTCTTTTCCGAGGTGATGAAACGCTCGGGATCGGACGAATCCAGCGTCAGGATGCGCGTATCGAAATAGCGCACGTTCTGCACCAGCGGCAGCTTGAAATACAGGCCGGGCCTGGTTTTCACCGACACCACTTCGCCCAGCTGGAATACCAGGGCGTTCTGGCGCTGGTCGACCGTGAACATGCTGGCGCCCAGGACGACCAGCACGACCAGCACGCCAATCAGCAATGCTCCGAAACTCTTGTTCATGGCCGGGCCTCCCGATCACGGTTGCGGAGGGCATCACGCGAACGCGTATCCGCGGGAGTGGCGGCCGTCGGGGCCGCCTGCGACAGCACCTCCGGCGCGCCGCTGTAGGGCTGGCTGACGATCTGCTGCAGCTTGTCGAGCGGCAGATACAGGAGGCTATTGCCGCCTTTCTGATCCACCAGGATCTTGCTGGTGTTGTTCATCACGGTCTGCATGGTGTCGAGATAGATACGCTGGCGCGTGACCTGCGGCGCCTTCTGATATTCGGCAAAAATCTGCGAGAAGCGGCTGGCTTCACCTTCGGCATTCGCGATCACCGACTGCTTGTAGCCTTCGGCCTCTTCCTTCAGGCGCGAGGCCAGACCGCGGGCACGCGGCACCACGTCGTTGGAGTAGGCCTCGGCCTCGTTCTTCAGGCGCTCGCGGTCCTGGCCCGCCTTCACCGCATCGTCGAACGCGGCCTGCACCTGCTCCGGCGGCTGGATGTTCTGCAGCGTCACCTGGCTGATGCTGATGCCGGTCTTGTGGCGGTCATGGATATCCTGCATCAGCTGCTTGGCGCGCGCGGCAATTTCAGCGCGCCCCTCGTACAGAACGAAGTCCATCTTGCTCTTGCCGACGATTTCGCGCATCGCGGTTTCGGCGATCTGCAGCGCGCTGTCTTCGGGCAGGCGGTTGATGAACAGGAACTCGACCGGATCCTTCAGGATGTACTGGACGGCGAACTGCAGGTCGATGATGTTCTCGTCATCGGTCAGCATCAGGGACTCTTTCAGCACCTTGCTCTTGACGTTGTTGCGGTAGCCGATTTCGACGGTGCGCACCTGGTCGACGTTGACGATTTCACGCGATTCGACCGGCCACGGCAAGTGCCAGCGCGGCCCCGGCTCGGTGGTCTCGACATACTGGCCAAAGCGCAGCACCACGCCGCGCTGGCCGGTGTCGACGATGTAGAAGCCGCTCGCCACCCACACCAGCGCCAGCACACCGATCAGCAGGCCGACCAGATTTCCGCCCCCGGGCAAGCCTTCCGGAGAAAAGCCGCCTCCGCCATCGCTGCCGCCGCCCTTGCTGCCAAACATGCCGTTGAGGCGCTGGTTGACGCGCCGCCAGAGCTCGTCCAGATCGGGTGGTCCGCTATTCTTGCGGTTGTCTTTGTTGCCCCATTGCGGGTCGTTCCATGCCATAGCGTTATGTGGAGATTACTGTAGGTTGGAAAGGGGTGTCGTCGGTCGCGCCGGCTTCGTTCCGGCCAGCTTCAGGCTGGGCCCGGCTGGCGAGCAGGATTTCTGACAGCGCGTCTCGTAAAAGTTCAAGCCCCGCGCCGGTTTGCGCAGATACATACACGCTTTGAAGTTTACCATACTCGTCGCGTCCCACTCCCGGCGCAACGCCCGTCAAATCGAGCTTATTGTAGACCCTGAGCTGCGGCACGGCATCCGCCCCGATTTCCCCCAGCACCTTCTCGACCGCCTCGATCTGGCGTTCGCGCCCGGGGCTGGAGGAATCGATCACATGCAGCAGCAGATCAGCCTCGGCGGTGGCTTCCAGGGTGGCACGGAAGGCGGCCACCAGGTCGTGCGGCAGGCGGGTGATGAAGCCGACCGTGTCCGAAAGCACCACCTCGCCCACCTTCGGCAGATAGATCTTGCGCGTGGTGGTGTCGAGCGTGGCGAACAGCTGGTCGGCTGCGTAGGTGCCGGCATGCGTCAGCGCATTGAACAGGGTGGACTTGCCGGCGTTGGTGTAGCCCACCAGCGCCACCGACATCACCTGCTGGCGCGCGCGCGAACGCCGCTGGGTGCGGCGCTGCCTGCCCAGCTTGGCGAGCCGCTCGCGCAACGCCTTGACCCGCACGCCGATCAGGCGGCGGTCGGTTTCCAGCTGCTTCTCGCCGGGGCCGCGCATGCCGACGCCGCCGCGCTGACGTTCGAGGTGGGTCCAGCCGCGCACCAGGCGGGTCGACAGATGCTGTAGCTGGGCCAGCTCGACCTGCAGCTTGCCTTCGGCACTGTTGGCCCGGCGCGCGAAAATATCCAGAATCAGGCTGACACGGTCGATCACCCGGCAGTGCAGGCGGTGCTCCAGGTTGCGTTCCTGCGCGGGCGACAGCTCGTGGTTGAAGATGACGACATCGGATTCAGTGGCCGCGACCAGCGCCGCGATTTCGTCTGCCTTGCCGCTCCCCACGAACAGCGCGGCATCCGGACGGCTGCGCTTGCCCTGCACTTCGCCGAGGATGTCGAGCCCGGCGCCCGACGCCAGCAGACGCAACTCGGCCACGCTCTCAGCAAAATCCGGATCGCCAAAATCGAGCGCCACCAGGATGACGCGCTCGCCGCCGGCGTACCGATCAAACACGGGAACGCCTCCGATAGGCGCACGGGGAGGCCGGCAGGCAGCGCGCGGCGACTGCTGGCGGTAGGGTGAGGCAAAACGGGGATGGCTTCACAGGGCGGTCGCTTGAAAACGGCTCCGCAGATTGCGGACTTTTATTTTAGCCCAGGATCACGCCGGGTCGCACGCAACGGATGCCGCGTTCCAATAGCCGCAACAGGCACGGCACGCTACAGTTCCACCGCGCGCAGCCGCTCGGCCGCCTGTTCCGGGTTGATGGTATTGACGAACAGCCCCGACCCCAGCTCGAACCCGGTCGGGATGGAGGTGCGCGGGCAGATTTCCAGATGCCAGTGGTAGCTCGCGGCGTACGCGCCGCGAGCCGCATCGTGCGGCACGCCATGCGTCGAGTCTGTGCCGTCGTGCGGCACAGAGTGCAGGAAGAAGTTGTATTGCGCGCCGCCGATGACAGCGTCCAGCCGCGCCATGGTGCGCTTCATCACCCGTGCCAGGTCGGCCAGATCCTCGCCGCGAACGTCGAGGAAATCCGCCTGGTGCGCCAGCGGCAGGATGTGCACCTCCCACTCGTAGCGGCTGGCAAACGGCTTGATGGCGATGAACTTCTCGCCGCGCTCGACCACGTACTGGCCGACGCTGATCCTGCGCCGCACTGCGCCCGAGTTGCGGTCGTAGATCGTCGCCTCGAAGGTCAGCGCCTCGTCGATCAGCGCGCAGAAAATGCAGTGGTGGTGCTTGGCGTAATGTGCGGCGCTGTTCCTCACCTCGGCGTCGACGTTTTCCGGCACCACCGGCATCGCAATCACCTGGCTGTGGGTGTGCGGGATCGAGGCGCCGGCCGCCGGTCCGAAGTTCTTGAACACCAGCACGTATTTCAGCCGTTCGTCCGACTCGAACAACTGGCGCATGCGCGTCTGGTAGACGCCGAACAGCGCGGCCAGATGGCTTTCCGCCATGTCGTGCACGGCAATCCCGTGCTCGTGATGGTCGATGATGACCTCGTGCCGGCCGTAGCCGTCGATGGTCTGCTGCAGGCCGAAGTTGAAGCCGGCCTGCTCGCGGTCGTCGCCCAGCACCGGATAGAGGTTTTCCACCATGCGGATCTGCCAGTCGCCGGCCTCGGGCCAGCTCAGAATCGCCGGCGGCGTCTTGTGCTCGTTGCCGCGGCAGAAGGGACAGGTTTCGACGTGCTTGCGGGTATCGCGCGGCGCCAGTTCCTCGGCCTTTTTCGGGCGCATGCTGCGCGCGGTGGCCACCAGCACCGATTCGCTCGGCACGATGGGATTGATGCGGATTTCGCGGACTTCGCCAGTATCGGGGGTGTTCGGGTCTGACATGCGGTCTCTCCTCTGGCAGTTAGCTTAAATCAGCCGGATTGTGGCGGCGGATCATTCTGCTTATGCCCCCAGTCAGGCTTTTTATCCCCTCGGGTGCCAGGGGCTTGCGTTGACGAAGCCGGGACCGGCGCCGACAATGCGGAATCTTTGCTGGTTTCCGGAGTATTCCCATGGACGAAAAAGCCCTGCACGACGAGCAGCGCCTCATGCGCATGATGCGCAAGACCCTCACTTCCATCGTGCGCGACACTGCGCCGCGCGACGGCAATCCCAGCCCGCTGACCGAAGCCACGGTGCTCGGCATCAAGGATTGTCTGGTGGTGATTTCCAGCCGCGAAGTCGAGCTGGCCAGGCTCACCGGCCGCACCCTGGAAGAGCGCCCGCACTTCACCGACGAGAAGCCCAACGCCCACGTCGTGAAGATCGGCAGCATTCCGAAAAAAACCCACTGACCATGCCGCAAGCCACCAGCCTGTTCACCGATGTCGAGTCGAAAGTCGTCGGCACCTCGGCGGTGGTGATTTATTTGCCTTCCGGCAAGAACCGCAAGCGCTTCCCCGAGGGCGTGGTCGAGGTCTACGCCAGCGAGGACGAGGCGCGGGCGCATGCGGATCCCGCCAAAGGCCGCCACGCGGCGATTGCCAGCGGCCCCTCGCGCTCGTCCGAAGGCTTCAAGCTGTTCTATCTGGTGCGCTGGCTCGACTGAGCGCGCAAGCGCTCAGCTGGCGCCGTAGACCTTGCGCCGAACCCGCTTCTTGCGCCGCATCCGCGTCGCCTCGCTTTCGGTCAGCGGCGCACGCGTCTTGCCTTCGAACGGATTCTTGCCGCTGTCTTCCTTGATCTGGATTCTGAGCGGCGTGCCCTGCAGCTTGAACGCCTTGCGGAAACTGCTTTCCAGATAGCGCTTGTAGTCGTCGCGCAGGCCTTCCAGCGCGTTGCCGTGCAGCACGATCACCGGCGGGTTCTTGCCGCCCTGATGGGCGTAGCGCGGCTTGGGACGGAACAGGCCGTTCTTCGGCGGCGCGTGCTGCTCCACCGCCATTTCCAGCACCCGGGTGAGCTTGGGCGTCGACATCTTGAGGAAGGCGGCGGCGTGCGCGGCTTCGACGTCCTTCAGCAGGGTTTCCAGGCCCTTGCCCTTCAGCGCTGAGATGTAGTTGAAGCGCGCGAAGTCGAGGAAGGCCAGCTTGCGGCCGATGTCGCGCTTGACGTCGTCGCGCTGCTCGGCGCTCAAACCGTCCCACTTGTTGACCGCCACCACCAGCGCCCGCCCGGTTTCCAGCACGAAGCCGGCCAGGTGCGCGTCCTGTTCTGAAATGTTCTCGCGCGCGTCGAGCACCAGCACCACCACGTTGGCATCCTCGATCGCCTGCAGCGTCTTGATGACGGAGAATTTCTCCACTGTCTCGAAGACCTTGCCGCGGCGCCGCACGCCGGCGGTGTCGATCAGGATGTAGGGCTTGCCGTCGCGCTCGAACTCGACGTAAATCGAATCGCGCGTGGTGCCCGGCTGGTCGAACGCGATCACGCGTTCCTCGCCGACCAGCGCGTTGACCAGGGTCGACTTGCCGACGTTGGGGCGCCCCACCAGCGCGATCTTGGGGATGCCGAATTCGTCGGCCTTTTCTTCCTCTTCGGAAAACGGCGCCAGCGCCTCGTCCACCAGGTCGGCAATGCCGTCGCCGTGCGCGCCGGAAATCGCCAGCGGCTCGCCCAGTCCCAGCTCGTGGAATTCGGCGGTCACCACTGCGCGGTTCATGCCCTCGGCCTTGTTGACCGCCAGCAGCACCGGACAGGTCGCGCGGCGCAGCCGCTCGGCGATCACCTTGTCCTGCGGGGTGAGGCCGCTGCGCGCATCGACCATGAAAATGATGGCGTCGGCCTCGTCGATGGCCTGCAGGGTCTGGCGCGCCATCTCGGCCATGATGCCTTCCTTGGCCACCGGTTCGAGACCGCCGGTGTCGACCACCAGATACGGCTTGCCGCCGATGCGCCCGCGCCCGTAATGGCGGTCGCGCGTCATCCCCGGCATGTCGTGCACCAGGGCATCGCGCGTGCCGGTAAGGCGGTTGAACAGGGTGGACTTGCCGACGTTGGGACGCCCAACAAGAACCAGAGTGGGAAGCATCATCCTAGAAACCGTAGTTGGACGCGCCCGAGGGTGCGTCTGGGCAGGTGACTGCCGCGGAGTGGGGAGGCAGCAGGCTGGGGCCTGCAACGACGAACGACAAAGGCAGGCGCGTGACCAGGCGTGCCGGCGGGTGCGTAGCGGCCCCCACCTGTCGGTGAGCGTGATCGAGAGTAGAAGTATCGTTATACATGCAGCATTCCTAAAACTGAGCGGTCAACTGCGGTTTCTAGGATGATTATCCTTGCTACGCGCCGGCAGGCCGGCGCATGGTTTATTTGAACCTGAAAGCGACCACTGTGCCTTTGGCCGTCTGTACCGCGAAGCCCGGGCCGATGTCGACCGGCGCCGTGCGCACGCTGCTGTCGACCCTGGCGCGCGCAACGAAGCTGCCGTCGTCCGCTGACAGCACATGCACATAGCCTTCGCCGTCGGCCACCACCACCCAGACGCCCAGTGCCAGCGGCGCGGTGACCTGACGGCGCGCCAGTTTGTCCTGGCGCCAGCCGGCACGGCCACTGGTTTTGTCGTAGGCCGTCACGGCGTCCTTGTCGTCGGTGACGTAGACATTGCGCTCGTCCATCGCCAGTCCGCTGTTGCTGGAGGTGTCGCGCGCCCACAGGGGCGCGCCGTTGCGGCGGTCGAAGCAGGCCACCCGGCCCTGATAGGCGACGGCGCACACCTGCCGCTCGTCCAGCACCGGATTGCCCATCACGTCGGCCACTCGTTCGAGCTCGGTCGCTCCGCGCGGCAGCGCCACCGTGGCTTCCCATAGCTGGGCGCCGTTGGCGGCGTTCAGAGCGACCAGCTTGCCGCCGGGGAAGCCGGCGTACAGCACGCCGTCGCGCGCCACCATGCCGCCCGATCCGCGCAGGCTCAGGGCCGGCAGGTTGCGGGTATACAGCCACTTGCTGCTGCCGTCGGCCGCAGCCAGCCCATGCACGCGGCCGTCGCCGGTGCGCGCAATCACAATATCGTTTGCCGCCAGCAGCTGGCCGGTCACCGCGCTCGACAGCGCCACTTTCCAGCGCATCTGGCCGCTCGCCAGGTCGAGTGCCAGCAATTCTCCCTTGCCGCCCCCCGCCAGGACCAGTCCCTGCCCTGCGCCGGCGCCGGCCGACAGTTTCACGCCGGTATCGGCTTTCCACACCACGTTGCCGTTAGCCACGGCGATGCGCACCACCCGGCTGCCCCCTGCGGCGACCACATCGTCACCTGCGGCCTGCGGATGGAACAGCGTGCTGCCGGCGTCACCGGTGTCCGCTTTCCAGGCTTCGATCAGCGTGGCAGCCGGTTTGAATTCAACCAGTTCGGCCGGCTTGGCCCTGGACGGGCCGGCACCGAACCAGCCGCCCACCGTGCCGGTCATCGAATTGACCGTGCTGCATCCCGACAAGGCCAGCGCCAGGCCGGCGACGATTACGCGCATCTTCACTTGGCCTCTCCTCCCAGCGCATCGAGCTTCAGCTCGACGATGTTGCGGTAGGGGTTGTCTTCCGCCATCTTGCCGAAGGCGGCCTGATAGGCGGCGCGCGCCTCGGCCGGCTTGCCCTGCGCCAGCAGCACGTCGCCCCTCAGGTCGTGGAAGCGGAAGGCAAACGCATCGCTGTGCGTGGCGGACAGGGTCTTCAGCGCAGCATCGTATTGATTCTGGTCGAGTTGCACCGCGGCCAGGCGCAGGCGCGCCAGATCCTTGACCGCAGGCTCCTTGCTGTTGGCAACTGCCCACTCCAGCTTGGTCTGCGCGCTTTTCATATCCTTGGCGCCGACGTTCAGCTTGGCCAGCAGCAGCGCTGCGCGCGGCGCATAGGCAGTGCCCTCGTATTGCTCGATCAGCATCGCCCCCGCCTCGTGCGCGGCCTTGGCGTCGTTGGCCGCCAGCGACTGGGTGAGCTTTTCGTACACGGTGGCGGCTTCCAGGCTTTGCGTCGCCGTGTGGTTCTGCCAGTAGCGCCAGCCTGCCGCTGCCGCGATCACCACGGCCAGCCCGAACATCACCAGACTGCCCCAGCGCTTCCACCAGGCTTTCAGTTCGTCCAGCCGTTCCTGTTCGTCGAGATCGTAGGTTGCCATTGCGCGATGCCTTTTTAAGTTGTTGCCTGTTTCAGATATTCGATTGCCAGCGTCACCTCGACACGGGTCTGCTCTGCGGTGCCGCGCAGGGGTTTCAGCGTCACCTGCTGCGCCGCAGCCTCATCGTCGCCGATGATCACCGCATAGCGCGCGCGGCTGGCGTCGGCCTTTTTCATTTGCGACTTGAAGCTGCCGCCGCCGCAATGCAGCACGGCAGCCAGTCCTGCGCTGCGCAATGCGTTCGCGACCTGCCAGGCAAACCCCTGCGCCGCATCGCCAGCATGCACGATATACGCATCCGGAACTGTTGTCGCCAGCGGCGTGCCGGCCACCTCCATCAGCGACAGCAAGCGCTCGATTCCCATGGCGAAGCCGGCCGCCGGCGCCGGCTTGCCGCCCAACTGCTCGATCAGGCCGTCATAGCGCCCGCCCGCGCACACGGTGCCCTGCGCGCCGAGCTGGTCGGTCACCCATTCGAACACGGTACGGTTGTAGTAGTCGAGCCCACGCACCAGGCGCGGATTGAGTTCGAACGCGATGCCGTTCGCGCGCAGCAGCGCCTGCAGCGCATCGAAATGCGCCAGCGCCGCGTCGTCGAGCTCGTCCGTCAGCTTGGGCGCAGCGTCGTTCAGCGCCTGCATCGCCGGATTCTTGCTGTCGAGAATGCGCAGCGGGTTGCTGTGCAGCCGCCGCCTCGAATCCTCGTCGAGCGCGTCCTGATGCGCCTCGAAATAGGCAACCAGCTTGGCGCGATGGCGGTGCCGCGATTCATAATCGCCCAGCGTATTGAGCTGCAGCGCCGGCGCGATGCCGAGTTCGCGCCAGAGGTCAGCGCACATCACGATCAGCTCGGCATCGACGTCCGGCCCGGCAAAGCCGAGCGCCTCGACGCCGACCTGGTGGAACTGCCGGTAGCGGCCTTTTTGCGGACGCTCGTGGCGGAACATCGGTCCCATATACCACAGGCGCTTGCCGCCGTCGTACAGCAGGTTGTGCTGGATCACCGCGCGCACCGAGGACGCCGTGCCTTCCGGGCGCAGCGCCAGCGATTCGCCGTTCAGCTCGTCGACGAAGGTGTACATCTCCTTTTCGACGATGTCGGTCACCTCGCCGATGGCACGCTTGAACAGCCCGGTATGTTCGAGGATCGGCGTGCGCATCTCGCGGTAGCCGTAGCGCCGCAGCCAGTCGCGCACGATCGCCTCGAAGGCCTGCCAGGTGTCGGTGGCATCGGGCAGGCAGTCGTTCATGCCGCGCACGGATTGAATGTTGTTGCTCATAAATTAATCAACAGAAATGCGTGTCACGCAGCGCCATAATGGCTGCGCACATAGTCTTCGACGATCGTCTGGAAGTCGGCGGCAATCCGGTCGCCTTTCAGCGTCACGGTTTTTTCGCCGTCGACATACACCGGCGCGACCGGCACTTCGCCGGTGCCGGGCAGCGAGATGCCGATGTTGGCGTGCTTCGATTCGCCGGGGCCGTTGACCACGCAGCCCATCACCGCCACCTGCATGGATTCGACGCCGGGATACTGGCTGCGCCAGACCGGCATCTGGGTGCGCAGATAGGTTTCGATGTCCTGCGCCAGTTCCTGGAACACGGTCGAGGTGGTGCGCCCGCAGCCCGGGCAGGCGGTGACCTGCGGGGTAAAGGCGCGCAGGCCGAGCGCCTGCAGGATTTCCTGGCCGACGCGCACTTCCTGCGTCCGGTCGCCGCCCGGCTCAGGCGTCAGCGAAATGCGTATCGTGTCGCCGATGCCTTCCTGCAGCAGCACTGCGAGCGCCGCGGTCGAGGCGACGATGCCCTTCGATCCCATGCCGGCCTCGGTCAGTCCCAGGTGCAGCGGGTAGTCGCACTGCGATGCGAGATCGCGGTACACAGAAATCAGATCCTGCACCCGGCTCATCTTGCACGACAGGATGATCCTGTCGCCGCCGAGGCCCAGTTCCTCGGCCTTTTTCGCCGACTCCAGCGCGGAGGCGACCATCGCGCGGCGCATCACCACCTCGGCGTCTTCCGGCTGCGCGAGACGCGCGTTGTCGTCCATCATGCGCACCGCCAGCGCCTGGTCGAGGCTGCCCCAGTTGACGCCGATGCGCACCGGCTTGTCGTAACGGCATGCGACTTCGATCAGGGTGGCGAACTGCTCGTCGCGCTTGTTGCCGCGCCCGATATTGCCGGGGTTGATGCGCAGCTTGGCAAGCGCCTGTGCGCATTCCGGAACCTGGGTCAACAACTTGTGGCCGTTGAAGTGGAAGTCGCCGACCAGCGGCACCCGGCAACCCAGCACGTCGAGGCGTTCGCGGATGCGCGGTACCGCGGCTGCAGCTTCCAGCGTGTTGACGGTGATGCGCACCACTTCGGAACCGGCCTCGGCCAGCGCCTGCACCTGACCTACGGTGGCCGTGATATCGACGGTATCGGTGTTGGTCATCGACTGTACCACCACGGGCGCGCCTCCACCGACCAGCACATGGCCGACCCGCACCTGGCGGGTGGGACGACGGATTATTGGGGACATCATGGTTTTAGGGCGACTATTCTTCAAGCGTGAATCGGGCGACTGTCAGGCCAATAAAGGGCTTCAAGTCAATGGGGCGACCGTTGTACGTCATGCGCGCTTGCGCGGCGTTGCCCACCACCAGGTCGAACGGGGGCTGGCCGTGAACCTCGATACGGCTGCCGGGGGGATTGAGTTGACGATGCAGCATGCGGCCACTGGCATCCCTGACTTCGACCCAGGCTTCGTCGCCGAATTCAAAATGCAGCACGCCCTCGGCCGCCGGGGGCTCGGGGGCGGCGGGAGCACCGGCCTCAGCGGATTCGGCGGTTACCGCTTCCGGTTCGGACGGCGGGACGGGAGTGGCTTCGACGGCGGCGGGAGGCGGCGGCACTTCCGCCGGTTTCAAAGCAGGTTGCGGCACGGCAATAGGCGCAGAAGGCGTAAGCACCAGGGACGGAGCCTGATTCGAGATATCCTCTCCTTCGCTGTTGAGCCACAAATACAGCACGATCGGGGCCGCCGCCGCCACCAGCACGCCCAGCATCAGCAGGATCAGCCAGGGCGAGGTCAACCAGGAACGCGGCAAGGGCGGCTCGGCATGGCTGACCGGAGCCGGTTCGGCCGGCGCCCCGTCCATGTGCGCCAGCAGCGCTTCGGGCGCCAGCCCCAGCAGGCGCGCGTAGTTGCGGACAAACCCGCGGCCGAAAACGGGCTGACCGAGGCTTTCGAAGTCATCCGTCTCCATGGCTTCGATCTGGCGATGCATCAAGCGCAGGCGTGCGGCGGCCTCCTCCAGCGTGATGCCCTGCGCTTCGCGCGCTTCACGCAAAACCTGCCCAACCGAAAACTGCGCGTTCCCGCTCATTCGTATTGCCCCGCCAGCAGCAGCCGCGCTTCATTCGAATCGGGAAAGCGCTTGCGCAGTTGCAGACCGTAGGCCGCTTCCTGCGCGCGGTCGCCCAGTTTGCGTTCCAGCCGCACCCCCAGCCACAGGCTTTCCGCGCTCGGCGGCGCCAGTTCGGCATGGCGGCCCAGCAGGCGCTGCGCTTCAATCAGCCGCCCCTGGCGAAAGTGCAGTCCCGCCAGCTTCAACACTGTGTTGGGATTGTCGGGTTGCAGCTTGATGGATTTCAGAAGATTGGCCTCGGCCAGCGCGAGGTCGCCTTTCCTTTCGGCGCACAGACCGGCATTGGCCATGGCCTGCTCGGGCTGCGCGTACAGCGGATTGCGCAGCGCGGCGCCGAACTGTTCGAGTCCTTCATCGTAACGGCCGCGGGTACAGAGAAACCAGCCGAAGTTATTGCGTGCCTCCGAGTCGCTGCGATCCAGCTCGATGGCGCGGCGGAAGTTTTCTTCGGCCAGCTTGTCTTCGGCCAGTTCCATGTAGATCAGGCCATAGATATTGTAGGCGGGGCCAAAGCGGCTGTCGGCGGTGATGGCCTTGCGCAGTTCGTCGAGCGCGATCTTGTACTGGGCACGGGAAAAATAGGCGCCGGCCAGGTCGGTGAAGGCGCGCGCGCGCTGACGGCTTTCGCTGTCCGCTTGCGTGTCAGCGACACCGCCGCCCTCCCCGATGGGCTGGCCTGCACAGCCTGCCAGCAAGACTGCTGCCACCACGATCCGTTTTTTCACGCTGCCTCCTTGTGCATCCGTTTCATCACGCGCCCGCTCTTGTCGGCCACCTTGCCCGCCAGTTGGCCGCAGGCGGCGTCGATGTCGTCGCCGCGCGTCTTGCGCATGGTCACCACATACCCCGCGTCCTGCAGAATCTCGCGGAATACGCGCATCGCCTCGGTGCGCGGCTTTTCATAGCCGGAATCCGGAAACGGATTGAATGGGATGAGGTTGAACTTGCACGGCACCTCCCGCGTCAGCTCGATCAGCTGGCACGCGTGCTCGGGTTGATCGTTCACCCCGGCCAGCATCACGTATTCGAAGGTGATGAAATCGCGCGGCGCATGCACCAGATAGCGCCGGCACGCCGCCATCAACTCGCGCAACGGATATTTCCTGTTGATCGGCACGATCTGGTCGCGCAGCGTGTCGTTGGGCGCGTGCAGGCTCACCGCCAGCGCCACCGGGCAGCGTTCGGCCAGGCGGTCCATCGCCGGCACCAGGCCGGAGGTCGACACCGTCACCCGCCGCCGCGACAGACCATAGGCATGGTCGTCGAGCATGATGCCGAGCGCGGTCACCACATTCTCGAAGTTGGCCAGCGGCTCGCCCATGCCCATCATCACCACGTTGGTCACCGGGCGGTCTGAAATTTCGCCTGCGCTGTGATTGAGCGCGGTGCGATTCGGCTCGGTCTTCAGACTGTGATGCGCCACCCACAGCTGGCCGATGATCTCGGCCACCGTCAGGTTGCGGTTGAAGCCCTGGCGGCCGGTCGAGCAGAAGGTGCATTCCAGCGCGCAGCCGACCTGCGACGACACGCACAGGGTGCCGCGGTCGTCTTCCGGAATGAACACGGTTTCGATGCCGTTTGCGACCCCGACCTCGAACAGCCACTTGCGCGTGCCGTCGGCCGAGGTGTGCGCGTAATTGATCGCCGGCGCCTGTACCACCGCCTGCTGCTGCAGTTTCTCGCGCAGGCTTTTGGCGATGTCGGTCATTTGCGCAAAATCTGCCACCCCGGCCTGATGCACCCAATGGAACACCTGCCTGGCGCGAAACGGCTTTTCGCCGAGTTCAGCGAACCAGGCGGTCAGTCCTTCGAGGTCGAAATCAAGCAGGTTTTGCGGCATTACGGTGCGATTAGCGGCCTGCGTACACTTCGCAGGCGGGGAAGAAATAGGCGATTTCGATCGCGGCGGTTTCCGGCGCGTCGGAGCCATGCACGGCGTTAGCGTCGATGCTCTCGGCGAAGTCGGCGCGGATGGTGCCGGGTTCGGCCTTCTTCGGATCGGTCGCGCCCATCAGCGCGCGGTTCTTGGCAATCGCGTCTTCGCCTTCCAGCACCTGCAGCACCACCGGCCCCGACACCATGAAGTCGACCAGGTCCTTGAAGAAGGGGCGCTCGCGGTGAACGGCGTAGAAGCCTTCGGCTTCCTGGCGCGACAGGTGCTTCATTCTCGACGCCACCACTTTGAGGCCATTGCTCTCGAAGCGGCTGACGATCTTGCCGATCACGTTTTTGGCGACGGCATCGGGTTTGATGATGGAAAAGGTGCGCTGAACTGCCATGTATATGCTCCAGACAAATGAGAAAAAAGTTCAAAAAACCATGAAAATCAGCCCGCTAGGATAGCACGCCACACCCCGGCCTGTCTTGCCTGGCGGCTAGTCCGCGACGCGCGGCAGCACCCCGGCTTCGCCGGGAGCGGCGCACAGATCGGCATCGAGGCCGATCCCTGCTGCCCACGCCAGCCGCCCGTTGCACCACAAGAGCGGCAGGCGATCGCGCTGCCAGGGCGGAATCGCGTGTTCCTGCAACAGATTCTTCAGGCTGCGGTGAGGCCCGCCCGCATTCAGGCGCAGGCGTTCGCCGCCCCGCCGCACCCCCAGCGTGACCTCGCCCGCCATCAGCGCATCGCGTCTCAGGCCTTCCCCGCTCACCGACGCCATCTGCACACCCACTCCGGCGGCCGGCACCCAGAGCGACGCCTCGCCCTGCCAGCGGACCGGTTCTGCCGCGGCCGGCGGCAGCGGCGCCAGATAGGCTCCGCCGCGAAAGCGCCAGACTTCCATCTGCCCCAGCCTGACGCGCACGCGTGCGTCGTCTTTCGCTTCCAGCAACTGATGCAGTGCCTCGTTCAGCTGGCGGGCGTTGGGCATGGTCTGACCCTGCTGCTCGATGAAGTGGCGCAGCAGATTGCGCGCCCGCGGCGGGGACAGACGCGCCAGCACGCTGCAGTCAAGGCGGTTGCCGTCGATGGCCGCTGCCCCATCCAGCCGCGCCAGCTCATCCAGCAAGCCGGCAGCCTCGGCCTGCAGCGCAGCGGCGCGCGCAAGGGTGGCGCTGCTGCCGGGAAAATACGCCGCCAGCAGCGGCATCACCTGCCGGCGCAGCGCATTGCGGCGGTAGCGGGTGTCCTGGTTGCTTTCGTCGTCCACCCAGTCCAGCCCATGCGCCTGCGCATACTCAAGGATCCCGGCGCGCGTCACGCCCAGCAAGGGCCGTAGTTGCGCCGCCCGCCAATCCGGCCGGCGCTGCAGCTCGGCCATCGCCGCCAGACCTTTCGGCCCGGCGCCGCGCAGCAGCTGCAACAAGAGCGTTTCGGCCTGGTCGTTTTGCTGGTGTGCGGTGAGCAGAAAGTCCGCGTCCAGCGCGGCAAAGATGCGCTGACGCTCGCGCCGCGCAGCCGCTTCGGTACCGGACGCGTCGTCATGGGCGATCCGTACCCGATGGAGGGTCAATTCGACCGCATGCGATGCGCACAGTTGCGCGCAGAAATCGGCCCAGTCGTCGGCATGCGGCGACAGGCCATGGTGCACATGCACGGCACGCAGTTCGAAAGGATGTTGATCGCGCAAGCCGAGCAGGACATGAAGCAGGGCCACCGAATCGAGTCCGCCCGAGAGTCCCAGCATCAGCCGCGCGCGGGGGGAAACGTGGCGGGCAAGCGCGTCCGCCGCCACCGCGTCGACGGCCTTATTTGGCAGGGGTTTCCTTGAAGCTGCCATACGCCCGCAGGCGCTGGTAGCGCGCGGCCAGCAGCGCGTCGAGCGACGGCTTGCGCAACTCGGACAGCGTGTCTGTCAGAGCACGGCGCATCGCCTGGAACATGGCATCCCAGTCGCGCTGTGCACCGCCCAGCGGCTCCTCGATGATGCGGTCGACCAGGCCATGGGCCTTCAGGCGGTCGGCGGTGATGCCCAGGGTTTCGGCGGCAACCGAGGCCTTGTCGGCACTTTTCCACAGAATCGAGGCACAGCCTTCTGGCGAAATAACCGAATAGGTCGAGTATTGCAGGATCAGCGTGCGGTCGCCGACGCCGATCGCCAGCGCGCCGCCCGAGCCGCCCTCGCCCACGATGGTGCAGATGATCGGCGTCTGCAGTTCGGCCATCACATACAGGTTGCGAGCAATGGCTTCGGACTGGCCGCGTTCCTCGGCACCGATGCCCGGGTAGGCGCCCGGCGTGTCGATGAATGTGAAAATCGGCAGGCGGAACTTTTCCGCCAGGCGCATCAGGCGCAAGGCCTTTCGATAGCCCTCGGGGCGCGGCATGCCGAAATTGCGGTAGATCTTTTCCTTGGTGTCGCGGCCTTTCTGGTGGCCGATCACCATCACCGGTTCGCCGTTGAAGCGTGCCATGCCGCCGACAATCGCGGCGTCGTCGGCGTAGGCGCGATCGCCGTGCAGCTCGGAAAAGTCGGTGAACAGTCCCTGCACGTAGTCGAGCGTGTAGGGCCGCTGCGGATGACGTGCCACCTGCGACACCTGCCAGGCGTTGAGCTTGGCATAAATGTCTTTGGTCAGCGTCTGGCTCTTCTTTTGCAGGCGGCGGATTTCCTCCGAGATGTCGAGGGCGGAATCGTCCTGCACAAAGCGCAGTTCTTCGATCTTGGCTTCGAGTTCAGCAATCGGTTGCTCAAAGTCGAGGAAGGTGGTTTTCATCGAACAGTCATGGAAAACAGGTTAGCCGAACATTTTACCGTCTGCCGCGGCATTAATGATGGTGATGGCCGTGGGCGCCATGGGCATGGCGATGCTCGACCTCGTCCGGCGTGGCGGCGCGCACCTCGGCGACCGCACACTGAAAATGCACCGCCTGCCCCGCGTAGGGGTGGTTGCCGTCGACCACCACCTTGTCTTCGGCGATGTCGGTCACGGTGTAGAGCATTTCCTCGCTGCCGTCGACCGGCGAGCCGACGAACTGCATGCCGATCTCGATGTCGGCGGGGAAGGCCTCGCGCGGCTCCAGCCGCACCAGTTCATCCTCGTATTCGCCGAAGGCGTCTGCCGGCTGCAGCTTGAGGTCGATCTTGTCGCCCACCGCCTTGCCTTCCAGCGCCTGCTCGACCAGCGGGAAGATGTTGTCGTAGCCGCCGTGCAGGTAGCTGACCGGTTCGTCGCTCTCTTCCAGCAGCTTGCCCTCCATGTCACGGACGATGTAGGTGATGGTGACGACGGTGTCCTTGCCGATATTCAATTGAGTTCCCCTTTGCTCATTAAAGCAACCAGTTGAAGCACTTCCGCCGCGTGGCCGCGGCTGGAAACGCCGTACAGGGCGTGACGGATGACGCCCTGTTTGTCGATGATGAAGGTGGAGCGCACCACGCCTTTGCGCATCACGCCGTCCACCTCCTTGTCCTGCAGCACGCCATAGGCTGCGCAGGTCGCCTGCTCCTTGTCGGCCAGCAGACGCACGCTGATGCCGTGCTTGTCGCGGAACTCGCCATGCTTGATGCAGTCGTCGCGCGACACCCCGAGCACCGTGGCGCCCAGTTTGGCGAAGTCGTCTTCCAATTCGGAGAATTCGATCGCCTCAGTGGTGCAGCCCGGCGTATCGTCGCGCACATAGAAATACAGCACGAGCGTCTTGCCCCGAAACTGGGACAGTTCGACGATGTTCATGTCCGCGTCCGGATTGGAAAAATCCGGCGCGCGGTCTCCCGCTTTCAACATGGGTGCTCCACCACGCAAATTCCGGCAGCATTCTAACAGGGGGGCGTTCAAACACATCGTTATAATTCCGCGAATGACGACGACCCTGCTTGGCGGCTTGAGCCCCGCCCGTTTCCTGCGCGAGGTATGGCACAAGCGCCCGCTTCTGATCCGAAATGCCGTGCCCGGCTTCACCGGCCTCCTGACGCCCGCCGAGATGCAGCAGCTGGCCTGCCGCGACGATGTCGAGTCGCGCCTGATCCAGGGCAGCGGCACCTGCTGGCAGCTCGATCACGGCCCGTTCGGCAAAGGCGATTTCAAGCGGCTTCCAAAAAACCGGTGGACGCTGCTGGTGCAGTCGCTCAACCACGTCCTGCCCGAAGCGGACGCGCTGCTGGCGCGTTTCGACTTCATCCCGCACGCCCGGCTCGACGACCTGATGGTGAGCTATGCCGTTCCAGGCGGCAGCGTGGGGCCGCATTTCGATTCCTACGACGTCTTCCTGCTGCAGGGCCAGGGGCACCGCCGCTGGCAGATCAGCACGCAAACCGACCTGGCGATCCTGGACGACGCGCCGCTGAAAATCCTGCGCCGCTTCAAGCCTGAGGAGGAATGGGTGCTCGGCCCCGGCGACATGCTCTACCTGCCGCCGCATGTCGCGCATTACGGCGTTGCAGAAGACGCCTGCACGACCTATTCGATCGGCTTCCGCGCCCCCACCACCGAGGAACTGGCGCACGGTTTCCTGATGCACCTGCAGGACACGCTCAAACTGGAAGGCCGCTACGCCGACCCCGATCTGCGCCTGCAGGCCCACCCCGGCGAAATCAGCCGGGCGATGCTGGCGCAGATCGAAGGCATGATCGCAAAAATCCAATGGGGCAAGCGCGACGTCGCCGAGTTTGCCGGACGCTATCTGTCCGAGCCCAAGCCGAATGTGTTTTTCGACGCGCCGGACGCCCCGCTCGGCCGTGCCGCTTTTTACAAGCTGGCAAACAAGGCCGGCATCGCGCTCAATCCCAAATCGCGCCTGCTGTTTACAGGCGGACGTTTTTTCATCAACGGCGAGGCCTTTACGCCGGCAGCCGACGAAACCGCCGCGCTGAAGCAACTGGCCGATCAGCGCCGCCTCGCGCCGCCCTTGCCTGCCGCACTGCGCGAGCGCTTTCATGACTGGTACGAAGCCGGCTGGCTGGAGATCGACGCCCCCTCACCCCAACCCTCTGATGGAACTACTCGCCATTCGACTAGGCAGGCAAAAGACGCCAGCCAAGTCGCTGGTTATCCCGCAAGCGGTAGAGGGAGCAAACGCGATGCCAAAACCGATCAATGAATGCCTTTGAAACCCCCACCGAATTCCGTGCCGCATTCGACGCGCTGCTGGCCGGCACGCATCGCCAGTTGCGGCTGTACGACCACGACCTGGGCTTGCTGGAGTTCGACCACGAGCCGCGCCACGCGGCCCTGCGCGCGCTGTGCGTGGCCGGCGGCGGCCGCCGCATCGAACTGCTGCTCGACGACATCAGCCTCGTGGCGCGCAGGCATCCCCGTCTGATGCATCTGGTGCGCGACTTCGGCCATGTCCTCGAGATCCGCCAGGCCGACCCCGACGCGCCGCGCCCCGAGCAGGCGTTCGTGCTGGCCGATCGCCACGGCGTCCTGCTGCGCCCCGACAAGGCCGCAGTGCGTGGCACGCTCCATCTGGACGACGCACGCGATGCCGTGTTGCTGAATCAGGACTTCGAGGGGATGTGGCAGCGTTCGCCGGCCAGCGTATCTGCGACGACGCTCGGGCTGTAAGACTTACAGCCCGCTCAACCAGTCCAGCTCGGGCTCGCTGAAGCCCGCTGCGCGGCGCGCCGCCAGATTGAACGGCGGCTTCAGCGGCGGCGCGTCATACTCGACCAGCAACTGACGGAACGTCGATTCGGGCGCGAGTCCACGCGCCGCGCACAGCCAGCCGAACCAGCGGCTGCCGATGGCGACGTGGCCGATCTCGTCGCGCTCGATCACGGCAAGCACCTCGACCATGCGCAGGTCGTTCGCAGCCCGCAGCTTGTCGGCGATCAAAGGCGTCGCATCGAGTCCGCGCGCTTCCAGCACGCGCGGCACCAGCGCCATGCGCACCAGCGGGTCGTGCGCGGTCTTCAGTGCCATATCCCACAGGCCGTTGTGCGCGGGGAAGTCGCCATAGGCGTAACCGAGCGACGCCAGGTGGGTGTTCAGCAAATCGAAATGCGTAGCCTCCTCGTCGGCCACGCGCAGCCAGTCGGCGTAATACGCCGGCGGCATGCCGGCAAAGCGGTGGGCGGCGTCGAGCGCCAGGTTGATGGCATTGAATTCGAAATGCGCCAGCGCATGGATGAGCGCGGCGCGGCCGGGCAGGGTGTCGGCGCGGCGGCGAGGCACGTTCTGCGGCGGGATCAGTGCGGGCTTGTCCGGGTGTCCCGGCCGGTTGATCGGCACGCGTTCGGCCCCGACAGTTGGATCCAGGGCCCCGGCCAGCCAATCCGCCTGCAAGGCGTGAACGCAGGCCACCTTGGCCGCCGGCTCGCTGGCGCGCAAACACTCAGCGAGCCTGTGCGGCAGGCTTAGGGCCCGCAAAGCAATGAGTTGTGCATTCGGCGGGGAGGATTCGGGTGCAGGGCTAGGCGCAGGCGACGCCATGTGGTTATTCCACATCAGGAGCCTGCAACAACGCCATGTACCCGAATCCTGCCTGCCCCGAAGGGTGATCCCCCAGAACGCCCGCATGCGGCGTTGCGGCTCGCCGGAATGGGGCAGCCACACCTTCCTCGCCGCGCCTTGCCTGCGAACTTTCTGGGGGTCACGAATGCGCAACTCATTGCCTTGCGGGCCCTCAACGCCGGTCGACCCACCGGATACCCGACAGTGCAATGGCCAGGAAGATCAACAGCGGCAGGATCGACACCACCACCGCCGGCCAGTCATTCAGCAAACCAAGATGGCCGAACAGCCGGCTCAGCAAGTGGAAGCCGAGTCCGGCCAGAATGCCGATGAAAATCTTGCTGCTGGTGCCGCCTGCGCGCGGCCCCTGGATGGCGAACGGCATGGCGATCAGCATCATGATCGGGATGACGAACGGGCTGATGAACTTCGTCCACAGGGCGAGTTCGTAACGGGATGCTTTCTGCTTGTTTTCCTTCAGGTGCGCCACGTAGCGCCAGAGGGTGCGTGCCGACATTTTTTCCGGCGCAACCAGCAGCACGCTGAGGATGTCAGGCGTCAAAACCGACTGCCAGTCCTGGCGCTCGCTGCGGGCGGCGCGGATGCCGTCATCGGCGAAGCGCGTTTCCATCACCCCTTGCAGATCCCAGGTCTGGCCGCCGCGCCAGTCGGCCTGCTCGGCGGCCCGGATCCAGCCCAGGCGGCCGTCGGCTTCGAAGCCGTAAATCTCGATGCCGCGCAGAGTATTGTCGGGCATCACCTCGCGCACGTTGATGAAGCTGCTGCCATCCTTCACCCACAGGCCGGAGCGGAATTGCTGCGCCACCACCGAACGGGTCGCCGACAGCTTGTAACGCTGCGCCGTCTGATCGGACCACGGCGCCACGAATTCGCCGAGCACCAGCAGCAGCAGCGACAGCAGCACCCCGATCGCCGCAAAATACCCCGCCACCCGCCAGCTGGACAGGCCCGACACGCGCATCACCGCAAACTCCGAATTGCCCACCAGACGCGACAGCGCGAACAGCGTGCCGATCAGCGCGGCCACCGGCAGGATTTCGTACAGATGACCCGGGATGCTCAGCAACACCACCACAGCGGCCTGCCCCAAGCCATAGTTGTTGCGGCCCAGACTGCCAAGCTCCTGCATCACGTCAAAAAACGCGAACAGAACCAGCAGCGCCAGCAGCACAAACCCCGACGCCACCAGCACCTGGCCGGCCAGATAACGCGCCAGCAGGCTCATGACCGCCTCCAGCGCGGGTCATGCTGCCGCGTGCGCAGGTAAAACAGGGCAACCACGGCGAGCAGCATCAGCAGATGCGCAGATACCATCCCCGCCCAGGGATTGAGCTTGGCCTGCGCCACCCAGGCCTGCGACAGCGACAGCAGGTTGTTGTAGACAAAATACAGCAGCAGCGCAATCACCAGCCCGTAGGAGCGGCGCGCGCGCGTGTTGACGTAGCTCAGCGGAATGGCCATGACGGCGAGAATCAGCGCGGAGACCGGCACACCCAGCCGCCACAGCAGCTCGGCGCGCGCCGGCGGCGTGGCGTCTGCCAGCAGCTCGCTCATCGACGCCTGGCGGACGCCGGTCACCATGTCACCCGTGGCCACCGGATCCAGCCGCATCCAGTAACGCTCGAACTGCACGATGCGGTAGTCGAGCTGGCCGGGCGTGCCCTCATAACGGCGCCCCTCCTTGAACACCAGATAGCGCGAGCCGTCTGGCAGTTCGGCGTGATTGCCCTCGCGCGCGACCACCAGCCCGAGCTGGCCGTCGATGTACGACTGCATGAAGACGTTGCGCACGATCCCGGTCAGCGGATTGAGCGATTCCACATAATAGACGCGCTGGCTGGAGCCGGACTCGGCAAACAGGCCGGGGGCAATCAGGGAACTTTCGCTGCGGCTCTTCAGATCCTGGCGATATTCGTTTTTCTTGATCTGCATCCACGGGTTGAGCACCAGCGTCAGCAGCAGGATTACCAGCGAGAACGGCACCGCAAAGGTCAGCACCGGCCGCATCCACTGCGTGAGCGACAGGCCGGCGTTGAACCAGATGACCATTTCGCTGTCGCGCCACATGCGCGACAAAGGCAGCAATACGCCGACAAACAGCGCAATCGTCATCAGCACCGGCAAAAAATGCAGCAGCGAGAATCCGAGAAAGGAAAACACCGCCTCGTTGGCGAGTTCGCCGCGCGCCACGTCGCCGAGCAGGCGGATGAACAGCACCACCAGCGCAATCGCGATCAGCACCGTGAGCACGGCCCCGGTGGCGAGGCCCATCTCGCGGGTCAGCGCGCGGCGATAGAGCATGGGGCAATCCGTGACCCGTTCGTGAAACGAACGGGCTTTTGACATTCCACCACGCCCGCGCCAATAATCGGCGCATCGGCAGACTGTATTTTTTTGAGCACAGACATGGAAAACAAGGAAATCGAACTCGAATTTAGCATAAAAAGCGGCGCCCCCGAAAAGCAGCGCACCGCCTGCGTGGTCGTCGGCGTGTTCGAGAGCCGCAAGCTGTCCGGCCCGGCCATCGACATCGACCGCGCCAGCGACGGTTACCTGTCCGACATCCTGCGCGGCGGCGACATGGAAGGCAAGGCCGGCAGCACGCTGCTGCTGCACAAGGTGCCCAACATCCTGGCTGACCGCGTGCTGCTGGTCGGCCTCGGCAAGGAGCGCGACTTCCACGAAAAAGCCTACCGCGATGCCATCGCTGGCGCAGTCAAGACCCTGCGCGACACCGGCTCGATGGAAGCCGTCATCACGCTCAGCGAAATCCCGGTGAAGAAGCGCGACGTCACCTGGAATATCGAACAGGCGGTGATCAGCGCGCACGATGCGCTGTATCGTTTCGACCGCATGAAGAGCAAGCCGGGCGAGGCACGCAGGCCGCTCAAGCGCGTCACCTTCGCCGTGTCGCGGCGCGGCGAGCTCAAGTTCGGCGACATCGGCCTCGCGCGCGGGCTGGCCATCGCGCACGGCATCTGTCTCGCCAAGGACCTGGGCAACACGCCGTCCAACATCTGCACCCCAGAATACCTGGCCGGCGAGGCGAGAAAAGTGGCGAAAGCCCACGGCTTCGGCTGCGAGATTCTCGATTACGCCGCCTGCGAGAAACTGGGAATGGGCTCCTTCCTGTCGGTCGGCAAGGGCAGCGACAAGCCGCCGCGCTTCATCGTGCTGAAGCACGAAGGCGGCAAAAAAGGCGACAAGCCGGTGGTGCTGGTCGGCAAGGCGGTCACCTTCGACGCCGGCGGCATTTCGTTGAAGCCGCCCGCCGAAATGGACGAGATGAACTACGACATGAGCGGCGGCGGCGCGGTCATCGGCACCTTCCGCGCCATCGGCGAACTGGGGCTCAAGCTCAACGTCGTGGGCCTGATTCCGGCCTGCGAGAACATGCCGGATGCGAACGCCAACAAACCGGGCGACATCGTCACCTCGATGTCCGGCCAGACCATCGAAATCCTCAACACCGATGCCGAAGGTCGCCTGATCCTGTGCGACGCGCTGACCTATGCCGAGCGCTTCGAACCCGACGCGGTGGTCGATCTGGCGACCCTGACCGGCGCCTGCGTCATCGCGCTGGGTGCGCATCCCAGCGCACTCTTCAGCAACCACGACCCGCTGGCGCGCGAAATCGAGCACGCCGCCGACCATGCCTGGGACCGCGTCTGGCGCATGCCGCTGTGGGAAGATTATCAGGAGCAGTTGAAGAGCAGGCTCGCCGACATGGCCAACATCGGCGGCCGCCCGGCCGGCTCGATCACAGCAGCCTGCTTCCTGTCGCGCTTCGCCAAGAAATACCACTGGGCGCACCTCGACATCGCCGGCACCGCCTACAAGGGCGGCCGCGAGAAAGGCTCGACCGGCCGCCCGGTTTCGCTGCTGGTGCACTTCCTGCTGAACCGCACGGACAAGAGCCTGCTTCAGTAGAAATCATGCCTCGCGTTGAGACCCGAATCGGATGGATGCAAGGCGCGCCGCGCCGGCAAGGGCCACTCCCTTGCCAAGTGCCGCAACGCCGCATACGCCGATTCCGGTCTCAACCCGGTGGGCCGGTTGCCCTCAGGCATTTATGCCCTTCAGGTTACATTGCCGCGTTGCGGGTCGCTTATTTGGAACAACCAAACTTCACTCCCCGCGCCTTGCACGGCAGCGCCGAAGCGTCGCCCCCCGGAACGTGGGCAGCGCAGGCGAACATGGCTCGCGCTGAGGTCGCAAGCGCTGCCGTGGCTCGCTTCACTGCGTACGTCCCGAGGCGCAACGTTGCGCGAGCCATCCCGCAGGCAACCGGCGCGGGGCATGATTTCTGCTGAAACAGGCTCTAATGACCGAGATCCTCTTCTACACCCATGCCGACGATCCGCTCGACGTCGCCCGCCGCGTCGCCGCCAAGGCGCACGGCCAGGGCAGGCAGGTAATGATTTATGCGCCGGATGCGGCGGTGGCTGACGCCATCGACCGACTCTTGTGGACGACGCCCGCGCTGGGTTTCGTGCCGCACTGTCGCGATACCGACGCGCTGGCCGGCGAGACGCCGGTGCTGATCGGGACCGACGCCGACGCCCTGCGCAGCGCCGACGTGATGATCAACCTGCACACCAGTCAGCCGCCCGCCTTTGCCCGCTTCGAGCGCCTGGTCGAAATCGTCGGCCAGGATGAAGCCGGGGTCGAACAGGGGCGCGAGCGCTACCGCTTTTACAAGACGCGCGGCTACGCCCTGACAACGCACGATCTACGCCAGCAGGCCGGATAGGAGCATCGATGAGCGACAGTCCCTTGTTGAACAAAATGGACGCGCTGCTGAAAAAGCATCGCGGCGGCAGCGAGGCCGATCTTGGCGCATCGCCCGACTGCGCAACCGCTCCCGAACACCCCCCTTCCCCCGAAAATACGCCGCCGCCCGAGGCCTGGCTGCCGGTACTGACCGACGTGATCGAGCGCGGCACGCCCCCCGTCGTAGCGGCGGCTACGACAGCCGTCCCTGCTGTGCCCCCTGGGGAACCCGAAGCGCCCCCTGCCATCGTGAGCGACACCCTGGCCGAGCAGCTGATGAGCGAACTGGCGCCGCGCCTGTCCGAGGTGATGGAAAAACAGGTCGCCGCCGAACTGCGCAAGAACCTCGACCAGACCGTCGCCACCCTGCTCTCCCAGCTCGACGTCAACGTGCGCGAAATCGTGCGCGAGGCCATCGCCAAAAAACTCAGGCAACCGCGCGACCCGTCGGCCTGAAACTGCACCCGGCCGTGTTTTGTGGCCCGTCCCGATAATTTTTTTGGGATAATCAACCCTTTGCGCGCACGCCATGGAACTCGCCAAATCCTTCGAACCGGCTGACATCGAAAAACGCTGGTACGCCCACTGGGAAAGCGCCGGCTACTTCAAGGCTGGGGATGCACCCGACGCCCCCGCCTACTGCATCATGCTGCCGCCGCCCAACGTCACCGGCACGCTGCACATGGGGCACGCCTTCCAGCACACCCTGATGGACGCGCTCACCCGCTATCACCGCATGGCGGGCGACAACACGCTGTGGCAGCCGGGCACCGACCACGCCGGCATTGCCACCCAGATCGTGGTGGAACGCCAGCTCGACGCCCAGGGCATCTCACGCCACGACCTCGGCCGCGAGAAATTCCTGGAAAAAGTATGGGAGTGGAAAGAACATTCCGGCTCCACCATCACCCGCCAGATGCGCCGCCTGGGCACCAGCCCAGACTGGAGCCGCGAGCGCTTCACCATGGACGAGGGTCTGTCGAAAGCCGTCACCGAGGTGTTCGTCCGGCTCTACCGCGAAGGCTTGATCTACCGCGGCAAGCGGCTGGTGAACTGGGATCCGGTGCTTGGCACCGCAGTGTCCGACCTCGAAGTCGTCAGCGCCGAAGAAGACGGCTTCATGTGGGAGATCAACTATCCGCTGGAAGTCGGCTCGGGCTTCCTCACTGTTGCCACCACCCGCCCGGAAACCCTGCTCGGCGACAGTGCTGTCGCCGTGCACCCGGAGGACGAGCGCTACAAGCATTTGATCGGCAAGCACGTGCGACTGCCAGTCGCCGAGCGCAGCATTCCCATCATCGCCGACGACTATGTCGACCGCGCGTTCGGCACCGGCGTGGTCAAGATCACCCCGGCGCACGACTTCAACGACTGGCAGGTGGGGCAGCGCCACAAGCTGGTGGCGATCAGCGTGCTCACGCTCGACGCCAGGATGAACGAGCTGTGCCCCACCGAATACCAGGGGCTGGACCGTTACGACGCGCGCCAGAAGCTGCTCGAGGCGCTGCATGAGAAAGGCCTGCTGGTTTCGGCCAAGCCGCACAAGCTGATGATCCCTCGCGGCGACCGTACCCACGCGGTGATCGAGCCGATGCTCACCGACCAGTGGTTCATGAGCATGGAAGGCCTCGCCAGGCAGGGCCTTGCCGCGGTCGATTCGGGCGAGCTGAAGTTCGTGCCGGAGAACTGGACGACCACCTATCGCCAGTGGCTGGAAAACATCCAGGACTGGTGCGTGTCGCGCCAGCTGTGGTGGGGGCATCGCATCCCCGCCTGGTACGACGCCGACGGCAACTTCTACGTCGCGCACAGCGAGGCCGAAGCCCGCAAGCAGGCGGGCGGGCGCGAGCTGACGCAGGACAACGACGTGCTCGACACCTGGTTCTCCTCCGCACTGTGGCCCTTCTCGACGCTGGGCTGGCCGGAGCAGACGCCCGAGCTCGAGCGCTACCTCCCGACCTCGGTGCTGGTCACCGGCTTCGACATCATCTTCTTCTGGGTCGCGCGCATGGTGATGATGTCGCTGCACTTCACCGGCAAGGTGCCATTCCGCGAGGTCTACGTCACCGGCCTCGTGCGCGACTCCGAGGGCCAGAAGATGAGCAAGTCCAAGGGCAACGTGCTCGACCCGATCGACCTCATCGACGGCATCGCGGTGGACGATCTCGTCACCAAGCGCACCCAGGGCCTGATGAACCCCAAGCAGGCCGCCAGCATCGAGAAACGCACCCGCAAGGAATTCCCGGCAGGCATCGCCGCCTACGGCACCGATGCCCTGCGCTTTACCTTCGCCAGCCTCGCCACCCACGGCCGCGACATCAAGTTCGACCTGCAGCGTGCCGAGGGCTACCGCAACTTCTGCAACAAGCTGTGGAACGCCACCCGCTTTGCGCTGATGAACCTGGAAGGCCACGACTGCGGCCAGGACGCCGGCCAGCCGATGGAGTTTTCGGACGCGGACAAATGGATCGCCACCCGCCTGCAGCAGGCCGTCGGCGACGTGCATGAAGCCTTCGCCGCGTACCGCTTCGACCAGGCCGCGCGCGCGGTGTATGAATTCGTATGGGACGAGTACTGCGACTGGTATCTGGAACTCGCCAAGGTGCAGCTGAATAACGGCACACTGGAACAGCAGCGCGCCACCCGCCGCACGCTGGCCACGGTGCTCGAGACCACGCTGCGCCTCGCCCACCCCATCATCCCCTTCATCACCGAGGAACTGTGGCAGAAAGTCGCTCCGCTCGCCGGGATCACGGGCGACAGCATCATGCTCGCGCCCTATCCCCAGTTCGACGAAGCGCAGCGCCACCCCGGCAGCGTCGCACGCATCCAGTTGCTGAAGGAACTGGTCAACGCCTGCCGTACCCTGCGCGGCGAGATGAGCCTGTCGCCCGCCCAGCGCGTGCCGCTGGTGATCGAGGGCGACGCCGCCGCGATCAACGCGCTGGCGCCCTACATCGCCGCACTCGGCAAACTCAGCGAAGTCAGTGCCGTACCCGCACTGCCGGAAGCCGACGCCCCGGTCGCCCTCGTCGGCGACTTGCGGATGATGCTGGTGGTAGAAATCAACAAGGACGAGGAACGCGCCCGCCTCGCCAAGGAAATCGCCCGCATCCAGGGCGAGATCACCAAGGCGCAGGGCAAACTCGCCAATCCCGGCTTCGTCGACAAGGCGCCCGCCGCCGTCGTGCAGCAGGAGCAGGCACGGCTGGCCGACTTCGCCGCCATGCTGCAGAAACTGGAGGCGCAGCACGCACGGCTGGGCTGATCCCTCACCGCAACCCCAACAAGAAAGCGCGGCTTCAACCGCGCTTTCTTGTTGGGGTTGCCCACGAATGGCAGCAGCGCCACGCAACAGATGCCACTTATCTAGGCCTGTTCTGCACTTCTGACCAGCCCCATCCCTGCAACAACCCAATCTACGTGGACTAAAAACGTATTGACAACGAACACACATCCGCCATACAGCGATCAGCGTGTATTCATTGTACGGACAACATCATGCGCGACATCTCCATTAATCTGAGGGCACGCACCGAGCAGCGAAACCTGATCGACCGGGCTGCCAGCACCCTCGGCAAGAACCGTTCTGATTTCATGCTTGAGGCCGCCTGTGAAAAAACCCAGGCCATCGTCCTGGATCGCACTTTTTTGCCCTGGATGAAGAAGCCTTTGCGCGATTTACCGCCTTACTGGATGCGCCGATCGAAGCCAACCCCGCGCTGGATCGTTTGCTGGCACGACGCCCGTTATGGGAAAAGCGACGATACTGGGACGGACGAATAAATCAGCGTGTCCTTAGGTCTAGGTCTGTTCTTATCTAGACCTGAGGTTTTTGAACCACACCACCAACGCGATTGAGTCGGTAAACATGAGCTTGAGAAAAGTCAGCAAAAATCGCAGCTCGTTTCCGAGCGACGATGCCGTGCTAAAACTGTTTTACTTGGCACTGAAAAACATCAGCCGGGCTTCGGCTCCTTTTTCTGGTGACAAATATCAAATATCGTGTCTGACCCGAATGACCCGAATGGCACTTACTTAAGCTTTTTCGGGTGCCCATGGAGTCGGACGTCAGCCCTGGCCAGAGGACGGGGTTTCATCAAGAGCGGATAGGGTTTGGGTCGTCGTTTGACGGCTCTTGGCTTGATACGTCCCGGTCGGTTTCCGACACGCTGTTGAGCAATCAGGCCGTAG
>CAMTWC010000094.1:0-3232 GCA_947085345.1 uncultured Gammaproteobacteria bacterium | reverse complement strand
GACAAGGGCAGGCACGCGGCCAGGCGTATCAGCGGGTGCGTAGCGGACTCACCCAAACGGTGAACGCTATCGAAGACAGAAAACTCAGTATTCATGCGGTATTCATCAAGAGGGCAAGCGGTCAACTGCGGTTTTCAGGATTATCCCACTTCGGCCGAAAAGCGGTAGCCCGAGCCGCGCACGGTCTGGATCAGTTCGGCATGGCCGGAAGGCTCCAGCGCCAGCCGCAGGCGGCGGATGTGGACGTCGACGGTGCGCTCCTCGACGAACACGTCGTCGCCCCACACCTGGTCGAGCAGCTGGGTGCGCGAGTAGACCCGTTCGGGATGCGTCATGAAAAAATGCAGCAGGCGGAATTCGGTCGGCCCCAGTTCCAGTGCCTGGCCGCGTCCCTGCACGCGATGGCTGGTCGGATCGAGCTTGAGGCCGTTGATTTCCACCGGCTCGTCGGTCATCTGCGGCGCGCGGCGGCGCAGCACGGCCTTGATGCGCGACACCAGCTCGCGCGGCGAGAACGGCTTGGTGATGTAGTCGTCGGCGCCGGTGTCCAGCCCCAGTACCTTGTCGCGCTCCTCGCCGCGCGCCGTCAGCATGATGATGGGGATCGGCTGGTATCGCTCGTCGCTGCGCAAACGTTTGCACAGGTCGATGCCCGACATGCCGGGCAACATCCAGTCGAGCAGGATGACGTCGGGCAGGGTGCTCTTGAGGAACTTCAGCGCGTGCTCGGCATCGCGGGTGGCGGTGACCTGGTGGCCGGCCTGCGCCAGATTGAATTTCAGCAGTTCCTGAATCCCGGGTTCGTCTTCGACCAGCAGAATATTGGCAGCCATGGTGATTCCACGCTTGTTTGGATGGTGGCCATCCTATGACAGCAGTATGACTGATTTATGACAACCGAAGCGTCCGTGCAAACCTTGCCCGTCTGCGCGCTGGTAGAATTTCCGGCTGATTCGCTCATCCCCTCTGCCATGGATAAAACCACCCATTTCGGCTACAAGCAGGTCGCCGAATCCGAAAAAGCCGCCAAGGTGGCGGAGGTCTTCCATTCCGTCGCCGCCCAGTACGACATCATGAACGACCTCATGTCGGCCGGCCTGCACCGGCTGTGGAAGCGCTTTGCCGTGGCGCAGGCGGGCCTGCGGCCGGGCATGCGCGTACTCGACGTCGCGGGCGGCACCGCCGACCTGACCCGGCTGTTTTTGAAGGAAGTCGGCGAGACGGGCACCGTGCTGCTCACCGACATCAACTTCTCCATGCTGCGCGAAGGCCGCGACCGCATGCTGAACGAGGGGAAAACCCCGCCCACCGTGCAGTGCGACGGCGAGCGCCTGCCGTTTTCCGACAACCATTTCGATTGCGTCTCGGTGGCCTTCGGCCTCAGAAACATGACGCACAAGGACCAGGCACTGGCCGAGATGCACCGCGTGCTGAAGCCCGGCGGACGCCTGCTGGTGCTGGAGTTCTCCAAGGTGTGGAAGCCGCTGGAGCCGGCCTACGACCTGTATTCCTTCAAGCTGTTGCCGCTGATGGGCAAACTCGTCGCCCAGGACGCCGCCAGCTACCAGTACCTGGCCGAGTCGATCCGCATGCACCCCGGGCAGGAAGAGCTCAAGGCGATGATGGAAACCGCCGGCTTCGCCAAGGTCAGCTACCACAACCTGACAGCGGGCGTGGTGGCGCTGCACAAAGGCTTCAAGGTTTGATCGCTGAAGCCCTCATCGAGCACAGCCTCAACCACCTGCTGCGGCAGTCGCCCAGCGCGACCGAGGCGCTCGTCAAGCATGCGGGCACGAGCGTGCGCTTCGACCTGACGCTGGCGCAATTCGACTTCCGCATCGCCGATGACGGCTGTTTTTCCGAAGCCGTGGTCGACGTCCCCGACGCCGTCATCCGCCCCACCGCCGCACTCGTCGCCCGGCTGCCGTTCTTCGGCCGCGAGGCCTTGCGTCACGCCGACTACAGCGGTGATCCCGCGCTGCTCGCCACGCTCGATCGCGTATTCAAGCATCTGGAGTGGGACGTCGAAGCCGATCTCGCGCCGGTCGTCGGCGATATCGCCGCGCATCGCCTGCATGCGCTCGGGCGCGACGCGCTCACCGGTCTCGCCCACACCCTCTCCGCGCTCGGCCGCAACGCCGGCGAATACCTGGTGGAGGAAGCCGAACTAATGGCGCGCGGCGTCGACGTCGCGCGCTTCAACCACGCCGTCGACGTACTGGCCGATGACGCCGCACGGCTGGATGCCCGCCTCAAGCGCCTGGAACCCGACGCCGCATGAAACTGCTGCGCCTCGCCCGCATCCTCATCATCGGCCTGCGCTTCGGGCTGGAGGAATTTTTCCTCGGCCACGAGCGGGTGCGGCCGCTGCGCTGGCTGGTACGCGCCACGCTGTTCTGGCGGCCGCTTTCCGAGCCGCGCGGGGTGCGCCTGCGCCGCGCGCTGGAGGCGCTGGGGCCGATTTTCGTCAAGTTCGGGCAGATGCTGTCGACCCGGCGCGACCTGGTGCCGCTCGACATCGCCGACGAACTCGCCCAGCTGCAGGACCAGGTGCCGCCGTTTCCCTCGATCGAGGCCATCGCCACGCTGGAGGCGGCCTATAAAAAAACGCTGTCGGAAGTCTTTGCCGAATTCGACGCCACGCCGGTCGCGTCCGCCTCGGTGGCGCAGGTGCATTTCGCCCGCCTGCACGACGGCACCGCCGTCGCGGTGAAGGTGTTGCGCCCCGGCATCGCGCCGGTGATTGCGCACGACGTCTCGCTGCTCTATGCCGCCGCCGGCCTGATCGAAAAGCTCTTCGCCGACGGCAAGCGGCTGCGCCCGCGCGAGGTGGTCAGCGAATTCGAAAAGCATCTGGCAGACGAGCTCGACCTGATGCGCGAAGCCGCCAGCTGCTCGCAACTGCGGCGCAACTTCAGGGATTCTCAGCTGCTGATGGTGCCCGAGGTCTATTGGGACTACTGCGCCCGCGACGTCATGGTGATGGACCGCATGGACGGCATCCCGGTGAGCCAGATCGAGCGCCTGCGCGAATCCGGCGTGAATATTCCCAAGCTCGCCGCCACCGGCGTCGAGATCTTTTTCACTCAGGTATTCCGAGACGGTTTCTTCCACGCCGACATGCACCCGGGCAACATCCTGGTGCGCCCCGGTTCCGAGCAGTACATCGCGCTCGACTTCGGCATCATGGGCACGCTCACCGAGGTCGACAAGCAGTACCTCGCGCGCAACT
>CAMTWC010000093.1:0-39107 GCA_947085345.1 uncultured Gammaproteobacteria bacterium | reverse complement strand
GTCAGGCCAGCATTTTGACTGCGGCGCACCGGTAGATTCCGCCTCGCGACGGACACCCTTGCCGTTCGGCTAACGCTTCCCCTTGCCGGGTGTGTAGAGGACTTCCACCTCCAAGTGAGTGCGCCCTGCCGGGCGCACCAACAAAAAAACCCGCCGAAGCGGACTTTTTTATTTAACGTCCATCAAACCGCTCAGGCTGCCAGGCTGTCCTTCACCCGCATCAGGCGCGCGCGGGCTTCGGTCGCGACGCCATGCACCGCCGGATTGCCCACCAGCTTGACCATGATGCCGGGGTCGAGGAAGGACACGGTCACCTTGCCGTCGGCTTCCTCGCGCACGACGACGTTGCACGGCAGCAGCATGCCGACGTCGGGCTCGGCGGTGAGGGCCTGGTGCGCGAGTGGCGGGTTGCAGGCGCCGAGGATGCGGTAGGGGCGGCCGTCGACGTTGAGCTTGGCCTTCAGGGTGGCCTGCACGTCGATGTCGGTCAGCACGCCGAAGCCTTCCGTTTTCAGGGCGGCGGTGACCTTCTCCACTGCTGCGTCGAAGGGGCCGCTGATCTGGGTGTCGAATCCGTATTCGCTCATGTTGTTGCTCCTGGTTGGGGTGATTTCAATGGCGGCATTTTACCTGTCTCTGCCCGGCAGACGGCAGAAACGCACTCAGGGTTCCAGCGATTGCTGTTCCATTTTCGACCACAGCCGGTACACCGGGTCGGACCACAGCGACTTGATGTAGGCGACCACGTCCTGCATCTCCTGTTCGCTAAGCTTGCCCTGCCACGCCGGCATCTTGCCCTGGCCCTGCGGGCTGCCGTCGCGGATCACCTGCAGTAGCACCGCCGTGGGGTGATGCCAGGCGTGGGCGCTGTCGTCCAGCGGCGGCGGAGGGAAGTGGCCTTCCGCGTCGCGAATGCGCCAGTCGCCCGGCTGTCCCTTGCCCTCCGCGCCATGACATTCCATGCAGTGCTTTGAGTATATGGCCTGTCCGCGTGCCACCTGCGCGGGATCCAGCTTGCGATCGAGCGGGGCTTCGGCCGCGCTGGTCCGGCCTGCCAAACCGGAAGGCGCCTCCTCACAGCCAGTCAGCGCCAACCCGGCGAGCAGGGACGCGAGGATTTGTAGTTTCAATTTTTTCATTGATCATCCTTTCAAAGTCAGGGATGGACTGCATGGCACCGCTCAAGTTTCATCGCCGGGCAACACCCCGTCCAGCAGCCGACGCATGTTACGCCAGTGCGAGCCTTCCCAGTACACTCGCCCGCACGCATCGCAGGTGCTGAAGCGCTCGTAGAGTTCCCGCACCCTGGGCGGCAGGCGATCCAGCACGCTGGCCTTGTCGACCGGACGCAACGGCGCGTTGCAGTGCAGGCACAGGGTGAACGGTTTGGCGCTGCGCGCCAGGTCCAGCCGTTCGACGATCTCGCGCAGCTGCGCTTCCGATTTCAGTGCGTGCACATAGCAGCCATGCGTCACCGCGCGCCGCTTCAGCAGCTCGCGGTCGCGCGTCAGCACGATGCGGCCGTCGTGCCCGCAAACCGCCACGATGGCGTCGTCGTGGAAGTGGTTGTCGTACAGCGTATCGAACCCCAGCATGCGCAGCATGTGCGCCAGCCCGCCTAGATGCGAGTCAGCGACGAAGCGTGTTTCCCGCAAGGGATGCCCGCGCACCCGCAGCAGCGGCGTCACGTCCATCGCCTCGAAGCGGGGATACACCGCCACCCGGTCGCCGTCCTGCAACAGGCGGTTGAAATCCGCTGACTCGCCGTTCACCAGGATCAGCTCCACCTCGGTGTGCGGCACCCCCAGCGCCTCGATCATGTGCTTGGTCGTCGCCGCCCGCGCGCACGGCACGGTGAATTCCCGCTTGCGCCGCTTGGGCGCGAGGAAGTCGTTCAGTTCTTCATAAAAGCGGAAAGTGGCGGTGACCATGTGCAGGCTATTGTCGCGATTTAACGGCGCCCGGAAAACCCTGGCAGCTCGGCCAGACTTCGATCAGGAAGCCTTGGATGTGCAAACGCCACCGTCGAGGTGGCGTTTGCTCGGGTTCCCTCGACAATCAGCGCTGGGGTTTTGTCGGCTTGCCGGCTTGGGGAGGGGTGATGAACGATCCCACCGGAACCGATGGTAGCGCCATGGGTGCGGGCGCAGGAACACTTGTGCAGCCTACCGGGATGGTGACGTCCAGATTGCGAACGATGAACTCAGCCATGTGAAAACGCCACCTCGACGGTGGCGTTTGCTCAGAGCCCTTCAACACTCAGTGCTGGGTTTTTGCCGGCTTGGCGGCTTTGGGCGGGGTGATGAACGATCCCACCGGAACGACGACCTGTTTCGGCTTCTTGGGTTTCTTTGCTTCCTTGTTTCCACGTAACTGGCCTTTTGCCATGGTGATTCTCCTTGCAGTGGCTTCAGAAGTGTCTGGCTGGGTTTGCGCAACAAGCACAAACCCAGCACGAGCTAATCATAGGCCGATGCACGGGAATGGGTAGCTTTATTGCATGCCCCTGTAAACAGGTCGCGCATCCGTACGGATGCTGTAATGCTTCCACGCGAATTCGGCCGCGCATCTGGTCAAGTAGATAACGTCAGGGAAGTCGTGTGCTCTCGCAGATGCACAGCCAGATGTGTTAAGGAAGTCCTGGACAAGTCCACATTTGTTATTCCGGCGAAAGCCGGAATCCAGTTAAATCAAGCATCTGAACCCCGGCTTTCGCCGGGGTGACGACTTGTTCAGAACTTAACGCAAGACCCAATGTTCGTTGTGAGCAAACAAACCCGCCGCAAATCCGGCTGGCCGTCTGTCGCATCGCCCATTTCACCCCTATTTTGAAGCAGGGTTTGTCGTGGCGGACTGTTTATCTCATCAACCGCGCCGACGCCGACTCAATCCAAGTCCCGCGAGTCCGAGTCCCAGCAGCGCCAGGGTGGCTGGCTCGGGGACGGTCCCGCCACCATTGCTGCTGCCGGAACCGCTGTAGCCGCCGCTGCCATAGTCGTCGGGCCCGCTGATGTTGTCGGCGATGCAATCGTTGGAGATGGTGTTGGTATCCAGTGTCACCGCAGCATTCAGCGCGATGGCCCTGCCGCACAAAATCGTTGCCGTAGTATCCAATGTGATGCTCTGATCCGCGAGAATATTTCCTGCGAACGCCGTGCTGGTACCCAGCGTCGCGGAACTGCCGACCTGCCAATACACACCGTAATTTGCATTGAGAACGCCATTGATCACGTTGACAGTCGAGGCGCTTGCGGTCGTGAGTGTACTTCCGATCTGAAACACCCAGAGTGCATCGGCATTGTTTTGGGCGTCCAGATAGAGATCGTTCGTCAATTGAGCCGACGAGTTAAATTTATAGACGCCCGGGGTCAGCGCGTTTGAGCTGTTGTAGAAACCTAGATCCACGCCAGTCAAGTTGCCAGTGGACGGCAGGTTAAAAAGAGTAGTGTACGCAGTGAGGGCATCAATCTGAGCCTGCTGCGCGACCGCATCAGTCTGGTGTACCGTTCCTGTGAGGGTAATAAGCGGCGGGCCGCCAGTGATCGAAGTGCCTGGGTAGACACCCAAGTCTCCCCAGAGGGTGGTCGAGCCGGTGTTGGTCACCGTCGAGGCACCCAGAACCGCGAAACTCTGCGCCGTACCCAGAATTGGCGCCGCCCATGCCGGGGAGGCGCCGACAAGCGCTCCGATCACTGCCAGGGACAGGATCGACAAGTATTTTGGTGTTTCCATCACATGCACTCCTAAATTGTGTTTGGCGTTATGCCGTCATCAGGCTTCGCCCAGACGGTGGAAAAAATCACTTTATCCATATCTAAGCAAAAATCGTGCATGCTACATATATCATTGATTCAATTAATCATTTTATAATTCATAAAAACAAAGTGTAAAGTTTTCCGACCAGAACATTGCGTCTTGGCTAATTTTGAGCGGTGATTTTTAGGTACGAGCGAGGCATTGAAGGGATGAAGAGCGTGTCACGCTTTGCAACATTCAATGAGGAGCACGAGGTCTTGCATTAATGCATCAGACGCACCCCATTACGTCCACAACACCTCCACTGGATACTCCCGCATCACACCATCCGCCGACACCAGCGTTAAGCCTTCATGCTGCGCCTGCGCAATCAACATTCGATCGAATGGGTCACCGTGCAGGCGAGGCAGATCGGCCAAGGCATGAATATGCTCCAGACTGATGGGCAGGATGCCGAGGGTTGCATTATGGGTGTAGGCCTCGGCCAGCGCTGCGGGCGGAAGCGGCGATTTCAGTTTGCCCAATGCGGTCTTGATTTGCATTTCCCACACGCTGGCAATGCTGAGAAAAACCTGATTGGTCCGGTCTTCGCAGATTTCCCTGACGCTGTCCGCCACCTGCCGGTCGTCGGCATCCAGCCACAGGAAAACATGGGTATCCAGCAGGAGTTTCATGCCGGCCCATTGCCTAGCCAGAAAGCGTCGGGCAAAGGCGCATCGAAATCTTCGCTGATATACAACACCGCGCCTTTGTGAAGTCCGAACTGGCGTTTTTTTGGGGTGCTTTCCATCGCCACCAGTTTGGCGACCGGCTTGTTGGCACGCGAGATAATGACTTCCTCGCCCGCCTCGACGGCGGCGATGAGGGCGGATAAGTTTGTTTTGGCTTCATGGATGTTGACAGTTTTCATCCTGATTTTCCTATTAGCCAATCTTGTTAGCTAATCGTAGCCGGACACAGCCGCCGCGTCAACGCTACACCCGACTCGCCGTCTTCCGCATCGCATCCGCCGCCAGTTGCATCACCCATTTCACCGGTGGGGGCAGCGGCGCGCCGCCGTGTTCAACGGCGGTTTGGGCGTGGCGGGCTTCGTCGGTTCTCATCTGCTCGACCACGGCGCGGCTCTTTGCGTCGGCTTCGGGAAGTTGCTGCAGGTGGCCGTCGAGATGCGCTTCGACTTGGCGTTCGGTTTCGGCGAGAAAGCCGAGGTTCCATTTATCGCCCAGCAGCCCGGCGGCGACGCCGATGCCGAACGCGCCGCCGAACCACAGCGGGTTGAGCAGGCTTTTGCGGCCGCCGAGTTCGTTGATGCGCGTCTCGCACCAGGCGAGGTGATCGGTTTCTTCCCGAGCGGCCTGTTCGAGTTCGGCGCGCACCGATTCGTTTTTCGCGGTGAGCGCCTGGCCGGCATACAGCGCCTGTGCACAGACTTCGCCGACGTGGTTGACGCGCATCAGCGCGGCGGCGTGGACTTTTTCTGAATCGCTCAGGGCCGCTTCCGGTCCGGCGCCGGGGTAGGGGCGGCTGGCGTGTGGGCTGGCGAAGACGGTGCGCAGGCCGAAGTCGAAGGTGGTGATGAGCTGGTCGAGTCGGTTCATGGCTATTTCACGTAGTAATTGAAGTTTGAATACGCCGCTTCGGCGACCTTGAACCACTGGAACTCGGTGTCGCGGAACTGCTTCCACGGGCGGTAGATGGCGGCGAAGTCGGGGTTGGTTTTCGCTTCTTCCTCGTAGAGCTCGAAGGTGGCGCGGCGCGCGGCCAGCATCACGTCCTTGGGGAAGGGATGCAGCTTGACACCCTGCCCCACCAGGCGCAGCAGCGCGGGCGGATTCCTGGCGTCGTATTGCGCCAGCATCAGCTGGTTGGCCTCAAAGGTGGCGACTTCGAAGGCCTGGCGGTACCCCTCGGGCAAGGCGTTCCACGCCGCCTGGTTGACGTAGAAACTCAGCTGCGGCCCGCCTTCCCACCAGCCTGGGTAGTAGTAGTGCTTGGCGATTTTGTGGAAGCCGAGCTTTTCGTCGTCGTACGGCCCCACCCATTCGGCGGCGTCGAGCGCGCCGCGTTCCAGCGCGGGGTAGATGTCGCCGCCCGGGAGCGTCTGCGGCACCGCGCCGAGCTTCGCCATGATCTGGCCGCCAATGCCGGGGATGCGCATTTTCAGGCCACGCAAATCGGCCATCGACTTGATCGGTTTTCTGAACCAGCCGCCCATCTGGGTGCCGGTGTTGCCGCCGGGGAACTGCACCACGTTGTATTTTGCATAGAGTTTGCGCAGCGCCTCGATGCCGCCGCCGGCATACATCCATGCGTTCTGCTGGCGAGCCGTGAGACCGAACGGCACGGCGGTGTCGAAGGCCAGTGCGAGATTCTTGCCGACGTAGTAATAGCCTGCCGAGTGGCCGCATTCCGCGGTGCCGTTGCCAACCGCGTCGAGCACCTGCAGGCCAGGGACCAACTCGCCGCCGGCGAAGACGCGGATCTGGAACTTGCCCCCGGTGAGCGCGGCGACGCGTTTGGAGAGGGTTTCCGCCGCGCCGTAGATGGTGTCCAGGCTCTTCGGGAAGCTCGACGCCAGCCGCCAGCGGATGGCCGGCAGCGGGTTCAACTCTGTGGGGGCAGCCTGCGCGGTCGCCATGGGCAGCATGGCGGCCACGCCTGCGCCGGTGAGGAAATCTCGTCTTTGCATGGTTGGCCTCGGGTTTTGGGCGATTATACGAGGCTAGTTGGGGATGGCCGAAAACCTCTGCATACGTCATTCCGGCAGAAGCCGGAATCCAGTTTGATCAACAAGCTGGACCCAGGCGTTCGCCGGGGTGACGGATTGCCGGGGTCTGCTGGTCAATTGCTGCCGCGTGTTAAAATTTTCCCTTTTTCCAGCCCTGCCCGACTGCCATGTTCAACCGCCAAGACACCCTTGCCAAGACCGACCCCGACCTGTGGGCGGCGATCCAGAAAGAAGACCAGCGCCAGCAGGATCACATCGAGCTGATCGCGTCGGAAAACTACACCAGCCCGGCGGTAATGCAGGCGCAGGGCTCTCAGCTCACCAACAAGTACGCCGAGGGCTACCCCGGCAAGCGCTATTACGGCGGCTGCGAATACGTCGATATCGTTGAACAGTTAGCCATTGATCGCGTGAAAGCGCTGTTCGGCGCCGAGGCCGCCAACGTGCAGCCCAACTCCGGCTCGCAGGCCAACCAGGCGGTGTTCATGGCTTTCCTCAATCCCGGCGACACCATCATGGGAATGAATCTGGCCGAAGGCGGCCATCTCACCCACGGTATGAAGCTGAACATGTCGGGCAAGTGGTTCAACGTGGTGGCCTACGGCCTCGACGAAAGAGAGGAAATCGACTACGACAGGATGGAGCAGCTTGCGCGCGAACACAAGCCGAAACTCATCATCGCCGGCGCCTCGGCCTATGCGCTGCGCATCGACTTCGAGCGCTTCGCCAGGATCGCCAAGGAAATCGGCGCCATCTTCATGGTCGACATGGCGCACTACGCCGGCCTCATCGCCGCGGGCGTCTACCCCAACCCGGTGCCACATGCCGACGTCGTCACCTCGACCACCCACAAGACCCTGCGCGGCCCGCGCGGCGGCATCATTTTGATGCGCGCCGAGCACGAGAAGGCGATCAACTCGGCGATCTTCCCCGGCCTGCAGGGCGGTCCGCTGATGCACGTCATCGCCGGCAAGGCAGTGGCGTTCAAGGAAGCGGCCAGCAAGGAATTCAAGCACTACCAGGAACAGGTCATCGACAACGCGCTGGTGATGTGCAAGGTGCTGGTCGAGCGCGGCCTGCGCATCATCTCCGGCCGCACCGAGAGCCACGTCTTCCTGGTCGACCTGCGCAGCAAGAACCTCACCGGCAAGGAAGCCGAGGCGCTCTTGGGTCGCGCCCACATCACGGTCAACAAGAACGCCATCCCCAACGATCCGCAGAAGCCCTTCGTCACCAGCGGCATCCGCATCGGAACGCCGGCGATGACCACGCGCGGTTTCACGGAACTCGAAGCCGAACAGCTCGCCCACCTGATCGCCGACGTGCTCGACGCGCCGACCGACGAGGCGGTGATCGAGCGGGTGAAGGGCGAAGTGGCGAAGCTGGTGGCGAAGTTTCCGGTGTATGGCAACGCGTAAGGGGATAGGGGTGAGGGGTAAGGTGCCAACCACGGCCAGCCTCACCACTAACCCCTCACGCCTCACCCTTTTATGAAGTGTCCCTTCTGCGGTTCCATCGACACCCAGGTCATCGACTCCCGCGTCAATGAGGCGGGCGACGCGATTCGCCGGCGCCGCCGCTGCGCCGCTTGCGACAAGCGCTTCACCACCTGGGAAACCGCCGAGCTGCGGCCGCCGCAGATCGTCAAGGCCAACGGAACGCGCGAGGATTTTGACGAGCGAAAACTGCGTGAGGGCTTCCGCCGCGCGCTGCACAAGCGCCCGGTTTCTACCGAACTGGTCGACGCCGCGGTCGACCGCATCCGCCAGCGCCTGCTGACGCTGGGCGAGCGCGAAGTGCCCGCGCGCGAAGTCGGCGAACTGGTGATGAACGAGCTGAAGAAGCTCGACAAGATCGCCTACATCCGCTTTGCCTCGGTGTACCGCAGCTTCCAGGACATCGACGACTTCCGCGACGTCATCCGCGACATCGACCAATAAATGTCCAGCGCCGACCGCTTCAGCGCCGCCGACCATGCCCACATGGCGCGTGCGCTGCAACTCGCGGCGCGCGGGCTGTTCACCACCCATCCCAACCCGCGCGTCGGCTGCGTCGTCGTCAGGGACGGCCGCGTCGTCGGTGAGGGCTGGCATGAGCGTGCCGGCACCCCGCACGCCGAAGTCCATGCGCTGAAGACCGCCGGCGAAGCGGCACTCGGCGCGACGGTCTACGTCACGCTCGAGCCCTGCTCGCACCATGGCCGCACGCCGCCGTGCGCCGAAGCGCTGGTCAACGCGGGCGTGGCGCGCGTGGTGGCGGCGATGAGCGACCCCAATCCCCTGGTCGCAGGCGGCGGCATTGCCATGCTGACGCTGGCCGGCATCCGGGCCGAGGTCGGCCTGCTGGAGGCCGAGGCACGCGCGCTCAATCCCGGATTTATCTCGCGCATGACGCGGCAGCGCCCGTGGGTGCGGCTCAAGACCGCTTCAACGCTGGATGGCAAGACCGCCCTCGCCAACGGCGCCTCGCAATGGATCACCGGCGAGGCCGCACGTGCCGACGTGCAGAAGCTGCGCGCACGCGCCTGCGCCATTCTTACCGGCAGCGGCACCGTGCTCGCCGACAACCCGCGCATGAACGTGCGCGACTTCGACATCGGCCGGCAGCCGCTGCGCGTCGTCGTCGATTCCGGATTGCGCACGCCTGCGGACGCGGCGATCCTGCCCGCGTTCATCGCCTGCCGCCACGCCGATCCGCACCTTCGTGCAGCGCTCGAACAGGCGGGCGCGGAGGTGATCGAAATGCCCGGTGCTGACGGCCGCGTCGACCTGGCTGCGCTGCTGGCGCTGCTGGCGCAACGCGGCGTAAACGAACTGCACGTCGAAGCCGGCGCGCGCTTGAACGGCGCGCTGCTCGCCGGAGGGTGGATCGACGAATGGGTGGCCTACATGGCCCCGATGGCGGTGGGCGACGATGCACGCGGGCTGTTCACGATGCCGCCGCTGGCCACGCTGGCCGACGCCGCGCGATTCAGGCTGGCCGACGTGCGGCAGATCGGCGGCGACCTGCGGCTGACGCTGCTGCCGGCATGAGTGCTTTCAAGGATCATTTCTCGGCGGCGTCCGACCGCTACGCCGCCTATCGCCCGGACTATCCCGCCGCGCTGTTCGCCTGGCTCGCGAGCCTGTGTGCTGAACGCGATACGGCCTGGGACTGCGCCACCGGCAGCGGCCAGGCCGCATTGGGGCTGGCGCCGCACTTCCGGCAAATCGTCGCCACCGATGCTTCCGCCGAACAGATCGCCCACGCCCACCCCCATCCAGCAGTCGTCTACCGGGTGGCGTCTGCCGAAACCAGCGGCCTGGCGGACCACAGCGTCGATCTCGTCACCGTCGCCCAGGCGGCGCACTGGTTCGACCTGCCGCGCTTCTACGCGGAAGTAACACGCGTGCTGAAGCCTGCCGGCGTGCTCGCCATGTGGAGCTATGGCCGCATGGTGCTGCCGGGGGAAATGGACGCGCCGTTCCAGCATTTCTATGCCGAAACCATCGGCCCCTACTGGCCACCCGAACGCGCGCTGATCGACGATGCCTATCGCAGCCTGGATTTCCCGTTTGCCGAAATCGAAGCGACCGATTTTTTTATCGAAGTGGAATGGAATCTGCCACGGCTGGCCGCCTATCTCTCCACCTGGTCGGCTGTGAAACGTTTTCAGGATGCGCAGGGACACGACCCGCTGCAAGCGCTGATGGCCGAACTGTCTCCTCTGTGGGGCGATGCAGACACTGCGAAAAAATTGCAGTGGCCACTTTTCCTGCGCGTCGGCGTCGTCCGCTAAGCGTGCGCATCCGTGCAGGATACAATTCCACTATTTTATCTGCGAATGGTGCGGCGGCGTGCAAGCGCCAACCCTATCAGTCAACAGGAAACGAAGGGTAAGAATGAAACGCGTCGATGATTTCCGCCTGCGATTTGGCAAACAGGAACTGGTGCCGATCGTCATCGGCGGCATGGGGGTGGACATTTCGACCGCCGAACTGGCGCTGGAGGTGGCGCGGCTGGGCGGCATCGGCCACATCTCGGATGCGATGGTGCATACCGTGTCGGACACCCGCTTCGACACCAACTTCGTCAGCCAGAAGCTGAAGAAGTACAAGGCCAACGTGGCCAGCAACGACAAGTCCTCGGTGCAGTTCTGCCTCGGCGCGCTCGAAGAGGCGACGCGCAACCACGTCGGCGCCGCCATGCAAGCCAAGCGCGGCGACGGCATGATCTTCATAAACTGCATGGAAAAGCTGACGATGAACGCGCCCGCCGACACGCTGCGCGTACGCCTCGGCGCCGCGCTCGACGCCGGCATCGACGGCATAACCCTGTCCGCAGGGCTGCACCTGGGCTCGTTCGCACTGATGGCTGACCATCCACGCTTCCGCGACGCCAAACTCGGCATCATCGTCTCGTCGACCCGCGCGCTTGCGCTCTTCCTGCGCAAGAACGCGCGCCTGAATCGCCTGCCGGACTACGTGGTGGTCGAGGGCCCGCTCGCCGGCGGCCATCTCGGCTTCGGGATGGACTGGGCGCAGTACGACCTCGCAACGCTCGTCGCCGAGGTACTGACCTACCTCAAGTCCGAGCAGCTCGACATCCCGGTGATTGCCGCCGGCGGCATTTTCACCGGCAGCGATGCCACAGCCTTTCTCGAACAGGGCGCGGCCGCGGTGCAGGTGGCGACGCGCTTCACCGTCACCGCGGAATGCGGCCTGCCGGACAAGGTCAAGCAGGAATACTTCATGGCCAGCGAGGACGACATCGAGGTCAACACCATCTCGCCGACCGGCTACCCGATGCGCATGCTCAAGGGCAGCCCCGGCATCGGCTCCGGCATCCGCCCCAACTGCGAGGCCTACGGCTATCTGCTCGATGCCAACAGCCGCTGCGCCTACATCGACGCCTACAACCGCGAAGTGGAATTGCACCCGGGCGCAAAGAAGGTGAAGGTCATGGACAAGACCTGCCTGTGTACCCACATGCGCAACTTCGACATCTGGACCTGCGGCCAGACCGCCTGGCGGTTGAAGGACACCACCCGACGCCTGGAAGACGGCAGCTATCAGGTGCTCAGCGCGGAACATGTCTTCCATGACTACCAGTTCAGCGTCGATCAGAAGATCGCGCTGCCGCCTCTCGCCTGAGTCCGCTGTCTGGCCGCCTGTGCGGCGTTGCGCCTACCCCGCCATCAGGCGTTGTGCCGCGCGCGCCAGCGGCGCGGGCAGGCGGTGCAGTACCGCATCGGGATCCAGGGCGTCGAGCAGATTCTTGACGATGAGGCCAAGCTCGGTATCGCCCTCGCTCACCAGGCGGCGGCTGAAAAACAGGGTGTCAGGGTCTTCGCGGCGGGCGAGCAGCAGCAGGAAGTCGCGGGCGGCCGCGCTGATGGTGAGATCGGGTGCGCCGTTGTCCGGGACGAAACCACGCGGGCCGATGGTGAAGCGCAAGCTGAGTCCGAGGTCCTTGACGCGGATGGCATAGCGCCGGCCGACCAGCGGTTCCCAGTCGAGCGTTTGCAACGCGGGCCACAGCAGGCGATTGGCTGCCAGCGAAAACGCCAGACTGGGCGGCGCAGACGGGAGTCTGGCAAGCAGGCGGCTCGGGAATGCCGGCACGGCAAACGTCAGCATGATCGCTCCATTCTTCAAAGCGGGCGCGCCGCGTCGGCCCAGTTGTTGGGAGTTTCGTACAGCCGCACCCGTTGCAGCCTGAGCTGGTTGCCATAGGCATCGACATAGGCGGCGTCGAGGATGCGGAAGGCCTCGGTCGCAAGGTTTTCAGCGGTCGGCACCACCGGCAGCACCACGGTCTTGTGGTCGGGAAGCGACGCGAGAAACCGGGTCACGACCCGATCGCCCCGGTACACCAGGAAAGCATGATCCCAATGATCGACGAGCACCGCATGGGCAATGGCCTTCACGTCGGAGAAATCCATCACCATGCCCTGCTCCGTCGCGCCTTCGGTGCGGATGATCTCGCCCGCAAGCGTGATCTCGATGGCATAGCGATGGCCATGCAGATGGCGGCACTGGCTGGTGTGATTGGGAATGCGATGGCCGGCATCAAACTCCAGTCTGCGCGTGATCAACATGTCAGGTCTGCCGCTCCGCGCTGTGTTCCAGGCCTGCCCGGCCATGCCAATACCCATCGACCGCCGGCCCGGGCATGACGCGCGCCAGCATGCCGGCAGCGCGCCCATTCCCTGCCAGCGCGATCTGGAAAGCCTCGATCACACGTTCCATGTGGCGCGACTGCGGCGACAGGCGCAGGCTGGCGACGCCGAGGTCGCGCAGGGCAGGCAGTTCGCCGATCAGGGTGTAGACCCCGGCCGACTGTGTCTGGATGCCATTGAGCGTGAGGAAGGACGCCCCGTCGCGGGTGGCCAGCGGCAGCCCGTCCGGATGGTCGAGGCAGCGGAACTGGCAGTCGTCCTTGGGCAGATTGTAGTGACGCGCGGTAAAGCAACGTGCGGAATACGCCAGCGGCAGGCGGCCGTAGGCGAACACCTCGGTTTCCATCCCGTCGGGAGCCTGTTCAAGCAGGGATGCCAGCGTGGCGCATGACATCTCCACCGGCGGCAGCCAGCGCCGCGCGCCCAGTTCGGCGAGCACGGCCAGCGTTTCGGGATTGTAGACATTGAGCGTGGGACCGGCGACGAACGACATCCCCGCTTCGGACAGCAGCCGCACCGCGCCCCATTCATTGGCCTCGACCCGGAAGCGACCGTCGGAGACCAGGCGACGCAGCGTTTTCAAATCGGATTCCGACTCGACCAGCGTCTGGCTGGAGAGCACGACCTCCTTGCCGGCGGCGGCGAGCTGTTCCGCCAGCGCCAGCCAGTCGGACAAGCGCAGCAGGTGGCGACGCGAGCACACGCTCTCGCCCAGATAGACGCGCGCCACAGGCCATGCTTTCGCCTCGTCGTAGAAGGCCAGCACGTCGTCGCGCGACCAGTAATAGAGCAGCGGGCCCAGGCTTAGATTCATGGCAAGCTCATTTCCAGGGCCGATGGTAGGCGCCGAGCGTATGGCTCTGCCCTTCCGACAGCTTGTTGAGTTCGGCCTGCCAGGCGGGCGCGGGCGTGAAGCCGTCGGCGTTTTTCTTCACCGCGTCGATCGCGGCGCGCCATACTTTCGTCACCTGCGCCACGTAAGCCGGACTGCGCTGGCGGCCTTCGATCTTGATCGCGGCGATGCCGATCTTCAGCATCTCCGGCAGCAGATCGAGGGTGTTGAGGCTGGTCGGCTCCTCGATGGCGTAATAGGTTTCGCCGCCCACCTCGAAGCGGCCCTTGCACAACGTCGGGTAGCCGGCCTTTTCGTCGCGGCCGTAGCGGTCGAGCAGCACGCCGTTCAGGCGCGACTCCAGCCCGCTCGGAGTGTCGGTCCACTGCACCGCTTTCGGCGGCGAGCACACGCCCGCCGTGTTGGGCGATTCGCCGGTGCAGTACGACGACAGCAGGCAGCGCCCCTCGACCATCACGCACAGGCCGCCGAAGCCGAACAGCTCGATCTCGACACCGGTGTGCCGCACCACGTTTTCCACCTGCGGCAGCGACAGCACGCGCGGCAGCACCGCGCGCTGGATGCCGAAATGCTCGCGGTAGAAATTCACCGCCTCGTAGCTGGTGGCCGAGCCCTGCACCGACAGGTGCAATCTGAGTTGCGGATGCCGTCTGGCTGCATAGCGCATCAAACCGGCATCGGCGAGGATCACCGCATCCATGCCCAGCTTCGCCGCGCGGTCGACCGCATCGGTCCAGCGGGTCCAGGTATCGGGCTGCGGATAGGTATTGAGCGCCAGCAGTACCCGGCGGCCGCGGTCGTGCGCGTAGCGCAGTCCCTCGGCGGCCTGCGCCTCGTCGAAGTTGAGGCCCGGGAAAGCGCGCGCATTGGTGTTGTCGCGGAACCCCATGTAGACCGCGTCGGCACCGTGGTCGATGGCGGCCTTGAGTGAAACCAGGCTGCCCGCCGGGCAGATCAGATCAAGCGGCATGTGCATTCTCCATCCACATCCGGCCCGCACGCGCGCCCTGCCGGCTGGCGCGCCGCGCCAGTTCGCCGGCGATGCCGTTCAGAATGTCCCACTTCTTCGCGCACCAGGCGGGCGCCAGCAGGATGTCGGGCGAGGCGGTGCCGGTGACGCGGTGGAACACCACTTCCCATGGCGTGCGCTCGATGAGGTCGGCGGCGATGCGTACGTAATCGGCTTCGGCCAGCGGCGCGTAGCCGCCGCGCTTCCACTCAATCGCCAGTTTGGTGTGCTTCACCACGTGCAGCGGATGCAGCTTGAGGCCGTCGACGCCGACGTCGAGCACACGATCGAGGCTGGCGTTGCTGTGGGAGGCGTCCTCGCCCGGCAGGCCGACGATGAGGTGGCAGCACAGCGGGATGCCGCGTGCCCGTGCCGCGCGGGCGGCGGCTTCGTATTCGGCGAAGCCGTGGCCGCGGTTGACGCGCGCCAGCGTGGCGTCGAAGGCGGATTGCAGGCCCAGCTCCAGCCACACTTCGTGGCCGCGCTCGCGGTATTCCGCCAGCAGATCCAGCACCGGCGGCGGCACGCAATCAGGCCGCGTGCCGATCGACAGCCCGATCACGTCGGGCGCCGCCAGCGCGGCGTCGTACAGCGTGCGCAGTTCGTCCACATGCGCATAGGTGTTGGTGTAGGCCTGGAAATAGGCGATGAAGCGCCGCGCGCCGGTGCGGCGCGCGATACGGCCGCGCGCGCGGTCGAGCTGCGCGGTGAGCGGTGCCGGGTCGCGCGCGCCGGGGGCAAAGGACTTGTTGTTGCAGAAGGTGCAGCCGCCGATGCCCTTGCTGCCGTCGCGGTTGGGACAGGTGAAGCCGGCGTCGAGCGCGACCTTGTGCACCCGCTCGCCGTGCCGTTCCAGCATGGCACGGCCAAAGGTGTGGATGCGGTCGCTGAGGGCACTCACGCCGCTGCTGCCTCCATGGGTTTCACGCCAGTGAGCAGATAGTCGATCAGGTCCCGCACCGGCCGGATCTCGCTGCCGAAGGGCAGCGGTTCCGAACCGCGGAAGAACAAGCCTTTGCTGACGTCGCCCTTCAACGCCGCCACCAACTGCGAATCGATGCAGAACTGCCCGGCCTTCTTGATGCCGTCGCGCAGGCCGCATTGTGTCAAACAGTGCAGGCCGATGGCGCAGCGCGCGGGATCGGCCTTGGCTACAGACTGCAATTTGGCTTCGCGCTTGAGGTAGTTGGCGAGCCACGGGGTTTTCACCGCGCGCGCCGGCAGCCCGGCGACACTCATGAAGGTGACGATGTCCTCGGGTTTCGCATCCAGCAGCACCCGCTTGAAGTTGGGGTAGGCGTCGCCCTCCTCGGTGACGGCGAACGGCGTGCCGAGCTGCACGGCACTGGCCCCCAGCGCCAGCGCGGCCAGCAGTTTTTCGTGGCTGTTGATGCCGCCGCCGACGATGACGGGTATCTGCCCGCGCACGATGCCCGTGTCGTCGAACAGCCTGAAGATGCCGGGCAGCGCTTCGGCGAAATCGAAGCGGGCGCTGGCGAGGTCGGAGGGATTCGGGGCGCCGAGGTGCCCACCCGCATACAACGGATGCTCAATCACGATGGCGTCGGGCAATCGACCCTTGCGTGCCCATTTCTTCAGCACGATGGCGACGCCGCGCGCATCCGACAGGATCGGGATCAGCGCAATGTCGGGATAGCCTTCGGTCAGTTCCGGCAGGTCGAGCGGCAGTCCCGCGCCCATCACGATTGCCTGCGCGCCGGAAGCGCACGCCTGCCGTACCAGAGCCGGATGCTCGGTCACCGCCTTCATCACGTTGACCGCCACCAGCCCGTGGCCCGCCGCGATATCGAGCGCGGCCTTGATCTCGCGGTCGAGTGCAATCAAATTCAAGCGGTTGAGTTCGTCCTTGTCGCGGCAGGGCTTCGCCTGCTCCGACAGATCGGCGTGGTGGTGGCGCAGGTCGATGCTCGCGATCGTGCCCACCGCGCCGGCGCGCGCCGCCGCTCCTGCCAGCCGGTGGGCCGACACGCCCACCCCCATGCCCCCCTGCACGATGGGCAACAGGGTGCGGCCGCGAATGGCAAATGATGGGGGCGTCGTCATGCCGGTCCTGGAATCCTTGAAAAGCAATTATTATAGCAACTTGAAGACCCTCTTATCCTGATAGTAGCATCAGCCCGTGTCTGCTTGCGAGTACACCGGGGTGTCAACGGGGTTCACCCACCCCGCCTAAACGCCTACAATGCCGGGTCTCACTGGCTGGCCTTTACACGCATGTTCACCGGCATCATCCAATCCATCGGCCGCATCCACGAATACGAAGCACACGGTGCCGACGCGCGCATGGTCATCCTCGGCGGCGGCCTGGATTTTTCAGACGTCGCCATCGGCGACAGCATCGCGGTCAACGGCGTGTGCCTGACTGCCGTGGCGCTGACATCCGACAGCTTTACCGTCGACGTTTCCGCCGAAACCCTGCGCGTCACGGCGGGCTTCATGCCGGGCGCCGAGGTCAATCTGGAGAAGGCGCTGCGGCTGGCCGATCGACTGGGCGGCCATCTGGTATCCGGGCATATCGACGGCATCGGCACGGTGCATCGCTTCGCGCCGACGGGCGAATCGCATCTGCTGGAAATCGATGCGCCCCCCGCACTTGCACGCTACATTATCCGCAAGGGCTCGATCACGGTGAACGGCGTGTCGCTGACGGTCAACAAGGTGGATGGCGCACGTTTTGCACTGAACCTCATTCCCCATACGCTGGCCATGACCATGCTCAAGCACCTGCAAACGGGCAGCCGCGTCAACCTGGAAGTCGACATGATCGCGCGCTATGTTGAGCGCATGATGCAATTCACCCACACAACGGACCAAGGGCTCGTTAATGGTTAATCTGGGCATACGCTGGGGTCGATTTTGGTGCAGACCAGGGCGCGAGACGCGCGGTTGTGTCACTCACAACAAGCGGCTTTCAACACCGGTATGCGCCAAAAGCGGCCCCAGCCCGGAGGGCTGCTGCGTATTCGGGCATCTGCGGCGTTGCGAGGCTTGCGAATGGAATAACCATTCGCCGCCCCTCGCGCCTTGCATCCATCCCGAATACGCAGCAACGTTTGCCCAGATTAACCATTAACGAGCCCTACGACTGATGAGCCTCGCCCCCACCCTGGAAATTATCGAAGAACTCAAGGCCGGCCGCATGGTCGTGCTGGTCGACGAGGAAGACCGCGAAAACGAAGGGGATCTCGTCATGGCCGCCGAGCACGTCACTCCCGACGCGATCAACTTCATGGCGAAATACGGGCGCGGCCTGGTCTGTCTGACCTTGACCGACGACCGCTGCCGCCAGCTCGGCCTGAAGCAGATGGTGAACGACAACCAGACGCCGCACGGCACCGCATTCACCGTGTCGATCGAGGCAGCCGAAGGTGTGACCACCGGCATCTCAGCCGCCGACCGTGCGGTGACGATCCAGGCCGCGGTGAAGAAGAACGCCAAACCGACCGACATCATCCAACCCGGCCACATCTTCCCGCTGCGCGCGCAGCCCGGCGGCGTGCTGGTGCGCGCCGGGCACACCGAGGCCGGCTGCGACCTGGCGGGGCTGGCCGGACTGGAACCGGCTTCCGTCATCTGCGAAATCCTCAAGGACGACGGCACCATGGCGCGCCTGCCCGACCTGGTTCCGTTCGCGCAGGAGCACGGCTTGAAAATCGGCGCCATCGCCGATCTCATCCATTACCGCAACCAGACCGAAAGCCTGGTCGAACGCGCCGCCGACCGCCTGATCCAGACCGTGTATGGCGCCTTCCGCCTGATCGCCTACCGCGACAAGTGCGCCGGCGAAACCCATCTTGCGCTGGTCAAGGGCGAGATTCATGCCGACCGCGAAACCCTGGTGCGCGTGCACGAGCCGATCTCGGTGATGGATTTTCTCGACGTCACCGGCGGCGGCCACTCGTGGCCGATCCTGGGCGCAATGGAACGCATCGCCGAATCGCAGTCCGGCGTCATCGTGCTGCTGCATCGACCGGAGACCGCCGACGCGCTGCTCGCTCGTGTTAATCCAGCCCGCATCAATCCGGCGGCGAGTGCCGGCCGCAAGTACGACCTGCGCGATTACGGCATCGGCGCGCAAATCCTGCGCGACCTCGGCGTCGGCAAAATGAAGCTGCTGGCCAGCCCGCGCAAAATGCCCGCGATGGACGGCTTCGGGCTGGAAGTCACCGGCTATTCTGAAAAACCCTATTAAAAAGGAACGCATCATGGGAATCACCGACGACATCTTCGAGCTCGACCCCGTCTATCAGGGCAGCGGACTCAAAATCGGTATCGTCATGAGCCGCTTCAACAAGGACATCTGCGAGGGCTTGTTGTCAGCCTGCGAAATCGAGCTGGCCCGCCTCGGCGTCGCCAAGGATGACGTGCTGCTGGTCGACGTGCCCGGCGCGCTGGAGCATCCGCTGGCGCTGCAGAAAATGGCGCAATCCGGAAATTACGACGCCCTGATCGCCATCGGTGCGGTGGTGCGCGGGGACACCTACCACTTTGAAATTGTGTCGAATGAATCCGCGCGCGGCATTCTCGACGTGCAGCTGGAAACCGGCGTGCCGATCGCCAACGCGATCCTAACCGTCGACACCGAAGAACAAGCGCACGCGCGCATGGCCGAAAAAGGCCGCGACGCCGCCCGCGTGGCGATCGAAATGGCCAACCTGCTGAAGCGCCTCTGAGATGGCCGGTTCCCGCAAAACCGCACGCGAATTCACCCTGCAGGGCGTGTACGCCTGGCTGGTCGGCGGCGCCGACGTCACCCTGATCGCCGCCAACCTGAAGGAAGATGAACAGTTCAAGCGCGCCGACGAGGCCTATTTCCGCACCCTGCTCTACGGCGTGCTGAAAGAGGAGGACATGCTGAGCTCGCGCATCACGCCCCTGCTCGACCGCCCGCTCGCCGAGCTCTCGCCCATCGAGCGCGGCATCCTGCTCATCGGCGCGTATGAACTGCTGCACTGCCCCGACGTGCCATGGCGCGTCGCCATCAACGAAGGCGTCGAACTGGCAAAGAAATTCGGCGGCACCGACGGCCACAAATACATCAACGGCGTGCTCGACAAGCTGGCGCTGGACGTGCGCGCGGTGGAAATTGCGGCGGCGAGGCGTAAGGAGTAAGGCGTGAGGAAGGAGTGCTGGCGACCGCAGCATAACCTCACCCCTCACCCTTCACCCTTCACCCTTCACCCTTCACCCTTCACCCTTCACCCGATGGAATTCGACCTCATCGCCAAACACTTCACCCGCGCCACCCCCGGCGCGGTGCTGGGCGTGGGCGACGACTGCGCGCTGCTGGCGCCGACGCCGGGCATGCAGCTGGCGGTATCGTCCGACATGCTGCTCGAAGGCCGCCATTTCTCGCCGCAGGACAGCCCCGCCGGCATCGGCCACAAGTCGCTGGCTGTGAACCTGTCCGATCTGGCCGCGATGGGGGCGACGCCGCGCTGGGCGACGCTCGCCATCGCCCTGCCTGAAGAAAACGACGCCTGGCTCACTGCGTTTGCGCGCGGTTTTTTTCGCATGGCCGACCAGCACGGGATTGAGCTGGTCGGCGGCGACACCACGCGCGGCGCGCTGACGATCAGCATCACGGTGATGGGCGAAGTGCCACCGGGGCAGGCGCTGCGCCGCGACGGCACGCAGGCCGGCGACGACGTCTGGGTGTCCGGCGTGATCGGCTCGGCGGCGCTGGCGCTGGCCTATCGCCAGGGGCGCCTGTTCATGGAGCAGATCGACGCTGCCAGGGTGCTGCCCGCGCTCTACCTGCCGACGCCGCGGGTGGAACTCGGCATCGCGCTGCGCGGCATCGCGACCAGCGCGATCGACATTTCAGACGGCCTCTTGGGCGATCTCGGGCATATCCTGGAACGCTCGCAGGTCGGCGCCAGCCCTATCGGGGCGAGGCTCGAGTTCGCCGCCCTGCCGACGCTGCCGATGGTGCAGGATTATCTGCATGAAGCGGTTGCACGCGACTGCCTGCTGGCGGGCGGCGACGACTACGAACTCTGCTTCACCGCCCCCGCCGACCGGCGTGACGCGGTGGCAGCCGCCGCGCAGTCTGTGGGCGTCGCGGTGACGCGCATCGGCCGCATCACCGCCGAATCCGGGTTGACAGTGATCGGCACCGACGGCCGGCCCTTGCCCTTCGAACACACCGGCTATGACCACTTCGCGTCCTGACTTCAAATTCCTGTTCGCGCATCCGGCGCACCTGATCGCCTTCGGCTTCGGCAGCGGGCTCTCGCCCAGGGCGCCCGGGACCGTCGGCACCCTGCTCGGACTGCCGCTGTTCTGGCTGATCGAAGCCGCCGCACCCGACCTGCCGAACCGCATCATTCTGCTGATCGCCGCCTTCCTGCTTGGCATCTGGGCCTGCGGCCGCACCGGCCGCGCGCTCGGCGTCGCCGATCACGGCGGCATGGTGTGGGACGAGATCGTCGCCTTCGCGCTCGTTCTGCTGTTTACCCCGGTCGGCTGGCTGTGGACTGCGCTGGCGTTTGCGTTGTTCCGCCTGTTCGATATCCTGAAGCCTTGGCCGATCCGGCTGGCCGACACGCACCTGAAAAACAGCTTCGGCGTGATGTTCGACGATCTTCTGGCGGCAGGCTATGCAATTGCCGTCATCAAGGGACTGCAATGGCTCGTGTAAGCGACGAAGAACTGAACCAACTCGCCATTGAACTCAGCGACAAACTGCGCGCGCGCGGCTGGATGCTCGCCACCGCCGAATCCTGCACCGGCGGCTGGATCGGGCAGGTGCTGACCTCGCTGCCCGGCAGTTCGCACTGGTTCGAGCGCGGCTTCATCACCTATGCCAATGCCGCCAAAACCGAGATGCTCGGCGTGCCCGCCGAAACCCTGGCCGCCCACGGTGCCGTCTCCGAGGAAACCGCCAGCGCCATGGCGGCAGGCGCGCTGACCAAGAGCCACGCCCAGGCGGCGCTCGCCGTCACCGGCATCGCCGGCCCCGGCGGCGGCACCCCGCAAAAACCCGTCGGCCTCGTCTGTTACGGCTGGGCGCTGGCGGACGGCACAGTCATGTCGTCCACCTGCCGCCTCGACGGCGACCGCGAGGAAATCCGCTCGCGCGCGGTGGCGGCGGCCCTGCGCGGCTTGATCGAGCTGATTGCTTGAATTTGGAGCGGGGAGCTGAGCGCGGTGAGTCGAGAGTGGGGCGCTGAGCGATAACTTGGGCTCTCCGCTACCTAAACGCCCAGGCCGCGAACGGTTCGATCTCGTCGCGGTTCAGCAGCATCAACTGATAGGCGTTCGGGTTCAGCGTATGGTCCGGCGTGGTGTCGACGCTGAGGCGCTGCAGGACGTAGCCGAGCAGCGCACGCCGCACATTCACCTCGATAACGTCCCCGCTCGCGCCGTAATCCAGCAGCAGGCTCTCGCGCCGGGCCGCATCGAGCCCGGCGTGGGGCGCCAGGCTCAGGCTGACCGATTCCACCCAGTCGTCGTCGTACTGCTCGCCGGATTCGGCCGGCACATCCAGGCATTGCGCCCCGGTAATTCGCGATAGCACGAAATCGCGGAAATCGCAGGTGTCCTCGCTATACGCCCGCACATGCCAGCGCAGCCCGGTATTGACCAGGGTATGCGGCTCGATCACCCGCTCCGCCCCGCTCTCGCGCCGGGACAGGGAACGGTAGCTGACGCGCAGCTTGCGCCGGCCGTGGATGGCGCGGGTGATCTGCGCCAGGGTCTGCTGGCTGGGCAGGCGCACGGGCAGCGGCAGCGTAGCGGTCGGCAGGCCGTATATCAGCTCATCCCCGTAAGGCCCGTTCGCCACCGCCAGGTTGGCGGCGATGACGGGTAGCGCGGCAGCGGGCGCCAGATCGGCAAACACGGCGCTAAAGCCGTCGCCCGGCACGAAGCCGAACACGCTGTGGTTGTAGACCAGGTTGCCGGGCGCCAGATCGCTGTAGAGCTTGAGATCCTTGGTCGCAGCCGGGTCGGACAGGCCGAAGGCGCGGGCGACGTCGCTGCGGGTCACCACGCCGGTGTACCACACCATGACCTCGATGTACTGCAGCCGCTGGCGCGTCGCCCATTTCACGTCCAGGCGCATTTTCTCTTTTGGAATCATCTCGCTTGCTCCGGCCGGGCGGTTCACTTCGGGGAATTATAGGCAGCCGCCGCGCAAATAAAAATAAAAAGTTAATCCTTTATATGTAGATGATATTTTTTATTGACATGAGAAAGAATACAACCTAAAGTTCAGCCATCGCAACCCAATCAGGAGACGCAACATGGCCAACCCCAGCACCATGACCGAAGACAAGATGAAGGCGCTCAGCGCAGCGCTGAGCCAGATCGACAAGCAGTTCGGCAAGGGTTCGGTCATGCGCCTGGGCGACCACGACGTGTCGCGCGACATCCAGGCCGTCTCCACCGGCTCGCTGGGACTCGACATCGCGCTGGGCGTCGGCGGCCTGCCGCGCGGCCGCGTGGTCGAAATTTACGGTCCGGAATCGTCCGGCAAAACCACGCTGACCCTGCAGGTCATCGCCGAAATGCAGAAAATGGGCGGCACTGCCGCTTTCATCGACGCCGAACACGCGCTCGACCCCAACTATGCCGGCAAGCTCGGCGTCGACGTCGACAACCTGCTGGTCTCGCAGCCCGACACCGGCGAACAGGCACTGGAAATCGCCGACATGCTCGTGCGCTCCGGCTCGGTCGACGTGGTGGTGATCGACTCGGTCGCCGCGCTCACCCCCAAGGCCGAAATCGAAGGCGAAATGGGCGACTCGCACATGGGCCTGCAGGCCCGCCTGATGAGCCAGGCGCTGCGCAAGCTAACCGCCAACATCAAGCGCACCAACACGCTCGTCATCTTCATCAACCAGATCCGCATGAAGATCGGCGTCATGTTCGGCAATCCCGAAACCACCACCGGCGGCAACGCGCTCAAGTTCTACGCCTCGGTCCGCCTCGACATCCGCCGGATCGGCGCCATCAAGAAGGGCGACGAAATCATCGGCAACGAAACCAAGGTCAAGGTCGTCAAGAACAAGGTCTCGCCGCCGTTCAAGGAAGCCTTCTTCGACATCCTCTACGGCCAGGGCATCTCGCGCGAAGGCGAAATCATCGAGCTCGGCGTCGCCCACAAGTTCGTCGACAAGTCCGGCGCCTGGTATGCTTACAACGGCGAGAAGATTGGCCAGGGCAAGGACAACGCGCGCGAATACCTGAAGGAGCACCCGGAAATCGCGCAGGAAATCGAAGCCAGGGTCCGCTCCGCCGTCGGCGTCAACAACCCCACCGTGACGGTCGAGGATGAAGTCGACGCCTGAACCCGGCGACCTGCGCGAGCGCGCCCTGCGCCTGCTGGCACGGCGCGAGCACAGCCGCGCGGAACTCGCCCGCAAGCTCGGACAGGCAGGATTCGCCGTCGAGAACATCGCCCCGATGCTCGATGAATTTGAGGCCAAGAACTGGCTGTCAGACCGCCGCTTTGCCGAAAGCTACGTGGCCGACCACCGCGCGCGCACCGGCAGCGTCAAGCTCGCCTATGACCTGCGCCAGCGCGGCGTACCCGATTCCATCGTTGAAGCGGTATTGAGCGACTACCGCGACAGCGAACTTGAACGCGCACGTGAAGTGTGGCAGAAGAAATTCGGCACCCCGCCAGCCGATGCGGCCGAGAAAGCGAAACAAATCCGCTTCATGCTAAGCCGTGGCTTCGCCCAGGAAATCATTCAAAAGACCTTGAGGGCAACGGAATAACCAGGTGATTGCCTGGCCCCCTAACCGCCCATCTGTTGCATGTAACGTTTTTGCGTGCTACGGTGCTACATGTAACACTCAAGATGAGGAAACTTTACTATGGCCACCCCTGTTTCTGCACGCGTACAAAAGCGGCGTGATGCGCTACGCAGGGCCGGACTTCGTCCTATTCAAATTTGGGTGCCGGATACGAGGCGGCCAGGCTTTGCCGCAGAGTGCCGACGTCAGTCAAAACTGGCCGCTCAGGCTGATATGGCAGACGTGGAAATGATGGATTTCATGGATGAAGCCTTGTCCGATGCAGATGGCTGGACAGCATGAATCGGGGTAACTTCGTGACCATCGCCATGCAAGGCGATTTTGGCAAGCCAAGACCCGCCCTTGTGATCCAGTCCGACCAATTCAACGAGCACGCAACCGTGACCGTCTTGCTTGTGTCGAGCACGTTGGTTGATGCGCCGTTGTTTCGCGTAACCGTTCAACCAGACAAGATAAACAACATGCAAAAACCGTCGCAGGTGATGGTGGATAAAGCCATGACCGTGAAGCGGGACAAACTGGGTGAGGTATTTGGTTCGGCCAGTGATGAAATAATGCTTGAAGTTGGGCGTTGTCTGGCGGTGTTCTTGGGTATCGCCAGATAACACATTGACCAGGGGGAAACGGAACAGGGGGCACCCCCGATTATTTTCCCTTCCGTGGCCGCCCCCCTTGGACGCCGCCTGCCTCTTTCCCAATGCCTCGATTGCGGCCCTGAACCGCTCCCCGCCCAGCGCCCAGCCCTTGTGCGTGCAGTCGCGGATTTCCGCAAGATCACCCTGATCGATCGCCGAAGCGAATAGCGCCTGATAAGCCGTTTACCTGGCCAAATCATCCAACCCTGGCCGCGTATATTCCTCATGCGACAGCAGCCAGTCCGCATTCGGCCCGCCCTCGTCCAGCGCGTTGCGCCGATAGCTCGACCCCGGATAATCCTGAGGCGCTGCAGCCATGCCCGCCCGGACCGGATTCAGCTCGATGTAGCGCATGAGCGTCAGCAGATAGCCTCGCTATCCACCACCGTCGCACGGTAGCGCCCCTCCCACAAAGTCCCGCTGCGTTTGCAGGTGCGGTTGGAACATACTGGGCGCACCAGAAAAAAGCCTCCATAAGGAGGCTTTTTCTTTGGTCTACTGCTACAGGCTATCAAACACCGGGGCAGGTTTTCGGAGCGTATTTCTTGGGTGCGGTTGTTGCGCAAGACCATACGCCGGTAGTTGTATCGCGCGTCCAGGTAATCGTTTTGCCGTTAACTTGGGATGGCGCATTCTCGATCGTACATTCAATAGTCGAGGCAGTGGTTTTAATAGTACAGTTTCCGGTCGTTGTCTGCAAACCAACATCAGCCGGAGCGCTTACCGTACCCCCGTCATTAACAACCCCCTCGAATGCGGTTTTCCCAGCGGAAATTTCAGACAGCCCCGCCGTTACTTTCGATTTGGCCTGGTAATCGGAATATGCAGGAATTGCAATCGCCGCCAGAATACCAATAATCGCCACCACGATCATCAGTTCGATCAGGGTGAAACCTTGTTGTAATTTACGCATTTCAAATCTCCTTGAGTTTGGCATGTTGAACACGAGCCTCCCGTGTCTGGCTCATTAACGTGCAGGGGCTGTGCCAACTTTAGATTGTTCCTGGAAAAATTAGCAGAGAGGCTGGAACGCCTTGTATCTGCTTATGTTTCACATAGAGGCGGCATTGTGGCCGTAGCGTAGACCAGGCTGCCGCTCGGACTGCCCCTGCCTCTATGCGGCACGAGGTGACATTTTCCGTCACCCGGGCCGATCCAATCAAAAAGCCACGGCGAACCGTGGCTTTTTGATTGGATCTGGTGGGTCGGGCGAGATTCGAACTCGCGACCAACGGATTAAAAGTCCGCTGCTCTACCGGCTGAGCTACCGACCCGGGATGTGGCTGAATCGCCCTATCCGCGAAAGCGCGAGATTATAGCCGAAGTCCGCGAGCCGGGTAAAGTGCCGCGTGCGGATTTCGCCCACTGCAGCACGACAGAGGCTGTGCGGACATGCTTACCGGTACGCCGTCGGGTCGGCCACCCCGGCCTGCTCGAAGCCCTGGCGGCGCAGGCGGCAGGCATCGCACAGGCCGCAGGCGCGCCCGTCGGCATCGGCCTGGTAGCAGCTCACCGTCTGCGCGTAGTCGACGCCGAGGGCGATGCCGCGCTGGATGATCTCGGCCTTCGACAGATGCTGCAGCGGCGCATGGATGCGCAGCAGCGCGCCCTCGACACCGGCGCGGGTAGCGAGGTTGGCCATGCGCTCGAAGGCTGCGATGAACTCGGGGCGGCAATCGGGGTAGCCGGAATAATCGACGGCATTGACGCCGATGAAGAGGTCGCGTGAACCCAGCACCTCGGCCCAGGCGAGCGCCAGCGCCAGCATCACGGTGTTGCGCGCGGGTACGTAGGTGACAGGGATGCCCGTAGTCGGGCTTTCGGGCACGGCGATGGCGTCGTCGGTCAGCGCCGAGCCGCCGATGTCGCCCAGCCCCAGTCGTATCACCCGGTGCTCGACGGCGCCGAGGCTTTTCGCCACGCGCGCGGCGGCGGCCAGCTCGACGGTATGGCGCTGGCCGTAATCGAGGCTCAGCGCATGGCAGGCGTAGCCCGCCTCGCGCGCAATGGCGAGCACGGTGGCGGAATCGAGGCCGCCGGAGAGCAGGATGACCGCGGTCTTCATGTGCCGGGCGTGTTGCCCCACAACACCTTGTGCAGTTGCACCTGCATCCGCACCGGCAGCCGGTCGGCGAGAATCCACTCGGCCAGCTGCGCCGGCGGCAGCTCGCCCTGCACCGGCGAAAACAGGACGGGGCAGACCTGCGCGAGCTTCTGTTCGCGCAGCACCTCGCGCGCCCACTCGTAGTCGGCGCGGTCGGCCAGCACGAACTTGATTTCGTCGTGCGGCGTGAGATGGGTGATGTTCTCCCACCGGTTGCGCGCGTCCTCGCCGGACGCCGGCGGCTTGATGTCGACGATGCGCGACACCCGCGGATCGACTTCGCTGACATCGAGCGCGCCGCTGGTTTCCAGCGACACCGAATAGCCGGCGTCGCACAGCGCGGTCAGCAGCGGCAGGCAGTTCTTCTGCGCCAGCGGCTCGCCGCCGGTGACGCATACGGTCGGCACGCCAAAGTTCGCCACGCGCGCCAGCAGCCCACTCAGGGTGACGGTTTCGCCACCCTGAAAGCTGTAGGGGGTGTCGCACCAGCGGCAGCGCAGCGGGCAACCCGCCAGACGGATAAACACGGTCGGCAGGCCGGTGCGGCTGGTTTCGCCCTGCAGGGAAAGAAACACCTCCGTTAAACGGAGCGTGAGTGACACGGACATGCGGCTTACTTGAGGGTGGACAGCCGACGGGCGGCCAGGGTGGCGGCCTGGGTGCCGGGATGCTTGGCCACCAGTTCTTCGAGCGTCTTGCGGGCGCCGGCAGCGTCATCCAGCGCCAACTGGCTGGTGGCGATGTTCAGCAAGGCGTCGGGCACCTTGTTGCTGGCAGGATAGACAAGCAACAGTTTTTGCTGATGCGCCAGTGCGGTTTTGTAGTCCTTCATCGCGTAATACGAATAACCGATCCAGTATTGCGCGTTGGACGCCAGCGTGCTCTCGGGATAGGCCTTGAGAAAGCCGTTGAACCCGACGATGGCAGCCGGGTAATTGGCTTCGCGAAACTGGGCGAGCGCCGCTTCGTAGCTGCGCGATTCAACGAGCGGGTCGAGCTGCGGCGGATTGCCTGCCGCAGCGGCAGCAGACGGCGCCGCTGCCGGCGCGGCTTGTGCAGCCTCGGCCTTGGCCGCCTTGGCGAGGCCCGCGACGCGCTGGTCGAGATCGGCATACAGGTCGTTTTGCCGCTTGCCCAGCGTGTCCAGTTGATGCACCTGAATTTCGGACTGACCGCGCAACCTGGCGAGCTCGGCCTTCAGCGTTTCCACTTCCTTCAGCAGGTTCAGCAGTTGCTGTTTGTCCTGCATCGCAGCTTCCAGCTTGCCGAGTCGCGCGTCGATCGCATCCACCTTCTGCTGCAGCGCCTTCACCTCGTTGCCCAGTTCGGTCACGCCGAACAGCGCCCACGCCGGCTGCGCCAGCGCGAACGCAAGCACGGAAGCGAGTATCAGGCCGTGGCGCCGCATCAGGCCCTTACTCGTCGCCATAGGCCACATCGGTGCGGCGGTTTTCGGCATACGCCTCTTCGGTGCTGGCCGGGTTGCGCGGCTTTTCCTCGCCGAAGCTGACCGCTTCCATCTGTGCGTCATTCACCCCCAGCACGGCCAGCACCTTGCGTACCGCTTCGGCGCGCTTCTGCCCCAGCGCCAGGTTGTATTCGCGGCTGCCGCGCTCGTCGGCATGACCCTGCAGGATGACGCGCGCATCGCGTTTCGACATCAGGTAGCCGGCATGCGCTTCGAGCATCGGGCGATATTCGTCTTTCACAACGAAGCTGTCGAAATCGAAATAAATGCTGCGCTTGGACAAGGGGCTGGCCGGGTTCTTGCGCGGATCGCCCGCGTCGCCGGACAGCGCGCTGCCCGCCACGCCGGTGCCGCTCACGCCGGTGCTTTCAACGCCGGCCGGCTTGGCCGCCGTGGCGGCAGTCGTGCCGCCGGTACGGTCTTCAACGGTCGCGGGGGTGCCGCCGGTAGTACCGCACGCGGACAGGGTCAGTGCAAGCAGCATGGGCCATAAAACCTTGTTCATTTGTCTCTCCTCTTTTCAATGAATAAAAAACTCAATACATGCCGCTCAGTTTACGCAACCCTGCAAGCTGAGCGACCTCACTCCCTACGGCCCCCAGGCCGGTTCGCGCGCGTCCACCCCGGATTCGGAGAGGCGCGCACGCGTTTTTCCATCCACACTCACGGTACCGAGAATGCCACGCCCGCCCTGCACCGTGGCATACAGCACCGCCTGGCCGTTCGGCGCAAAACTGGGCGATTCGTCGCGTGCGGTATCGGTCAGCACACGGATCTGGCCCGAGGCCAGCTCGTGCAGCACCACCCGAAAACGGCCTTCATCACGGCTGATATAGGCCAGATACCGCCCGTCCGGGCTGATCGCAGGGGAGACATTGTAGCTGCCGCTGAAGCTCACCCGCCGCGGCTCGCCGCCGCTGGCCGGCATCTGATAAATCTGTGCGTTTCCGCCGCGGTCGGACGTGAAGTAGAGGGTCAGTCCATCGGGCGAGAACACCGGCTCGGTGTCGAGACTGCCACCGCGGGTCAGGCGTGTGAGCCCGCTGCCGTCGGCATTGATCAGATAAATCTGCGAAGCCTCATCGCGCGTCAGCACCACTGCCAGACGCTTGCCGTCGGGCGCCCAGGCGGGTGCGGAATTGGAGCCCTTGAATGCCGCGACCTTGCGGCGGCCACCATCCTGCAGCGACTGCACATACACCACCGGCTTTTTGTCCTCGAACGACACGTACGCTATGCGCGCGCCGTCGGGCGAGAACCTGGGCGAAATCACCGGCTCGGTGGAGCGCACGACGGTGCGCGGGTTTTGACCGTCGGCATCGGCCACCCGCAACTCATAGCGCTTGCCCTGCTTCTGCACATAGGCGATGCGGCTGCTGAACGCGCCCGGAATGCCGGTCAGCTTTTCGTACACGATGTCGGCAATCTGGTGGGCCGTGGCGCGCCACTGCGCCGCAGAAATGTTGTAGCTGAAGGCCGCAAGCTGCGTCCGCTTGACCGCATCCAGCAGATAGAAGCGGACCTCGAAGCGGCCGCCGGGCAGCGCGGCCACCTGGCCGATCACCAGGGCGTCCGCGCTCTTGCCGCGCCAGAAATCGTAATTGACCTGGGTGGGCGAAAACGGTTGCTGCGCGCCGCCGACATCCACCCGTCTGAACTGGCCGCTGCGTTCGAGGTCATTTCCTGCGATCTCGGTCAGCGCCGGCACCGGCTGTCCCGGTGCGGCCTGAAAGGGCACCATGGCCACCGCGATCTGGCTGGCCGCACCGCCGACCACCTCAATTTCCATCGCGGCGCGCGCGGCAAACGGCGCACTCAGCAATGCGAGGCAGACCAGGGGAAACAGCAGAACGGCACGCAGCATAAGGACGGATATCTCGATCAATTTGCTTGATTGACAGGCAAGTCTAGCATAGGCGACCAGTGGCCTTGCCCGCGAACACCGCACGCCGCCTCGTTCCGGGCGCATGCAGAATCATGCGCGGGCAACCGCCGCGCTCACTCTTTGGGGCGATGAACGAAGGAAAGTTCCGGCACGAATGCGGCGCGTGCCTCGCGGTCGGCCGGCAGCGGCAGGGGAGACGATTTTTCGATGGCGCGCATCACCGCCTCGTCATACGCGGCGTTGCCGCTCGATTGCGTCAGGCGCACGCTCTGAACCTCGCCAGTGGGCAGAAGCTTCACCAGACAGCGCACTTCGGGATTGCCTTTCAGGTTGTCGGGCAGGCGGGTGTTGCCGCGTACCTTGGCGCTGATCAGGTCGCGGTGCTGTCCGACGACGCTCGCCACCTCGGCCTGGCGCTTGCTGGCCGCCGCGCGCGCTTCGGCCAATTGGGCCTGACGCGCTGCGTTGGCCGCTTCCTCGTCGGCCATGCGCCGCATCAAATCCTCTTCTTCCATCTGACGCAGTAGTTCGCGTTTTTTCTGTTCCGCCAGCTGTTTTTCATGCGCCTTTCTGGCCGCCTCGGCGCGGGCCTTCTCTTCGGCCTGCTGCAGGGCCTGCAGCTTTTTCAGGTGCTCGGCCTCGGCCTTCTTTTTTTCCAGTGCGATGTCGGGTGCCTTGACCGGCGACGGCGCTTTCACCACCGGCTTGGCTACGGGCGGGGCCTTGACCGGCTCGGGGGCTTTCATGGGTTCAGGTCGCGGCCTGGAGGCTGGGGGCGGCGACGGCAGGGCCTCCCACAAATCGACCATCACCGGCGCAGGCTGCCGGATCTGCCACGACACGCCGAACACCAGCAGCAGTGCAAACAGCACATGCACGCCCAATGCCAGGGCGCCGGCTGCGAGTTTGGGGGCGGGGCGGGAGACGAAAGGCCCGTCTGCCGGAAGGTTCATGGCGCCGGGCGGGCGAGCAGGCCGATGCGGGTGATCTGCGCCTGCTGCAAAATCGTCATCGTATGCATCACTTCCTCGTAGCGGACATTCTTGTCCGCCGCGATGACCACCGGCTGGTCCGGCGCGGCACGATGCAGGGCGGCGACTTCGGCTGCCAGCGCCGACTTCGCCACCACCCGATCTTCACCACCCGCCGCACGGTCGCGCAGCCGGTATTCGCCCGATTCCTTGATGATGACTTCGAGCGGCTGCGGCGGCGTCTGCGCCGTCCTGCCGACGCTGGGCAGTTCGACCTGGCCGGGGTTGATGAAGGGTGCAGTCACCATGAAGATCACCAGCAGCACCAGCATCACGTCGATCATGGGCACGACGTTGATCTGGGCGACCTGTTTGCGGGTGCGCGCCATGTGTTTACACCGACTGGGCTGTGACCTGCCGCTGCAGGATGTTGGAAAACTCCTCCATGAAGCTTTCCATGCGGTTGGCCAGGCGGTCGATGTCGTGGGTGTAGCGGTTGTAGCCGACCACCGCGGGGATGGCGGCGAACAGGCCCATGGCGGTGGCGATCAGGGCTTCGGCGATGCCGGGCGCGACCTGCGCCAGCGTGGCCTGCGCCACGCTCGACAGCCCCATGAAGGCGATCATGATGCCCCACACAGTGCCGAACAGGCCGACGTAGGGCGACACCGAGCCGACGGTGGCGAGAAACGACAGGTGCGACTCCATGTTGTCGAGTTCGCGCTGGTAGGTCGCGCGCATGGCGCGGCGGGTGCCGTCGATGATGACGTTGAGCGACAGCCCGGTCTGCTGCCGCAGCTTCATGAATTCGCGGAATCCCGCTTCGAAGATGCGCTCCATCTCGCCCGCCTCCTCACGCTCTGCCGCCACCCGCTGGTACATGGCGTTGATGTCGCCGCCGGCCCAGAATTCGCGCTCGAAGCGGTCGGTCACGCGCAGGGCGCGCTTCAGCGCAAACAGCTTGATGAAGATGAACCACCATGACATCAGCGACGCCCCCAGCAGCAGCAGCATGACGAGCTGCACCGGCACCGAGGCGTTGAGGATGAGGTGAAGTAGCGAAAGGTCCTGGCTGAGTTCTGGATTCACGTCGTGTGGGTCAGTGCCTGAAGAATCGTTGCGGGCATTTTAACGGGTTTGAAATTCACCGCATCGACGCAGGCCAGCGTGACCACGGCTACTGCGAGACAGGTGGAAGCCCGCATGAGTTCCTGCCGCACGGCGAGGCTGGCGCGCCCGGCTTCGTGCAGGCCGACCGACACGTCGAGCGCATCGTTGAAGCGCGCCGGCGACAGGTAATCGATTTCCACCCGCCGCACCACGAACACCACTCCTGCCTCGTCGCGCAGCACATCCTGCTCGAACCCTAATGCGCGCAGCCATTCGCTGCGCGCGCGTTCCATGAACTTGAGATAGTTGGCGTAGTACACCACGCCGCCCGCATCGGTGTCTTCCCAGTAGACGCGAACCGGCCAGTGAAACGCCATGCTCAGAAAAGATCCGCGCCAGGCTCGCCGGACGGGGTGGCAAAACCAAGGTGGCGGTAGGCCAGCGGCGTGGCGATGCGCCCGCGCGGGGTGCGTTGCAGGTAGCCCTGCTGGATGAGAAAAGGCTCGAGCACGTCCTCGATGGTGTCGCGCTCCTCGCCGATGGCGGCGGCGAGGTTATCCAGCCCGACCGGGCCGCCCATGAATTTCTCGACCACCGCCGACAAGAGCTTGCGGTCCATGACGTCGAGCCCGGCGCGGTCAACATCCAGCATCACCAGCGCCGCGTCGGCGACTGCGCCGGTGGCGTGGCCTTCGGCCTTCACCTCGGCGTAGTCGCGCACCCGCCGCAATAATCTATTCGCAATGCGTGGGGTGCCGCGCGAGCGGCGGGCGATTTCCAGCGCGCCCGCTTCTTCCAGATTCATCTGCAGCAACCCGGCCGAGCGATGCACGATGTGGCCGAGCTCTTCCGCCGTATAAAACTCCAGACGCGCCACGATGCCGAAGCGGTCGCGCAGCGGATTGGTGAGCATGCCGGCCCGGGTAGTGGCGCCGACCAGGGTGAACGGCGGCAGGTCAAGCTTGACCGAGCGCGCCGCCGGGCCTTCGCCGATCATGATGTCGATCTGGAAGTCTTCCAGCGCGGGATATAGCACCTCTTCCACCACCGGACTGAGTCGATGGATCTCGTCGATGAACAGCACGTCATTGGGTTCGAGATTGGTCAGCAGGGCCGCGAGGTCGCCGGCGCGCTCCAGCACCGGCCCCGAGGTCTGCCGCAGGTTGACGCCCATCTCGCGCGCGATGATGTGCGCCAGCGTGGTCTTGCCCAGCCCAGGGGGTCCGAACAGCAGCACGTGGTCGAGCGCCTCGCTGCGCTTTTTCGCCGCGTGAATGAAAATTTCGAGCTGCTCGCGCGCCTTCGCCTGGCCGACGTATTCGGCCAGCGTGCGCGGCCGCAGCGCGCGTTCGATCTGCTCTTCCTGCGGGCTGACGGCGGCGGTGGCAATAAGACGGTCGGTTTCGATCATGCGCGCATCTTACCCCTTGGACAGCAGTTTCAAGGCCTGGCGGATCGCCTCGGACACGGGCAGGTCGGCCGGCAGTTTCTGCATGGCGGCAGCCGCTTCCTTCTCGTTGTAGCCCAAGGCAAGCAAGGCCTGACGCACGTCGTCAGACACGCTCGCCTCTCCCGGCGCAGTGGCAATCGCGCCAGCGAAAACGGGCTTGCCCTTGAGTTCGAGCAGCAGGCGCTCAGCGGTCTTCTTGCCGATGCCGGGCACCTTGACGATGCGGCCGATCTCCTGCGCGGCAATCGCCGCAGACAGGTCGTTGACCGACAGGCCCGACAGCACCGACAGCGCCGTCTTGGCGCCGATTCCGGACACCTTCAGCAGCTCGCGAAATGCCGCACGCTCGATCTCGCTACCGAAACCGTACAGCAGGTGCGCATCCTCGCGGATCGCCAGATGGGTGAGCAGGCTGATTTTCTCGCCGATTGCAGGCAGGGTGTAGAAGGTGCTCATCGGCACGTCGATTTCGTAGCCAACGCCGTTCACGTCCACCAGAACCTGCGGCGGCTGCTTGGCGGCGAGGGTGCCGGTAATTCTGCCTATCATGCGTTGTCCTTATTCGTTGTCCTGATTCATACGAGCCGTCCACCCTTGACGCGATACCCTGCGGTGGATTGTGCGCCGAGCCGGCTGCCATGTGCGTGGGTGATGGCGCAGGCCAGCGCATCGGCCGCGTCGGCCGTCGGCGCGACCGGCAGGCCCAGCAGGCGCTTGACCATCTCCTGCACCTGTTCCTTGGCGGCCTTGCCGTGGCCAACCACCGCCTGCTTGATCTGCAATGCAGTGTATTCCGCGACCGTCAGCTCATTCGACACCGCCGCGCAGATCGCTGCCCCGCGCGCCTGCCCGAGCAGCAGCGTCGACTGCGGATTGACGTTGACGAAGACGATTTCGACCGCGCAGGTATCGGGCTGGTAGGTGCCGATCACCTCGTTCAATCCCGCGAACAGCACGCCCAGCCGCTGCGGCAAACTGCCCTCGCCGCTCTTGATCACGCCGCTGGCGACATAGGCAAGTTTCTGGCCGGCCTGCTCGATCACGCCGAAGCCGGTGAGTCGCAGGCCGGGATCGATGCCGAGAATGCGTGAGGCGTGAGGCGTGAGGGGTAAGGGGTGAGAGGGCGGGGCAGGGATCATGGCTTGCCTTCGTTCTGAAGCGAGTTCAGGAGCCCACCCAGCAATCCGAAAACGCGGTCGATCTGGCTCTCAAGCCCGGGCTGTCCTGGCGTAAACGCCAGATCCTTCGCCAACAGAAACTGGGTATCGAGTTCGCTTAGCGAACCGCGCGCGATGACCAGAAACTGAACGAATTCCTTATTGGTTTGCCGCGCCGAGCCTTCGGCGATATTGCTCGGCACCGAAACCGCTGCCCGACGCATATGGGAGATCAGTCCGAACTTCTCCTCGGCTGGAAAAACACGCGTGACTTCGTAGACGTGCTTGACGAGCAACATCGCCCGCTGCCACAGCATCAGGTCGTAGTGCTTGCGCCCCTCACGCCTCACGCCTCACGCCTCACGCTTTTCCCCTCACCCTCACTCCGGCAAGACCGCGTTGGTGTAGACTTCCTGCACGTCGTCGAGGCTTTCGAGCGCGTCCAGGATCTTCTGCATCTTCACCGCGTCGTCGCCGGCGAGTTCCGTCTCGGTCTCGGGACGCATGGTGATCTCGGCCACCGCCGGCTTGAAGCCGGCCTTTTCCAGCGCCTCCTTCACCGCCTCGAAGGCCTTGGGATCGGGCGAGGTCAGCACCTCGATCGAGCCGTCCTCGTTGGGGATGATGTCGTCGGCGCCGGCGTCGAGCGCGGCTTCCATCACCGCCTCCTCGCTGGCGCCCGGCTCCAGGATGATCTGGCCGCAATGCTTGAACTGGAACGCCACACAGCCGTCGGTGCCCATGTTGCCGCCGTGCTTGACGAAGGCATGGCGCACGTCGGCGACGGTGCGCGTCTTGTTGTCGGTGAGGCAGTCGACCATCACCGCGACGCCGCCGATGCCGTAGCCCTCGTAGCGCACGTCCTCGTAGTTGACGCCTTCGAGCTGGCCGCTTCCGCGCTTGACCGCGTTTTCAATGTTGTCCTTCGGCATCGACTCGGCCTTGGCCTTCTCGATCGCCAGGCGCAGGCGCGGGTTCATCGCGGGGTCGCCTCCGCCCATTTTGGCGGCCACGGTGATTTCCTTGATAAGCTTGGTGAATATCTTGCCGCGCTTGGCATCCTGGCGCCCCTTGCGGTGCTGGATGTTGGCCCACTTCGAATGTCCTGCCATGTTGATTCCAACGCAAATTAAATAGCCGGAGATTTTACACCGTGGCCCCCACTCTACGTTTCGGCATCGACCTCGGCGGCACCAAAATCGAACTCGTCGCGCTCGACGGCGGCGGCCGGGAAGTCCTGCGCCGCCGTGTGCCGACGCCGCAGGACGATTACCTCGCCACCGTGGCCGCGGTTGCCGCGCTCATCCACCATGCCGAAGCCGAACTGGGGCAAAGCGGCAGCATCGGCGTCGGCAGCCCAGGCGCGATTTCGCCCACAAGCGGGCTGATGAAGAACTGCAATTCGACCTGTCTCAACGGCCGGCCGCTGCAGGAAGATATCGAATGCGCATTGAATCGAAACATCCGGCTCGCCAACGATGCCGACTGCTTCGCGCTGTCGGAAGCCGTCGACGGCGCCGCCGCAGGGGCGGATACGGTGTTCGGCGTCATCCTCGGCACCGGCGTCGGCGGCGGCGTGGTGGCGCGCGGCCAGCTGCTCAAAGGGGTGAACGCCATCGCCGGCGAGTGGGGGCACTCGCCGCTCCCCTACTTCCAGTTCGCCGCAGCCCCGTCCGACCGCGCCGGCACCGGTCAGCACCCCGCCACCGGCGAAGCCATCCTGCACCCCTGGCCGAGCCCGCGCGAGCTCGACGCCGCGCCCGCCTGCTACTGCGGCAAGAAGGGCTGCATCGAAACCTGGCTCTCCGGTCCCGCGCTGGCCGCCGACCACGTGCGCTACGGCGGCGAGGACCTGCCCGCGCACGAAATCGTGCAGCTGGCGAACGCGGGCTACGGCCCCTGCAGCGCGACGCTCGCGCGCTACGAGGAACGGCTGGCGCGCGCGCTGGCCGGGGTGATCAACCTCATCGACCCCGACGTCATCGTGCTCGGCGGCGGGCTCTCCAACATCGAGCGTCTGTACGACACGGTGCCGCGGCTGTGGCCGCGCTACGTGTTCTCCGACCGCGTCGACACCAAGCTGGTGCCGCCGAAGTACGGCGATTCCAGCGGCGTGCGCGGCGCGGCGTGGCTGTGGAGCGCGGAGGTTGCCGATTGGTCGGTTTTGGCGCGTGGTTGTTAACGCCTCAGCGGCGATACCACCACGGCCGATTGATTCCGTCATTGCGAGGAGCGCAGCGACGCGGCAATCCAGAAATCGCTTGTCAATCAAAGCACTGGATTGCTTCGCTTTGCTCGCAATGACAAATGTAAGGACTTGTTCAGGACGCCCTTAGGGGCCTCTGCCCGCAAAGAACGCTCAGTGTGTAAAGGTTTGTCTGCTTGCCTCGTGATCAGCGAGGCGGCTGGACACGACGAAATGCAGGATAGTCTGGATATCCTCGTTACAGCCCTTGAAAGACAGGCGCTGCAAAATAGCCGGGCCATAGCGCAACACCAGCACCCCGATCATTTCATCAATGAAAGACTGGGTGGCGTTCAAGCCTGTGAAATCGACCTCAACATTCTGGTGTCGATCCAGCAGCGCTTCGAGTTCCCCACGCATTTGCTGCCCGATGAAACGGGTGCCGAAAAAATGATGTGGGGGATATTTGGAACATTCCAGATGCGCGTCCATGTTTTCCCCTCCGCAATACGAAATAACTTACTGATTCCTAGGTGAATCTAAGCATACTTACCTGCTCATAGCCAGGCAATTCCCGGATTAGCGATGAGACACGGACTCCACCCAGTTGTTTCCTGAGCACAGTCATTTCAATTGCCGTTCCATGCCAGGCGGGCACCGTCCAGCTGTGCAGGGCGTTTCTCAGCTTTTTCACCGCCCCTTGGCCGGAGATGATGTCCACCCGGCCGCCGGCCCGAATCGCCAACTCCGAGGACACCGACAAACCCACGCCCTGGTTATGGCTGTCATCCAGCAATCCGACATCCCGATTGCCGCTGACCCGCGGCTCCAGCGCCAACTTGATGGCTTCAATATCCGTTTTATCGGCCAGCCGGGGGTGATTCCTGAGGGAGCGGAGCAGGCCACAGCCGTTATCCACCACGGCCAAACGAATGTGATCTTTGGTGGGGTAATACTGTGCTGCCACCCAAACCTTCGCATCCTGGAACCCGTGCTTGCGCCCATGTGTCAGAGAGTTGTCGATCAGCTCAGTAAATATGTACGCCAGCGCCTCCTCCTCGCCTGGCTTTCAAACCCGTCATTTCGTCGGGTACAGCCTGTGGATCGGTTCCCGGCAGGCGACCCACAAAAGCCTGGGCTAGTTTCTGGGCGGCTGCATCCGCTTCGCTTCGGTCTGAAATCACCTGCACCTCAACCAATGCGTCGGCCCGGTTGTTACGCGGCCCAACAAAAGGCTCAGCCAAATCTCCAGTCAGGCAGTCCATGCGTGCCAGGTAGCCCCCAACGCTTGGGGATAAGCCGGCATGCCCAACTTGCTTGTTTTCCTGCTCCAGCCAGTCAAATGTCGCCGCCATCAGGCATAGGCCGAAAGGGGTAACAAAACGGACCTGGGTACAGTCGAGCGTGACTTGCGTGTCAGGGTCTTGATAAATGGCATCCAGGCAGGCCAGAAATGGGACGCTGTCAGGGGTCAACTGGTCGGGCAGTGCATGCGTAGCCATCAAAGCCCCTCGTAATAGGCCCACAGCAATCAGGTAGCCCACCGGGAAGCCCTGGTAGAGCGAATCCAGCAGGTCGCGCACCTGGGAGGCATCCCAGACAAAGGGCCGCTGGATTTCGGGGATGGCGATCTCGCCCTCGCGCACCTTGGAGAGCACGCTCTCGATCAGGTATTGGTTGACGGCGTATTTCTGGGTTTTCATGGGCCACCTAACCAGTCATGATGACGACTCCTCGCCCCCGAGCATGAAAGCCCTGGCTGCGAGAAGATGGGGGCGGCACACGGGGCAAACGAGGTCGCAAAACGAATGATGGCCCGACCCCGACGCCTAACCGGACCGCTGCGG